>NZ_JARXXY010000004.1:0-298068 GCF_029893845.1 Micromonospora sp. A200 | reverse complement strand
AAGTCCGCCTCGAAGATCGGCTCCAGCACCAGCTTCAGCGACGCCTGCACGACCCGGTCCGCGACGGTGGGGATACCCAGCCGCCGCTTCTTGAGGCTGCCCGGCTTCGGGATCAGCCGCTCCCGTACCGGAAGCGGCCGGAACTGGCCCGACCGCACCGCCTCCCGGATCATGCCCATGAAGGGTTCCGCACCGACCAGCACCTGCATGTGATGGGCGGTCAAGCCGTCCACACCCGCAGTGCGCGAGCCGGTGTTGCTCCGCACCCGATCCCACGCCACCACCAGGAACGCGGGATCAGTGACAAGGTTGAACAGATCATCAAACCGACGAGAACCGTCCTCGCCTGCCCATCGATGCAGCTTGGTTTGAATCTCCAGTACCCGCCGCCACGCCTCGTCGAGGCTGGGCCACGGTGCGCCGGTATTCACCAGCGGCCTCCTGGCATGACAATCCCTCCCTGCGAGCCTGCTGCCCGCCTTCGCCATGTGGACGGCTTTCCCGTCCTCGGACTACTACGCGGACTCCGCCCCGTCCGGTGCCCCGGCAGGACAACGTGCCCTCCCATCTCCGCCACGCTGGTCGCGTTGGCGGCGGGTCCGCACCGGACGGTTCCCACGTTCACCACCGATCGATCGACGGAGGAGGTGTCCGACTTTGCCCCTGCGGCCTGCTGCGGGTACGCCGTAGACCTTCCCCGCAGCCACCACGGACAGCGGCACCGCTGCCGTGATGCCCACCCGAACGGAATCAGCCCGGGTAGTCCGTCCGCGATCCCGGCCCCTATCCGCCAGATTTGAGCCGGTGGTGGAATTAAGAGGCTTTACACATCGGTTCCTCGCGTACACCTTTCCGTCTCGCTTGCCGAACCTGGGCCGTCTGGCAGTGCCAGCCCATCCCGGCGTTGTCGAGGCTGCTTCCCACCCTCCCGCGCGTTCCCGCGGTCAGGCTGCCTCCAGCTTCACGCCCGCTGCTACGACAGCAGACGGGTGAAGGTCTCTCACCTCCACTCGACCGATAGCGCCTCGTGGCGCACGGTGCCGTTCCACCAGCGTGCGGCCAGGTGGTCGCCGATGCCCTCGTCCGGCACATCGAACTCTTCCCGCCGGTCGAAGTGGAGGTTCTCGATGAGACGAACCCGCGCAAGCCGGTGGTTCGCAAGGCGAAGTTGCTGTTCACGAGCGGCCGGGGCAACCCGATCCAGCGAACCGGGTGGGCGTACCCATGGAAGAAGGCCGTGGAAGCGGTCGACGGGGTACCGGAGGGGTTCGGCTATCACGGTGTGCGCCACTACTTCGCCACGCTGTTGATCCACGGCGGGGCGAGCGTGAAGACGGTTCAGATGGCGCTGGGGCATGCGACGCCGATCATCACTTTGAACACGTACGCGGGGGAGTGGCCGGAGGCGATCGACCGGACGCGGAACCTGGTCGACGCGGCCCTATCTGGCGCTCGGCTGGCGGTGGGCCGGTGATGGGCCGAGTTGTGCCCGATCTGTTCCCGCGATCATGGGTTGGCGTTGCAGCCCAGGTCAACGCGCTGGTCTGCTCCGGTTCGTGCACTTCCGCTGGAAGTAGGAGACCCGGCTACGTCGGAACCTGGCCTCTCACCGGGGTTTTTCGTCCGGGGCTCCGTCGTGCCAGCGGGCTCGCCAGTCGGCCTCGTGCTTCTCGTAGGTGGTCTTCTCCTCGAACACCGCCTTGTGCAGCGCTCGGCGGGCGTCCGCCATGACCACCATCTCGGTCGCCACCAACGCGAGGCAGATGGCCGTGAGCAGGCTGAGCGCCGCCAGTGCGGGGAGGTGTGTGGCGAGGGGGATGGCGGCCGCGAGTACGAGCACGGTGCCGACGCGGGTCCAGGAGAGCGTGCCGAGGGCGCGCAGTTGGAACAGCATCCCGCCGCAGAGGTAGCAGATCACCCCGCCGAACAGCAGCGGCACACCCGGGCCGTGCGTCGGCTCGGCGAGGTTGATCGAGCCGTCCGCGATCTGCCCCACGATCTCCTCTGCCCCGAGGGCGAACAGGATGATCCCAGCGATCATGACGAGCTGGGAGTACGCGTAGACGTCCCGGGCCATGGCCACCCGGTGGCGGCCCTGCGCCGCGTGCTGGGCGATGCGGGCGGCCGGAGCGATCATGTCGAAGTGCGTCCACCACAGGGCGGCGGTGAAGAAGATGCCGAGCACCGCGGCGGTGACGCCCCGCCAGGTGACCGGCTCACCGAGCAGGTTGCCGCCGATACCGACGGAGATGATCGACTCGCCCAGGGCGATGATGAGGATGAAGTCGTACCGTTCGGTCCAGTGCTCGGCGGAGGTCAACACCCAGCCCCAGGCGTTGGCGACCAGGCCGGCGCCGTACTGCAACAGGACGACGGCGATCCAGAGCCCGTCGCGCACCAGGTCGGCCCACCACGGGTCGTCGATCAACGGCGGGATGAACGCGGCACCCAGCAGCAGGAGGGTGCTCGTCACCAGCTCGGGGGAGTACTTCAGCAACAGGCGGCGCTCGCCGGGTCTCTCCTTGGCGACGTGCCAGTACAGCAGCAGGTGCACGCCGCGGAGCACCAGGTAGCTCACCGCGAGCACCACCGGCCCGACGGCCCACCGCACCGGGTTACCGAATGCCTGCGGCAGGGACAGCGCGAAGCAGAACAGGGCGGCCATCGCGACGACCATCAGCGCCGGGACGAAGCCCACGCCGAGCCGGACCCGGGTCGCGACCACCGTGTGCACGACCCAGCACCACCAGAGCACGGCGAGGACCAGCATGGCGTGCAGCAGGCTGTCGCCGGTGATGTCCACCGCGGTGGCCCGGGTGATGATGAAGAACGAAAAGACGAAGACCAGGTCGAAGAAGACCTCAAACCGGTCGATGCGGGTGCCAGGGGCCACCGCGACGGCGGGTCCCATCCGCTCCCACCACCGGTAGCCACCCACTGAGCGAGTCTTGCAGCGCGCGTGCCCTGTCCGGGCGTGATTCACGTCAGCCCCGAGGCGGATACCGCGTGAGCCAAATGCCGGGGCATAGCAGCAGGTCAGGACGAGTTGTCCGCTTTGATCAACTTCTACGCCTCCAGCCCGGATCATCCCCGGGATCCTGTGGGTGCCGAACGTCCCCGGCCGCCGTCTCGCCGACGGCTGAACCCCCTCGTCCCGAATGCGTTTCCCGAGGTGAGCGGGCACTTGGTCACACGGTGCGGGTGATGGAAGATAGGTGAATGCGTGTGCGGAACCGCAACAACGTGAGGTTGGCCGGTCGTGAGGGCGGTCCCACCGTCGTGCTCGCGCACGGCTTCGGCTGCGACCAGCACATGTGGCGCCACGTTACTTCCGAAATCGGACAATGGGCCCAGGTGGTGCTGTTCGATCACGTCGGATCGGGCAAGGCTGACCCGGCGGCCTGGGACGCCGACCGGTACGCCTCCCTGGACGGCTACGCCGATGACGTGCTGAGCATCTGCCAGGACCTGGACCTTCAGCAGCCGATCTTCGTCGGACACTCGGTCAGTTCGAGCATCGGGGTCCTCGCGGCAAACCGCGAACCGGACCGCTTCTCCGCACTCGTCTTGGTCACCCCGTCGCCGTGCTACATCGATGACGAAGACTACCGAGGCGGTTTCACCCGCGATGACATCGACGAGTTGCTCGAGTCGCTCGACAGCAACTACCTCGGCTGGTCGTCGAGCATGGCCCCCCTGATCATGGGCAATCCGGAGCGGCCGGAGCTGGGTGAAGAGCTGACGGCAAGTTTCTGCCGGACGGACCCCGCGATGGCGCAGGTGTTCGCCCGCGCCACGTTCCTGTCCGACAACCGTGCCGACCTCGCCGCCGTGAAGGTTCCCACCCTGATCCTGCAATGCGCTCAGGACGCCATCGCGCCGCCTGAGGTCGGCGCCTTCGTGCACGCACAGATCGCCGGAAGTCGGCTGGTCACCCTGGACGCGACCGGGCACTGCCCCCAGTTGAGCGCGCCGGAGGCCACGACCGCAGCGATCACGTCGTTCATCAGGGCCGCTTACCGATGACCGCCGCTGCCGGGCGTGATCCTTCCGGCCAAGGTCCGAGCGATGACGGGAGCGCCCGGCCGAGCGAGGCGGGGTTTCCTTCGTTGCTCGAGGACAACCTCGAAGACCTGTACGAGAACGCGCCCTGCGGGAACCTGTCCACCCTCCTGGACGGCACCATTGCGAAGATCAACAGCACCCTGCTGGCATGGCTCGGCTACACCCGCGAAGAACTCGTCGGCCGGCGCCGCTTCAGCGACCTGCTCACCGGCGGGGGCCGCATCTATCACGAAACCCACTTCGCACCCATGCTGGCCATGCAGGGCGAGATCCGCGGCATCGCCCTGGACCTTCGCACCAGGGACGGCTCCCGCATGCCGGTCCTCGTCACCTCCGTCGTCAAGGCCGGCAGCGAAGGCCAACCCCAACTCATCCGCACGGCCATTTTCGATGCCAGCGAACGTCGCAGCTACGAACGAGAGCTCCTCGACGCCCGCAGAGCCGCGGAGCGCGAGGACCAACGGCTACGGCAGCTCGTCGGCAAACTGCAACGAAGTCTGCTCCCCGCCGTGCTGCAAACCCCGCCCGGACTGGAGAGCGCCGCGTACTACCGGATGGCCTCCACCGACGAGGTCGGCGGCGACTTCTACGACCTGTTCCCCCTCGACGACGGCCGCTGGGGATTCTTTCTGGGCGACGTCAGCGGCAAGGGCGTCGAAGCGGCCGCCGTCACCGCCCTGGCCCGCTACACGTTGCGCGCCGCAACCGTCTACACCCCCGACCCTGCCGCCGCGCTGCACAACCTCAACAGGGTGCTCTGGCAGGAATACCGCGAGGACGCCCGCTACTGCACCGTCGTCTGCGGCATCCTCACCCCCACACCGGCCGTCGGCGGGTTCACCGCGGTCGTCGCCAGCGGCGGACACCCCGAACCACTGCTGCTACGGGCCGACGGCTCCGCCAACTACCAGTGCACGAAGGGCCGCATCGTCGGGGCCTTCCCGAACTCCCAATACACCAACACCACCGTCGTGGCGAACCCCGGCGACACGTTGCTCCTCTACAGCGACGGACTCACCGAGGCCCGTACCGGCAGCAGCGAGACCCCCGACGGCCGTTACGGAACCGCAGCCCTCGCCCGGTTCGCCGCCGATCTCGCACCCACCAACGCCGCCGACGCCGTCGCCGCCGTCACCGATCTGCTCGGTACCTTCGGCGCCGGGCTCACCGACGACACCGCCGTCATGGCCATCAGCGCCCCACGATGACGGCGACCCGGCGCGCTGCCTGAATCGTTCGTGACATCAGCTCGACAGGGCCCGACCGACACACCCGGCCCCCGCCGGTCCGGCTACAGCGGATACGTGCGGGCCACCGCCAGCATCTCCGAGCTGTGCGAGCCGACCACGCCCACGTCCGCCGGGCGGGGCCGGAAGCCCGGCAGCCCGTCGAGGCCGTCGCTGGCGTCCATCGCCCGCAGCAGCACCTGGCCGCCGCGCGGCTCCAGGGTGAGGGTGACCTCGATCCCCTCCGGCGGTGGCGCGTGGAACACGATGCCCCACCAGCGGCCGTCCGGCTGCCGCTTGTCGATCTTCACCGGCCGACCGGCCACCGTCGCCGCCTCGAGGCCCGTGCCGCCCGTCCCGGCGGTCTCCACATGCAACGTGGCCAGCCGGACCGGCCGCTGGGGCACCAGGCGCAGGCGCAGGGTGCGCTGCCGGCCGACGGTGGTGTCGGCCAGGACCTCCAGCTTCGGTGCCGGCAGGTTCGCCGCCGGGGCGGGCCCGGCGCGCAGCTCGGCGTCACCGAGACCGGGGAAGTCCTCGACCTTCGCCAACCCGTCCACGTAGCCATCGGTCCAGGGCTGTGGGTCCTCCTCGTGGCTGAGCCAACGGGCCTGGCCGGTGCCGGCGTCCAGGGCGTACATCAGGTGGGTGGGCGCCGGGTGCGCGGCGTCGAAGCGGTCCACCCGCAGCCCGACCCCGGCGAGCACCACCGCCGCGAGCCCGGCGGCGACGGCCGGCAGCGCGCCCAGCCGGCGGGCGCGCAGCGCGACCAGCCCGCGCTGGCCGCCGGCGGCCGGGTGCAGCAGGTCCACCACCGGCAGTGCGGCCAGGCCGAGCAGCACCGCGAAGAGCGCCGCGACGCCGCCCATCGCCATACCCAGCGCCGGGAAGAGCAGCACCACCGTCGGCAGCAGGATCACCACGGCGACCGCGCCGGCCAGGGTCACCGCCAGCACCGGCCACGGGCCGTCGATCCGGCTGGCCAGGGCGATCAGGCCGGCGGCTGCGCCGGCCAGGGCCGGCAGGGTCGCCAGGTACGCCCCGCCGGGCACCAGCGCGGCCAGCAGCACCCCGAGCAGGGCCAGCCAGCCCAGCGCGCCGACGGCGAGTGCGGCCGGGCCGGCCCAGCGACGGGTCAGCGCGTACCAGGCGGCGAGGATCGCGGCGGCGAGCGCCACCACGGCCAGCCGGTACCAGGTCGGCCGGTACGGGTCGAGCAGCTCGGCGTAGCCGGGACGCAGCGCGGTGATCGCGGCCCAGAGCAGCTGGGCGGCGAGCGGCGCGACGACGATGGGCGCCAGGGCCAGCCCGAAGCCGGCGGCGAGTCGGCCGGTGGTCACCCGCCCCCGTCGTCGGGCCAGCCAGGCCAGCGCCAGCACCGCCGCCACGGCCAGCGCGGCCAGCGGCCAGGTCAGCCAGCCGGGGTAGCGGACCAGCCCGCCGGGGACCGGGAAGTAGGTGGCGTCGTGGACGGAGCGGACGTCCGTCAGGTCGGCACGGCCGAACTCCCGGGCCAGCCCGAGGGCGTTGTCTCCGTGCTGCTGGAGGCTGCCCCGGTCCATCGCCGCCGGGGTGTCCAGCGGGGTGTGGTAGATCGCGCCCCCGTCGATGTACGCCGAGTTCAACCCGACGAAGTCGGCGTCCAGGAACGCGGTGAAGTCGGTGTCGTTCGGCAGCGCCCGGTAGATCTCCACCGCGAACGAGGTGCCCACCGGGTGCGGGGCGGCACGGCCGAAGACGTCGACCAGCCGCGCGTTGTTCCGGGAGGTCTCGAACATGATCACCGGACCGGTGGCGCCCCGCGCCTCCAGGTTGAGCACCACCCCGCGGTCCGCGGCCAGCGGGTGGCTCGACGCGAACGCCTGCGCCCCGCACAGGCACGCCTCCTCGGCGTCGGTGAGCACGAAGACGATGTCGTTGCGCGGGCGGGGACCGTTGGTCAGCGCCCGGGCCACCTCCAGGATGGTCGAGGTCCCGGCCCCGTCGTCGTTGCCGCCCGGTCCGGACTGCACCGAGTCGTAGTGCGCCACCAGGAAGACCCGTCCGGTGGAGGCGGTCCCGGGCAGTCGGGCCACCACGTTGCGTACCCGGGCCAGGGTGGCGCCGCCCGCGGCCCCGCTGAGCTGCCCCGCCTCGTCAGCGACGGTGTCCTGCACCTCGGTCTCCAGCCCCAGGCCGCGCAGCGCGCCGACCAGGTGCTCGCGTACCTGATCATTGGCCGGGCTGCCGGCGACGTGCGGGCGGGCCGCGACGGTCTGCACCGTCCGGTACGCCCGGGCGGCGCTGAACTCGCCGGCCGGCGCGTCCGCCGGACGCGGCGCCGGGGTGTGCAGGTCGACCAGGACGGCGGCACCGACCGCGAGCAGCGCGACCAACGCCGCGACGGCGGCGAGCGCCCTACGGCGCGGCCGGGCGAGCGCCCGGTCGGCGGCGCGGACCACGGGGGTGCGCCCGGCGGACTCCTCGGCGGCGGGAACTACGGGTGCGCCCACGGCGGGCTCCTCGGGGGTGGGGCGAAGGGTGAGGATCATCCTGCACCGCGCCGGGGGTGAGCCGCGACACCCCGGGGCATCCCGTAACGCGCCTTCCCGCCCGACCGCTGTCCGTGTGACGGCCTTGCCCGGGTACGCCCGTGCCGACACGGCCGTGTTGTGTGCGACCGTTGTCTAATACAGGATCAGCGGGGCACTCGGAAGGAGCCCGACATCACCAGCGAACTCCCGCGTCTCGCGGCGGTGACCCGGCCGCACCGGGGGCCCGGCATGGCCGGTCCCTCCGTGGCGCCGTACCCGCAGGGGGGCCTCGGGCGGAACCCCAACCTGCCGCCCGGCGAGCGGCTGCGGGTTCTGCTGGTCGAGGACGACGAGGGCGACGCCTTCCTGGTGAGTGAGCTGCTCGCCGAGACCAACTCGATGATCGACCTGCTGGTCGCCACCAGCCTCAGCGAGGCCCGGCAGCGGGTGGCCGGCGTCGACTGCGTGCTGCTCGACCTCGGGCTGCCCGACGCCCAGGGCCTGGACGGCCTGCGCAAGGTGCTGGAGATGGCCAGCGGCGCGGCGGTCTGCGTGCTGACCGGCCGCTCCGACGAGCACCTGGGCATCGTCGCGGTCGCCGAGGGCGCCCAGGACTACCTGGTCAAGGGGCAGGTCGACGGCGTCCTGCTGACCCGCGCGCTGCGCTACGCGGTGGAACGCAAGCGGGCCGACGAGAACGCCCGGCGGCTGCGCGAGGTCGAGCTGCGCCAGGCCGAGTCCGCCCGCCTGGAGCGCGGCCTGCTGCCCCAGCCGCTGATGAGCACCGACGAGGTGTCGGTGCACACCTTCTACCGTCCCGGCCGGCACGCCGCCCTGATCGGCGGGGACTTCTTCGACGTCGTGCAGACCCGGCCCGACCGGGTCGACCTGATCGTCGGCGACGTCTGCGGGCACGGTGTGGACGAGGCCGCGCTCGGCGTCGAGCTGCGGGTCGCCTGGCGGGCGCTGATCCTGGCCGGGGTCGCCGACGACGACGTGCTGCCCGCCCTGGAACAGGTGCTGATGAGCGAGCGCCGCCTTCAGGAGATCTTCGCCACCGTCGCCACGGTCCGGCTGGACCTGGCCGGCAATCGGGCCACCGTCCGGCTGGCCGGGCACCCGCCGCCGCTGCTGCTCTCCGGGGGCAAGGTCGCGCCGGTCCCGGCGCGTGGTGGCCTGCTCCTCGGGGTACGACCTCGCCGACCCGTAGCGTTCGACCTGGAGTTCGACACCGATGACTGGTCCCTGTTGATGTACACCGACGGCCTGATCGAGGGACGGGTGGGCGACGGCGACGACCGGTTGGACGTGCCGGGGCTGGTTGGCCTGCTGGAGGAGCCGGCCAACCAGGCGGTGCCGCTGGCCGAGCTGCCGGCCTGGCTGGTCGGCCGGGCCGAGCAGATCAACGGTGGTCCGCTCGCCGACGACGTCGCCATGCTGCTGGTCACCCGCGGCGGTGGCCGGTGAACTCGTACCGCCCCGGGTGGACGCTGCGCCGCCGGGTGAGCCTGCTGCTCACCGTGGTCGTGGTGCTGCTGCTCGGGCTCGCCGCGGCCGAGGCCGCGCTGGCCACCAAGACCCGGCAGAACATGGACGCGGTGCTGGTGAAGACCGGCCCGCTGCGGGTGCAGGGCCAGGAACTGCTCAACGCCCTGCTCGACCAGGAGACCGCCGTCCGGGGGTACGCGGTCAGCGCCGACCGCGCCGACCTCGCCCCGTACGACAGCGGCCTGCAGCAGGAGCGGGACACCGTCAGCAAGATGAAGGCGCTGATCGGTGACTATCCGGACATCCAGCGGGCGTTGGCCGTGGTGGAGCAGCAGGCGGCCGACTGGCGCAGCGCCGTCGCCCAGCCGGTGATCACCACGACCGACCGGGACGGCACGGCGGCCGGCCAGGCGCTCATCACCGACCAGGCACGGCAGCAGTTCGACCAGATCCGCGCCTCGGCCGGCGTGCTCCAGGCCGAGATCCTCGACGAGCGGCAGCGCACGGCGGACAAGGTCTACCAGAGCAGCAACATCCTGGTGGTCCTGCTCATCGTCGCGGCGGTGGTGGTGGCGGTGGCCGGCTCGGTGCTGCTGCTGTCGCTGGACCGCATGGTGATCAAGCCGCTGACCGGGCTGGCCGAGCAGGTACGGGAGGTCGCCGAGGGCGACTACCAGCACCGCATCGCCGGATCCGGCCCACCGGAGTTCCAACAGCTCGCCGGCGACGTGGACGCGATGCGGCAGAAGATCGCCCGGGAACTCGCCGAGGTGCGCGAGGCGCGCGAGAGCATCGAGTGGGTCAACAGCCAGCTGCAGAAGCAGGCCGAGGAACTGACCCGCTCCAACCGCGACCTGGAGCAGTTCGCGTACGTGGCCTCGCACGACCTCCAGGAGCCGCTGCGCAAGGTGGCGAGCTTCTGCCAGCTGCTCCAGCGCCGCTACGCCGGCCAGCTCGACGAGCGCGCCGACCAGTACATCGCCTTCGCGGTCGACGGCGCGCAGCGGATGCAGCGCCTGATCAACGACCTGCTGGCCTTCTCCCGGATCGGCCGGCTCACCACCGGCTTCACCGAGGTCGACCTCGACAAGGTGATGGGCGACGTGGCCGGGCAGACCGAGGCCGCCCGCCAGTACGCCGACGCCGAGCTGACCTGGGACGAGATGCCGGTGATCCGCGGCGAGGAACCGCTGCTGACCAACCTGCTGGCCAACCTCGTCAGCAACTCGATCAAGTTCCGCCGCCCGGACGTCACGCCGAAGGTGCACGTCTCCGCCCGGCTCGTCGACGACGAGTGGGAGATCACCTGCCAGGACAACGGCATCGGGATCGAGCCGGAGTTCGCCGACAAGATCTTCGTGATCTTCCAGCGGCTGCACGCCAAGGACGCGTACCCCGGCACCGGTATCGGCCTGGCGATCGTCAAGAAGATCGTGGAGTACCACGGTGGCCGGGTCTGGGTGGACACCGACACCGACGAGGGCACCGCGATCCGCTTCACCCTGCCGGCGCTGCCCGAGGACGTCGAGGCGGCCCGGGCGGCGGCGGAGGCCGAGGCGGTCACCGGCGAGGAGCCGGCGGGTGACGACCTGGCCTCGATGGTCGAGATGGACGCCGACGGTGAGCCGGAGACCTCCGCGCCGACCGTGGGCCGGCAGCCGGACGGCCCGGCGGGCGCAGACGCGCCCGAGGCGGCGCCGGAGCACGGTACAACGGGTGGCATGAAGGAGACGGTGAGATGACCGCGCCAGCGGACGGCAAGAGCCCGATCGAGGTCCTGCTGGTCGAGGACGACCCGGGTGACGTGTTGATGACCCAGGAGGCGTTCGAGGAGCACAAGCTGCGCAACCGGCTCACCGTCGTCTCCGACGGCGCCGAGGCGCTGGCCTACCTGCGCCGCGAGGGCCCGTACGGCGACGCGGTGACGCCGGACCTGATCCTGCTCGACCTGAACCTGCCCCGCCGGGACGGCCGCGAGGTGCTGGAGGAGATCAAGGAGGACGAGCAGCTCCGCCGCATCCCCGTCGTGGTGCTCACCACCTCCCAGGCCGACGAGGACATCCTGCGCAGCTACCAGCTGCACGCCAACGCCTACGTGACCAAGCCGGTCGACTTCGAGCGCTTCATCTCGGTGGTCCGGCAGATCGACGAGTTCTTCGTCAGCGTGGTCAAGCTCCCGCCGCGTGGCTGACCGGCTGCGGGACGACGTCGGCGAGCTGCTGCGGGAGACCGCCGCCGAGGTCGTGCTGCCCCTGTTCCGCCGGCTGGACGACGCCGACGTCGCCGAGAAGGCCCCCGGTGACCTGGTCACGGTGGCCGACCGGCGGGCGGAGGAGAAGATCTCCGCCGCGCTGCGCCGGCTGCGGCCCGGTTCGGTCGTCGTCGGCGAGGAGGCGGTCGCCGACGATCCGTCCCTGCTGCGCCACCTGCGCGGCGACGGCGACGTCTGGGTGGTCGACCCGGTCGACGGCACCGGCAACTTCGCCGCCGGCCGACGCCCGTTCGCGCTGATGGTCGCGTTGCTCACCGACGGCGAGCCGGCGGCCGCCTGGGTGCTCGACCCGCTCGCGGAGACGCTGGCGGTGGCCGTCGCCGGGGAGGGCACCCTGCTCGACGGCCGGCCGGTGCGCACCGCCGATGGCGTACCGCCGTTCGGCGCGTTGCGCGGCACCGCGATGACCCGGTTCCTGCCGCCGGAGACCCGGCGGACCGCCGAGGCGGGCGGGGCGCGGATCGGCGAACTGCTCGTCGGGCAGCACTGCGCCGGGCGGGAGTACCTCGACATGCTCACCGGCGACCAGCAGTTCGTGCTCTTCTGGCGGACCCTGCCGTGGGACCACGCCCCCGGGGCGCTGCTGGTGCGGGAAGCCGGCGGGGTGGCCCGCCGGTTCGACGGCGCCGAGTACCACCCGGCCGACGACGACAAGGGGCTGCTGGTCGCGGCCGACGAGCGGACCTGGCACGAGGTCCGCGACGCCCTCCTCGGCGGCTGACCCGACCCCTCCGCCGCCGCGCGTTGCGGCGTGTCGGCGTGTCAGGGCGGCTGGATGCCGCGACACGCCGCAATCGGAGTCGATCACGCCGGCGCGGACGAGGCCGGCCGGGTGTCGCGGCGCTGCGCGACCACGCCGGGACGCTGCGTCGACGATCTATGCCCTCGGCGGTCGCGGGCCTGGTCAACCGGCCTGGGTCCGGTATCGTGTCCGGCGGTCGTCGCCCGCAGGCCCGTCCTTTCGGAGCCCGGCGGGGCCGCCGCCGCGCCGCCGTCCCCCTGGCGGCCGAGGAAGGACACTGTCGTGCCGAGGACCAGCCTCACCAGGCCGGCCGCCCGCCGGCCGCTGATCGTGCTGCTCGCCGTCGTGGCACTGCTGCTCGGCGCCGGCGTCACGCCGGCCGCCGCAGAGCCGAACGAGGGTGGCACCACCAAGCTCCGTGAGGCGTTGGAGGCCGCCGCCAAGGGCCACATCGAGGCCAAGGCGAAGCTGGACAACTCCAAGCGCCGCCAGGCCGCCCTGACCGGCGAGCTGAGGACGGTCGAGGGGCGGCTGGTCGGGCTGAACGCCCAGGTCGGCGAGGTCGCCGCGCAGTCGTACCGGCTGGGTCGGTTGAGCACCGCCTCGGCGCTGCTCAACAGCGCCAGCCCGCAGGCGCTGCTGCAACGCGCCGCCGAGCTGGACGTGATGGGCCAGCGGGACGCCAAGCGGCTGCGCGAGCTGACCGAGGCCAAGCAGGCCGCCGCGCAGGCCAAGGCGGCCATCGACAACGAGGTGCGCGAGCAGCAGAAGCAGCTCGCCGCGCTGGCCAAGCGGAAGCGGGACGCCGAGCGGGCGCTCGCCACGGTCAGCTCCGGCACGAGTTCCGGCTTCAACGGCAGCTCGCGGTCGGCGAGTCCGGCGCCGCGCAACTCGGACGGGTCCTGGCCGTCGGAGTCCTGCTCGGCCAACGACCCGACCACCGACGGCTGCATCACCCCGCGCACCCTGCACGCCCTGCGGCAGGCCCAGGCCGCCGGCTACAAGCGGTACGTCTCCTGCTTCCGCAGCGGCGGCGGCGGTGAGCACCCGAAGGGGCGGGCCTGCGACTTCGCCGCCGCCACCGGCGGGTTCGAGGACCGCACGGCCACCGGCGGGGACAAGGCGTACGGCGACAGCCTGGCCAACTACTTCAAGAACAACGCCAGCCGGCTCGGCGTGCTCTACGTGATCTGGTACCGGCAGATCTGGATGCCGAACACGGGTTGGCGGTCGTACAGCGGCTCCGGCAGCCCGGCCGCCGACCACACAAACCATGTTCATCTTTCGATGTACTGACCAGGAGCGCCAGCAACGCTGCGTACCATCGCGACGGTGAGCAGCTCATCGTCCGACGTCGTGGTCAACCCGGCTTCCGCCGACCCGGCCACCGCCCGCGCGCTGCCCAACGGGCTCGCCGCGTTCCTGGTCTTCCTCTCCAGCGGGGCCGTGCTGGTGCTGGAGACGGTCTCGCTCCGCCTGGTCGGCCCGTACGTCGGGGTGACCCTCCAGGTCACCAGCTCGGTGATCGGCATCGCGCTGGCCGCCATCGCGTACGGGGCGTGGACGGGCGGTTGGCTGGCCGACCGGCGGGACCCGCGCGGCCTGCTGGCCCCGGCGCTGGTGCTGGCCGGCATCGCCACGGCGGTCACCCTGCCGGTGGTCCGGTACGCCGGTGAGGTGCTGCGCGGCGGCGCGGCCAGCGCCATCCTGCTGCTCACCGCGCTCGCGGTCTTCGTCCCGGCGGCCCTGCTCGCGGCGGTCACCCCGCTGGTGGTGAAGCTCCAACTGGCCGACCTGCGCCGCACCGGGCAGGTGGTCGGGCGGCTCTCCGGCATCGGCACGCTGGGCGGCATCACCGCCACCCTGGTCACCGGCTTCGTGCTGGTGGCGGCGCTGCCCAGCACGGTCATCCTGATCGCGCTGGCGGTGCTGCTCGGGGTCACCGGCCTCGCGCTCGGGTTCCACCTGCGCCGGCAGGAGGGCGGCGGGTTGCCCGGCGCGGCCCGGACCAAGGCCACCCTCGCGGTGCTCGGACTGCTCGGGGCGGGGCTCAGCGCGGTCGCCCCGAACCCGTGCGACGTGGAGACGGCGTACCACTGTGCGCGGGTGGCCGACGACCCGTCCCGCGCCAGTGGGCGGGTGCTCTACCTCAACTCCGCCGAGCACTCGTACGTGGACCTGGCCGACCCCACCCACCTGGAGTACGCGTACACGCGGTGGATCGGCGCGGCGGCGGACGTGGTCGCGCCGGCGGGGCGGCGGCTGGACGCGCTGCACCTGGGCGGGGGCGGCTTCACCATGCCGCGCTACCTGAGCGCCACCCGCCCCGGCACCGACAACGTGGTCTTCGAGATCGACGGTGAGCTGGTCGAGCTGGACCGGCGGCTGCTGGGCGTACGGCCGGGGCCGGGGCTGCGCGCGGTGGTGGGCGACGCCCGGATGCTGGTCGGCGGCGAGCCCACCGACAGCCGCGACTTCGTGGTCGGGGACGCCTTCGGCCACCTGGTGGTGCCCTGGCACCTGGCGACCCGGGAGATGGCCGCCGAGGTCCGCCGGGTGCTCCGGCCCGGCGGGATGTACGTGCAGAACGTCATCGACTATCCGCCGGGCCGCTTCATCCGCAGCGAGCTGGCTACGGTCGCCGCCGAGTTCCGGCACGTCGCGCTGGTCGCCCCGGCCGCCGCGATCGCCGGTCAGCAGGGTTCCAACTTCCTCATCGTCGCCTCGGACGCGCCGCTGCCGGTGGACGCGCTCACCCAGCGGCTGGGCCGCCTCGACACGGTGCCGGACCTGCTGGCCGGTGGGGAGCTGGCCGCCTTCGTCGACGACGCGCTGGTCCTGACCGACGACTACGCGCCGGTGGACCAACTGCTCGCGACAGCCTGATCGGGTGAATCCGCTGACCGATTACGACCAGCGAGGTGTAGCGGGATCGTTCCCGGGCAACACGTCCGACCATGGGTGGTGGAATCCGGAACGGCGCGCAGCTGCTGGGTGAGCGGTACCGGTTGATAGAGCAGCTCGGCGCGGGCGGCATGTCAGTGGTGTGGCGTGGCTACGACGAGGTACTGGGTCGACAGGTCGCGGTGAAGGTGCTCGCCTCCCGGCTGGCCAGCGACAAGGCCTTCCGGCACCGGATCCGGGTCGAGGCCCAGGCCGCCGCGCGGCTCTGCCACCCCAACATCACCAACGTGTACGACTACGGCGAGTCCGAGCAGGTCGGCCTGACCGTGCCGTACGTCGTGATGGAGCTGGTCGACGGCGCCCCGCTGACCGTGCGGCTCGGCCGGGACGGGAAGTTGGCCTGGCGGGAGGCGGTCACCATCGCCGCCGAGGTCACCTCGGCGCTGGCCACCGCGCACGCCCGGGGCGTGGTCCACCGGGACGTCACCCCCGGCAACGTCATGCTGACCCCGAACGGGGTGAAGGTCGTCGACTTCGGCATCTCCGCCCTGGTGGGGGAGAGCGAGAAGGGCCCGGACGGCGCCCTGCTGGGCACCCCCGCCTACCTGGCGCCGGAGCGGCTGGACAACGGCCAGGTCTCGCCGGCCACCGACGTGTACGCCGTCGGGCTGCTGCTCTACCGGATGCTGACCGGCCGGCTGCCGTGGGAGGCCAGCACCACCACCGAAATGCTGCGGGCGCACATGTACAACGACCCGGAGCCGATGCCGGAGGTGCCGGGACTGCCCGCCGAGGTGGCCGAGCTGGCGCACCGCTGCCTGGCCAAGCGGCCGGAGGACCGGCCGACCACCGCCGAGCTGGCCCGTACCCTGGCCGAGGCGGCCGGGATGATCGCGGCCGTGCCGGTCTCCCCGGCGCCCGGCACGCTCGACCCGGCGCTGCTGGCCAGCGCCGGCACCACGATCCTGCCCTGGTCGGCCGACACCGACGCGCTGCCCTTCTCCGGTCGGACCCGCAGCCGCCGGGCGACGACCCGGCGGCGTCGGGTGGAGGCGGGGGTGGCCGCCGCCGGCCTGGTCGCGGTGACCGCGGCGATGTGGGGGATGACCTCGAAGACCCCGGCCAGCGGTGGCGTCGACCAGCCCGCCGAGGCGCGGATGGGCCTGGAGCAGCCGAGCCCCTGCGAGGTCGAGTACGCGCTGCGCAGCGACTCCGGCAAGGACTTCGCCGCTCAGCTCACCCTCACCAACACCGGTACCCGCGAGCTGCGGGACTGGACGATGAGCTTCGCCTTCCCCGGCCAGCAGACGCTCACCGCCCCCGGCCCGACGGTGCGGCAGGAGGGTCGGACGGTCCGGGTGGGTCCGGCCGCCGGTCGGGAGTCGTTGGCGCCCGGGGCCTCCGAGAAGATCGCGCTGTCCGGCCAGTACGCCGGCGGCAACCCGCTGCCGCTGGAGTTCAAGATCGGCGAGAACAGCTGCGGCGTACGGGTCTCCGGGGTGGCCGGGGCGATGCCGACCCCGACGGCGCCGCCGCCGAAGGCGCCGCCGCCGAAGGCGACGACGAAGAAGCCGCCGGCGAAGACCACGGTCAAGTCCTCGGGCAGCGGTGGGTCGGGCACGTCGAAGGCGAGGTCCGGCACCTCCGGCAAGGGCAAGGGGTCGGGTGACAGCAAGGGAAAAGGCGGCCGGTAGCGGCGACGAAGGGGGGCAAAAGCAAGGGGAAGTGACCGGTCAGCCGAGGTTGGCGAACTGCTGCACCTGAGCGATCGTGCCCTCGACGATCAGCACGGTGTCCTTGCTGATCCGGGTGTCCGGGGTGGCGTACCGGAAGCGTTCCCCGGGGAGCTTCGTGCCCACCACCAGCACGCCGTAGCGCTCGGGGGTCAGGTCGCGCAGCGACCGGCCGACCAGGGACGGCGGCACCGGCACCTTGGCGATGGCGAAGTCGTCGCCGAACTCGATGAAGTCGAGCATCCGGCTGACGATCAGGTGCGCCACCCGTTCCCCGGTCTCCGCCTCCGGGAAGATCACGTGGTGGGCGCCGACCGAGGCGAGGATCCTCGCGTGCTTGTCCGAGGTGGCCCGGGCCCAGATCTGCGGCACGCCGACCTCGGTCAGCGCCACGACGGTGAGCACGCTCGCCTCCAGCGACACGCCGATCGCGACCACCA
Source organism: Micromonospora sp. A200 (assembly GCF_029893845.1). Taxonomy (NCBI): domain Bacteria; kingdom Bacillati; phylum Actinomycetota; class Actinomycetes; order Micromonosporales; family Micromonosporaceae; genus Micromonospora; species Micromonospora sp. A200. Next base: position 280,685 of record NZ_JARXXY010000004.1, on the reverse strand, counting down.
CCCGCCCGAAGTCGGCCAGGCCCAGCTGACGCAGCGCGTCCTCCTCGGTCGCGTCCGCCTGCACCACCCGTTCCAGGTACGGCGCCCAGCGCTGGACCTGTTCGGAGTCCCGGTCGACGGCGAGCACCTCGTGGCCCAGCCGGGTCAGCGCGCCGGCCAGGTGGCAGCCGAACCGGCCCAGCCCGATCACCGCGATGTCGCCGTCGCTCGTTCCCTTAGCCGACAATGGGTTGCTCCTTCGGGTAGCTGTACAGCCGGCGCCGGGTGTTCAACGCGATCGCCGAGCCGAGCGTGAGTGGCCCGACCCGGCCGATGTACATCAGGACGGTCAGCAGGTACTGGCCCTGCTCGGGCAGGTTCGGGGTGAGCCCCACCGACAGGCCGGTGGTGCTGAAGGCCGAGGTCACCTCGAAGAGCGACTCGTTGAACCGGACCCCTTCGGTGATCAGGATCAGCCCGACCGTGCCGATGACCACCAGCGCGACGCTGAGCAGCGCCACGGTGAGCGCCTGCCGCTGGCTCGACCCGACCACCCGCCGCCGGCCCACCACGACATCGGGCTCGCCGCGTACCTCCGCCCAGATCACGAATGCGAGCAGGAAGAACGTGGAGACCTTGATGCCGCCGGCGGTGCTGGCGCTGCCACCGCCAATGAACATGAGGGCGATGAGCAGGGGATAGCTCTCCTCGCTCAGCCACTCGACGTTGATCACGTCGAAGCCGCCGGTGCGGCTGAGGGCGATCTGCGTGAACGCGGCGAGCACCTTGCCGGGCGCGTCGTACGTGCCGATGGTGCGGGGGTTGCCCCACTCGGCGAGCAGCAGGGCGAGGAAGCCGCCCGCCACCAGCACCACGCTGCCCCAGATGGTCAGCTTGGTGGCGACCGCCCAGCGGGCGGGGCAGCGCCAGCGCCGGGCCGCCTCGAACAGGGCGGGGAAACCGAGACCACCGATGATCGCGCCGATTCCCAGCGGCAGCGCGACCCAGGGGTCCCGGGAGAAGGCGAGCAGACCGTCGGAGTAGAGCGTGAACCCGCCGTTGTTGAAGGCCTGGATCGAATGGAAGGTGCCGGACCAGAGCGCCCGGCTGGGCGAGTAGCCGTAGGTCAGCCAGAGCCGCCCGCTGACGACCAGGGTCATCAGCGCCTCGGTGACCACCACCGTGGTGGCGATGCGCGCCAGCAGCCAGCCGACGTCGCCGACGCCGTACTCGGCCGTCTCGGCCGCCACCAGCAGCCGGTTACGCAGCCCGAGCTGCCGGGACACCGCGAGGCTGACCAGGGCCGCGCCGGTGAGGATGCCCAGGCCGCCGATCTGGGTGAGCACGGTGATCATCGCCAGCCCGAACGCGTTCCAGTAGTTCGGGGTGTCGTTGACGGCCATGCCGGTGACCGACACGGCGGAGGTCGCGGTGAACAGTGCCGTGACCAGCGGCGTGTAGCGCTCTTCGCTGGTCGCCCAGGGCAGCATCAGCAGGCCGGTGCCGATCGCGATCGCCACCAGGAAGCCGAACGGCACCAGCCGGACGGGGTGACGAAGGAACCGGCGCACCAGACAATCTTCCGGTTCCGGGCATCTTCGGGTCGGTGAATGGCGTATCCCGCAGGGTTCACCGGCCGGTCAGCCGCCGACCAACTGGCGGTCAGCCCGGACCGGTCTGCTGGGCGGCGACCAATCGACGACAGGAGACGGCGTTGCGACGTACCCTTTCCGCCCTCGGCCTGGCCGCCGCCCTGCTCGCGGTGGCCGTCGCCGTCCCCGGCTCGGCGTCGGCCCGTGAGGACGACGCCGACCGCGCGGACCAGGCCGGCCGGGACCGGGCCAGCCACCGCCCCATCGTGATCGCCCACCGCGGCGCGAGCGGCTACCGCCCCGAGCACACCCTGGAGGCCTACCGGCTGGCGATCCGGATGGGCGCCGACTACATCGAACCGGACCTGGTCTCGACGAAGGACGGCGTGCTGGTCGCCCGGCACGAGAACGAGATCTCGGGTACGACCGACGTGTCGGCCCGGCCGGAGTTCGCCGGACGCAAGGCCGTCAAGACCATCGACGGGGTCGCCGTCACCGGCTGGTTCACCGAGGACTTCACCCTCGCCGAGCTGAAGACCCTGCGCGCCAAGGAGCGGCTGCCGCAGGTGCGGGTGGCGAACACCGCCTTCGACGGCCGGTTCGAGGTGCCGACGTTCCAGGAGGTCATCGACCTGGCCCGCACCGAGAGTCGAAACCGGGGCCGCACCGTCGGCGTCTACCCGGAGACCAAGCACCCCAGCTACTTCGCCGCCATCGGGCTGCCGCTGGAGGAGCCGCTGGTCGCGGTTTTGCGGAAGAACGGGCTGACCCACCGGAACGACCCGGTCTTCGTCCAGTCCTTCGAGACCGCCAACCTGCGCAAGCTGGCCGCGATGATCGACGTGCCGCTGGTGCAGCTGCTGGACGCCGCCGGCCGCCCGTACGACTTCGCCGCCGCCGGTGACGCCCGCACCTACGCCGACCTGGCCACTCCGGCGGGGCTGGCGTGGATCGCCGACTACGCCGACGGTGTCGGCCTGAACAAGAACCTGATCGTGCCCCGCGACGCCACCGGCAAGCTGCGCGCGCCGACCACTGTCGTCCGGGACGCGCACCGCGAGCGCCTGGTGGTGCACGCCTGGACCTTCCGCGCCGAGAACCAGTTCCTCCCGGCCGACTTCCGGATCGGCGCCGACCCGAACGCCCGCGGCGACATCACCGCCGAGTACGAGCTCTTCTACGGCCTCGGCCTGGACGGCGTCTTCGCCGACCAGCCCGACACCGCGGTCGCCGCCCGCGCCGGCCTCGCCGAGCGCTGACCGAAGCTCGCTTGCCCCACCCCGACCGCCGCGCCACCGCGAGCCGCGCCCACCGGCCCGGCTCGCGGTGGCGAAGGTTCCCCGTCGGGTACGCGGAAAGGGGTGTCCGGTCCGGCCGGGCGCCCCCTTCTCGTCGGCGGCGGTACGCAGCCGAGTGGGGCCGGGCGCTCCGAGCGGGGCCTGTTGACCTGGGCCGAGCCGCAGCCGCTGCCGGGAGTGGGGTGGTGTCATGCGGCCCTTTAGAGCTGATGACGTAAACGAATCAGCCCTGTCCGGGTGGGTGCCGCGACGGGCGGAGATTGCGCTGCCCGTCGGAAGTAGTGGTGCCACTCGGCCGCAACGGGCCACTACCAGGAGGATGAGCCCGCTCTTGCGGGATGGCGCACGGCTGCCAATCGGCTGAGTCGTTTACGACATCAGCTCGAAAGGCTCAGAACTCCTACTGCGCCGGGCGCTCCGCGACGTAAGTGCCACGGCCGGGCTGACCGATGATCAGTTCACGGTCGTGCAGCAGTGAGAGGGCGCGGTACACGGTGCCGGTGCTGACGTCGTAGATCTTGGCAAGTTCGCTGGTAGACGGGAGCTTGTCGCCCGGCTTCAGTTCGCCGCTCTTGATCTTGCCGGCGATCTCGTCGACTATGCGCCGGAATGATGGCTGTGCAGTGGGCATGGTGAGGACTCCGGTTGGTTCGGCAGGTCCGATCATGCCTGACTTGAGTAACTGCAATAAGTAGAGCTGACGTAACCGTGTGGGTCCGCCTTCCAGTGCGACGGCCCGCGATGACGCGATGACGCGACGACCGGAAGGTGGCTCATGCGCAACGTGCTCTCCCTGTTCCGCCGCGCCCCACGGCGCCAACCGCACCGTCCGCCGAACGCCGGCTGGTACCGCTCGGCGTCGTGCCGGCCGCTGACCGCGGGACAGATCCGCGAGCAGCAGTTCCATCAGGTACGACGCGGACTCGACCCGGTCGAGGTGCACGCGTTCCTCCATCGGGTCGCCGCTGAGCTGGCCAACGCTCGGCGCGACCTGGCGCTGACCACCGAGGAGAACGTCCGGATCAAGCGGGCGTTGCGGAGCTGGCAGGCCCGATTCACCCCGGGCGCGCGGTGGTGAGTCCGGCGCGGTTCGTCGTACACCTGCCGGTGGTTGCCGCCGACCTGCCCGCCGCGCTGCGCCTCGCCCGTGCGATCACCCGGGCGCTCGGCTTCCTGCCCGAAGTGGACGGCGGTGGCACCACCGTGTCGGCCGAGGACGCGCAGGGCGTACGCCACTGGGTCTTCTGCGACCGGTTGCTCGACGGCGGCCGGCGCTGCCCCCGCCCGGCCGACCACGACGGCGCCTGCAACGCGCCACTCCGGCCGACTGGTGAGTGGAACACCATGGGTGCCGAACGACCGCGGTGACACCCGTGGTGTTCCACCGGTGGGCCGTGGCGGCCATGGTGGGGAGGAGTGGACGGCGCGAGTGGCGGCGAACGCGGCGAGCGACAGCGGAGGGCGGGCGGAATGAGAAACGGCCGGAGATGCCGGGGGCGATGGCGGGACGCGACACAGGGGCGGGCCGGGTGGTGGCGGTACAAGCCACCGCGAAGCGGGATGTAACCTTCACCCGCCCGGCGATTGTTACGGCCGGCCACCCCGTCCGTATCACTTGTGTGCCGGGGCCACATAGCCCGTGGGTGACGTCACTTCTAGCGTGAGCCGACAACATGCTTCCTGTCCTCACCTGGAGTCGCGATGACGGTCCGGCACACGCGGCGGGCGTTCCTCTCCGCCGCCACGATGATGGCCGCGGCGCTCGCCGCCACGGCCTGCGGCAGCCCGCAGGACACCGCCTCGGGTGGCGGTGACTCCGCCGCCCCGGTCAAGGTCGGCCTGGTGTACTCCCAGTCGGGTGCGCTGGCCAGCTACGGCAAGCAGTACATCGAGGGGTTCAAGGCCGGCCTCGACCACGCCACCAAGGGCACCGGCAAGGTCGGTGACCGCACGATCGAGCTCACCGAGGTCGACGACGCCGGCGACCCGGCCAAGGCGGTCTCCGCCGCCAAGGACCTGATCGGCAAGGGCACGAAGATCATTGCCGGCTCGACCGCGTCCGGCGTCGCGCTCCAGGTCGCCCCGATCGCCGCCCAGAACAAGGTGCTGTTCATCTCCGGCCCGGCCGCCACCGACGCGATCACCGGCGCGAACAAGTACACGTTCCGCTCCGGCCGGCAGTCGTACCAGGACGTGGTGACGGCCAAGTCGTTCATCGGTGACCCGGCCGGCAAGAAGGTCGTCGTCTTCGCGCAGGACGGCGCCTTCGGCGACGCCAACGAGGCCGCCGTGAAGGCCGTCATCGGCGTGGCCGGGGCCAGCGTCAGCAGCGTCCGCGCCCCCGCCAGCGCCACCGAGTTCACCCCGTTCGCCAGCCAGATCAAGGCCGCCAAGCCGGACCTGCTCTTCGTCGCCTGGGCCGGCACCACCGCCCCGGCGATGTGGCAGACCCTCGACCAGCAGGGCGTGCTGAGCTCGACCACGGTCGTCACCGGCCTGGACATCCGCGCCTCCTGGCCGACCTTCGGCGCCGCCGGCAGCAAGATCTCCTTCCTGTCGCACTACTTCGACGGGGCCAGCGACACCGAGGCCGCGAAGGCCGCCAAGGCGAAGATCCCCGGCGGGACCATCGACCTGTTCCACCCGGACGGCTTCGCCGCCGCGCAGATGGTCGTCCGCGCCGTGCAGGAGGGGGGCGACGACGTCGAGAAGATGGTCAAGGCCCTCGAAGGCTGGACGTTCGACGGGGTGAAGGGGTCGATGACCATCCGCGCCGACGACCACGCCCTGCTCCAGCCGATGTACCAGGCCAAGCTCTCCGGCAGCGGCACCGCGTTCACCGCCGCCGCCCAGAAGAGCCTGACCGGTGACGAGACCGCGCCGCCGGTCACCCAGATGAAGGGCTGAACCGTGCTCGCCACCCGCGGTCTGACCTGGCGGATCGGAGAGGTCGCCATCGTCGACAGCGTCTACCTCGACCTGGCGCCCGGGGAGTTCCTGGGCGTGATCGGGCCGAACGGCGCCGGCAAGACCTCCCTGTTCAACCTGATCACCGGCCTGCGCCGGCCCACCGAGGGTCGGATCCTGCTGGACGGGGAGGACATCACCGCCCTCCCCCCGCACCGGCGGGCCCGCCTCGGGCTGGGACGCACCTTCCAGGCGTCCTCGGTCTTCGGCTCGCTCACCGTCCGGGAGAACGTCCGGCTCGCGGTGCAGGCGTACCGCGGGGGCTCGATGAAGCTGTGGCGGCGGGCGGCGGCCGACCGGGAGGTGGCCGCCGCCGCCGACGCGGCGCTCGACCGCGTCGGCCTGCAGCACCGGGGTACGGCGCTCGCCGGCACCCTCGCCCACGGCGAGAAGCGCAAGCTGGAGATCGCCCTGCTGCTCGCCGGGGAGCCCCGGGTGATGCTGCTGGACGAGCCGATGGCCGGCGTCAGCGCCGAGGACGTGCCCGAGCTGGTCGCGGTGATCAAGTCGCTGACCGGCGACAGCGGCCGGGCGGTGCTGATGGTCGAACACCACATGGACGTGATCCTGGAACTCGCCGACCGGATCGCAGTGATGCACCACGGCGCGCTGCTGGCCTGCGACACCCCGGACACGGTGATGGCCAACGCCACCGTCCAGGAGGCGTACCTGGGGGAGTCACTGTGAGCGCGAGGAGTGAGCCGGGTTTGCGAGCCCCGCAGTCGCGAACGGAGGCGGCACAGTGAGCGAACCGGTTCTCAGTGTGGAGGACCTGTCCGTGCGGATCGCCGGGCTGCACATCCTCCAGGGCGTGTCGTTCACGGTCGCGCCGACCGGCGTGACCGTGCTGCTCGGGCGCAACGGCGTCGGCAAGACCACCACGCTGCGCGCGATCGTCGGCCTGACGCCGCGCAACGGCGAGGTCCGGGGCGCCATCCGGATGGGCGCGCAGAGCCTGCTTGCCCGCCCCACCCACCGGCTGGTCCGCGGCGGGCTGGGCTACGTGCCGGAGGACCGCTGCGTCTTCGCCGGCCTCACCGTCGCGGAGAACCTGCGGCTGGCCGAGCGGCGGGGCACCACCCCCGCGTACGACAAGGTCTTCGCGCTCTTCCCCGAGCTGGACCGGCGCGGACGGCAACGGGCCGGCTCGCTCTCCGGCGGGCAGCAGCAGATGCTCGCCATCGGCCGGGTGCTGCTCAACGACAACCGGCTGCTGCTGGTCGACGAGCCGACCAAGGGGTTGGCGCCGAAGGTGGTGACCGAGGTGGCCGAGGTGCTGGAACGGGTGGCCGAGTCCGTGCCGGTGCTGCTGGTCGAGCAGAACCTGGCCGTGGTCCGGCGGCTGGCCCGCGACGCGGTGGTGCTCGCCGCCGGCAAGGTGGCCTGGGCCGGCAACGCCCAGGAACTGCTGCTGGAGACCGGACTGACCAAGTCGCTGCTCGGGGTCGGCTCGGCGGAGGTGCACTCGTGACCACGGTGATCCTGCTGGCGCTGACCGGGCTCGGCCTGGCGGCGCTCTACTTCCTGGTCGCCTCCGGGCTCTCCCTGGTCTTCGGCCTGGCCGACGTGCTCAACTTCGCGCACGGGCTCTTCCTCGGCGTCGGCGCGTACGCGACCTGGTGGGCCGCGGGCAACCTGCCCGGCGCCGGCTCCGACGGGTTCGGCTTCGTGGTGGCCGTCGCCTTCGGGGTGCTCGCCGGTGCCCTCGTCGCGGTGCTGGTGGAGCTGGTGCTGATCCGGCCGCTCTACTCGCGGACCATCGAGCAGGTGCTGGTCACCGTCGGCCTGTCGCTGGCCGGGGTGGCGCTGCTCCAGGCGACCTGGGGCGCCGACGCGCGCCCGTTCCCGCGCCCCGAGTGGACCCGTCAGGTGACCTCGATCCTCGGCGCGAACGTGCCCAACGGCGGGCTGCTGCTGATCGTCGCCGCGGTGCTGGTGCTCGGCGCGCTGCTCGCCTTCCTCCGCTGGACCCGCTACGGCCTGGTGATCCGGGCCGGGGTGGAGAACCGGGAGATGGTGACCGCGCTCGGCATCGACGTCCGCAAGGCGTTCACGCTGGTCTTCGCGATCGGCGGGGCCGCCGCCGCGCTGGCCGGCGCGCTCGGCAGCGTCTACTTCGGCACCGTCTCGCCCGGTCAGGGCGGCTCGCTGCTGATCTTCGCGTTCATCGTGGTGGTGATCGGCGGGATGGGCTCGGTGGTCGGGTCCGCGTACGCCGCGGTCGCGGTGGGGCTGCTGCAACAGTTCGTCAACTACTACGGCGAGTCCGGACTGGGCGACATCTGCGTGGTCGGGCTGCTCGCCGTGGTGCTGCTGCTGCGTCCGCAGGGCTTCGCCGGAAAGGTGGCAACGGCATGACCGAGGTCAAGAGTCCCGAGGTCCCGGCTCCGCCCGCGGCGGTGCCCGACGAGCTGACTCCGGGACGCCGTCGCTGGCACGGCGTACGGCCGTGGCTGCCGCTGGCGGCGCTGGCGGTGGCGGCGATCCTGCCGTACTCGACGGTCAGCCTGCCGGGGATCTTCGAGGGGCCGCTGAACTCGCCGGGCACCCTGCAACTGCTCGCCGTCTGCCTGGTCTTCGGCGGGCTGGCGGCCGGGTACGACCTGCTGTTCGGCCGTACCGGGATGCTCTCGTTCGGGCACGCGCTCTACTTCGCCGCCGGCGTGTACGGCACGGACATCCTCATCACCCGGGCCGGCCTGCCGCTGTGGCAGGCGGCGCTGCTCGCCGTCACCGGGGCGACGACCCTGGCCGCGCTGCTCGGCGCGGTCGCGCTGCGCACCGTCGGGATCGCCTTCGCCATGGTGACGCTCGCCTTCGCCCAGGTCGGCGCGATCCTGGTGGCCCGGGACTTCGGCGGGTGGACCGGTGGTGAGGAGGGGCTGCCGCTGGACGTGTCCGGGCTGCCGCCGGCCCTGGTCGGGGTGACCAACACGGTCAACCTGTACTGGCTGGCGCTGGCGTACCTGGCGGTGGTGGTCCTGGTGGTGCACCGGGTCTCCGGCTCGCCCACCGGGCGGGTGCTGGCCGGGCTGCGCGACGACGAGCGGCGGATCGGGGTGCTCGGGCTCGACCCGTACCGGTTCAAGCTGGTGGCGTTCACCCTGGCCGGCGGCCTCGCCGCGAGCGGCGGGGTGGTCTACTGCCTGATCGTCGGCGGCGCCTCGCCGCACATCACCTCGTCGGAGCTGACCCTGTCGCTGCTGGTGATGGTGGTGCTCGGCGGCCCCGGCACCCGCTGGGGTCCGGTGCTCGGCGGCATCCTCTACATGTACCTGGACCACCGCCTCACCGCCTTCGGCACCAGCGACGCCGTGGAGAGCCTCCCGGCCGTCCTCAGCCGCCCGCTGAGCCAGCCGCTGTTCGTCCTGGGCACCGTCTTCATCCTGGCCGTCTACTTCTTCCCCGGCGGCCTGGCCAGCCTCACCTCCCGCCTGACCCCTCTCCGCACCGCCCTAACCCCCCGCCGCCCCCACTAACCCCACCCCCGCTCGACCCCGCTTCGATCCCGTTGATCATGAAGTTATTGCCGCGACGCGCCGTACGCGGTGGCGATAACTTCATGATCGACGTGGTTCTGCCAGGAGACGGTAGGGAACGGTGGGGGAGGCGGCGATGGGGGAGCGGTTGGCCGTGGTGAGCGGCGGAGGGACGGGGATCGGGCGGGCGGTGGCGGCAGGGTTGGCCGCCGACGGGCTCGACGTGCTGGTGGTGGGGCGGCGGGCGGCGGTGCTGGCCGCGGCGGCGGAGCGGATCTCGGCGGAGTGCGGGCGGGCCGGCGCGGTACGCGCCGTCGTCGCCGACCTGACCGACCCGGAGCAGGCGAACCTCGTCGTCGAGGCGGTGGGGGAGCGGGCGGTCGACGTGCTGGTCAACAACGCCGGGGGCTACCTCGGCGGGGACACCGGCACGCTGGCCGGGGTGGCGGCGCACTGGCGCGCCAACTTCGACGCCAACGTGCTCACCGCCGTGCTGCTGACCGAGGCACTGCGACCGGCGCTGCGCCGCCCCGGCGGTCGGGTGATCCTGCTCAGCTCGATCGCCGCCCAGCGCGGCGGCGGCGGGGCGTACTCGGCCGCGAAGGCGGCGCTGCACGGCTGGGCGTACGACCTGGCCACCCAGCTCGGCCCGGAACAGGTCACGGTCAACGTGGTCAGCCCCGGCTACGTCGCCGACACCGAGTTCTTCGGCGACCGGATGACCCCCGAGGGGCACGCCAAGCGGGTCGCGGCCACCCTGGTCGGGCGGGCCGGCGAGCCGGACGACGTCGCCGCGGCGGTCCGCTACCTGGCCGGAACCTCGGCCGGGTACGTCACCGGTCAGGTGCTCGGGGTCAACGGCGGGTCCGTGCTCGGCCGCTGACGGTGGACGACCGGGTGTCGCGGCCCCCCGTGCGGCCGCGACACCCGGTCGCTTCGTCGTCGATCAACCCATGAGCATCTCGTACGCCAGCTTCGGCGCCGGCTGCGCGGCGTTGCCGCTGGGCGCGGCGAGCTTCGGCGCCGAGCCGTAGTCGACGTACTTCACGACGTACGCCCAGGCCTTCGCCTTGCCGGCGGCCGGCACGTCCAGGGTGAGCGAGGCGAGGTTGCCGTCGGGGCCGACGACGGCCGTGAAGGGCACCTGCCGGGCCGCTTCGCCGAGCGCCGCCACCTCCTCCTCACCCACCGCCTCGGCCGCCTCGCTTCTGGTCAGGTCGACGACCCCGGCGTACGTCCGGTCGCTCTTCTCCTCCACCGTGGTGGCGGCCTCGATGATCGGCCCGGCGTTGCCGATGTCCACCCCCTCGTACGTCGGGGTGGTATCCGGATCGGTCAGCCGGGCCCGGTCCAACTCCATCCAGCGGTTCGGCAGCTTGGGCAGCCCGGTGAGCCCCTCGGTGCCGGTGAACTTCACCTTCATCCAGATCCGCTCCTGGAGCACCAGGAACGACATCCGGGTGGTGAAGCCGTGCTCCGGGTCCTTCATTGCGGCGGTGAGGTCGATGCCCTTCGCCTCCGGGTCCACCACGCCCGACAGGTCCGAGGTGGCGTCCTTACCGCTGAACCGGAACGGGCCCTCCGTCCCGTCCGGGACGGCATCGAGGAGTGCCTCCTTCGGGCTGGTGCGGGGCTCGGCGGCCGGTTCGCTCTTCGGCCCGCAACCCCCGAGCAAAGTGGTCGCGGCCAGCATGGCGGTGACCGTGCCGACCGCTCGTCGGATCATGCCGGCGCTGCCAGGTGCCTGTGTCATCGCACGTCTCTTTCTCGCTGCGTGGCTTCTGCCAGGGACGATGTTGCGGGCCGCCACGGCGGTTCGGCTGCCGTTATGCTGCCGTCCGGCTGCCGTGCACTGCCGTCCGGCAGCCATGGGGGTGTCAGGAGCGGAAACTCGCATGTCAGGAACGCTGCGATTCGAGATCCTCGGGCCTCAGCGGGCCTGGTACGCCGACCGGCAGCTCAACCTGGGCCCCGGCAAGCAGCGCGCCGTGCTCGCCGTACTGCTGCTCTCCGCCGGTCGTCCGGTGTCCACCGGGCAGATCGTGGAGGCCGTCTGGCCGGAGGAGCCGCCGGCGAACGGCCCCAACGTGGTGCAGAAGTACGTCGCCGGGCTGCGCCGGGTGCTGGAGCCGGACCGTTCCCCCCGTACGCCCGGGCAGGTGCTGAGCCTGACCGACGCCGGGTACCTGCTGCGGGTGGATCCGGAGGCCGTGGACGCGGTCCGCTTCGAGCGGGGCGTTCGGCGGGCCGAGCGGCACCGGGCCGCGGGACGTACCGCCGACGCGGCGGCGGAGCTGCGCGCGGCGCTGGAGCTGTGGCACGGTGAGCCGTTCGGCGGCCTCAGCGGGCCGGTGCTGGAGGCGGCCCGGCAGCGCCTGGTGGAGACTCGGGCCACCGCGCTGGAGACCTGGGCCGAGCTCGAGCTGGAGCAGGGCCGGCACCGGGAGCTGATCGGCGGACTGGTGGAGCTGGTGGCCGAGTTCCCGGTCCGGGAGCGGCTGCGTTACCAGTACCTGCTGGCGCTGTACCGCAGTGGACGGCAGGCCGAGGCGCTCGCCGCGTACCGGGAGATCGACGACCTGCTCCGCGAGGAGTACGGCATCGAGCCGGGCGAGGCGCTCCAGGGACTGCACCGGCGGATCCTCCGCGCCGACCCGACCCTCGCCCCCACCGTCCCGTCCCCGCGCCCGGGGCCGCCGGACACTACCGCCGCCGCCTCGGACCGCCCCGCCGGACCGCCTCCGGACACCGCCGAGCCGGCCCCGGGGTCGCCCGCGTCGACCACCACCATGCGTACCGCCGACGTTGCGGCGTCCCTGGTGCCGACGCCGCCCGCCGGTCCGGCTGCCCGGCAGCCGGCTGCTCCGGAACCGGCCGCCGCCGCACCGCCGGTCGAACAGCCGACCCCGCCGCTTCCGGTCCCACCGCCAGCCCCGCCGGCCCCGCGGCCCGCTCCGGCTCTGCCGTACGCGGCCGTCGCCCCGCCGGGGTACCCCGGACCGGGCGGCTTTCCCGCCGGCGTGCCCCCGATCCTGCCCGACCGGCCGCGGCCGGAACGCCACCCGCTACCGAGGTGGGTGAGCGCCACGGCCACGATCGCCGGCACCGTCCTGGTGTTGCTGTCGTTCGGGTTCGTGACCTGGCTGGTGATCCTCGGCTACGCGGTGCGGCGGCGCAGTTGGCGGCTCGGCCAGCTGGCCGTCGGCTACCTCGCCGCCGCGGCGCTGGTGGTGTACCTGATCGCCACCGACGATCCGACAACGGAGGTGCCGGTCGCGGAGGCCTTCTTCGGGCTCGGCCTGGTCACCCTGTGCTGGGTGGTGGGCGCCGCGCAGGTGGTGCTGCTGAACCGGTGGGTCTGGGGGAAGGTCACCGGCAGGCCGCTGGCGGTCCGGGCCCGCGACGAGGAGCAACGGCTGCGCCGCGAGCAGGCGCGTTATCTGCTGCATCACTACCCCACGGCCCGCCAGGAGTTCGCCATCGGCCGCCCGGACCTGCCCCGCGCCTTCGACGACGGCGGGCTGGTCGACGTCAACGCCGTACCCGACTCCGTGCTCGCCACGCTGCCGGGGCTCACCGACGCGCAACGCCGGCAGGTGGCGATGGAGCGGTGGCTGCGCGGGCCGTACGGGTCGATGGAGGAACTGGCGGCGCGGTGCCCGCTGCCGCTCGCGGTGACCGACGGGCTCCGCGACATCCTGCTCTTCCTCCCGCCCCCGGGCGACGTCGGATCGGGGGAGGCCGCGCCGGCCGAACCTCGATGACTGGCGGGGGTGTCAGCCGGGGCTGGTAGAAATGCCGGATGAGCCAGGATCGGACGGCGGTACGGGAGCGGGCCGAGGCGGTGCTGCGCCGGCTGGCCGGCGAGCACGCCCGACTCCGCGAGGACCAGTGGCGGGCGATCGAGGCGCTGGTGGTGGACCGGCGCCGGGTGCTGTGCGTCCAGCGCACCGGCTGGGGCAAGTCGGCGGTCTACTTCGTGGCCACCGCCCTGCTGCGGGAGCACGGCGAGCACGGGCCGACCGTGATCGTCTCGCCGCTGTTGGCGCTGATGCGCAACCAGGTGGAGTCGGCGGCCCGGGCGGGCATCCGGGCCCGCACCATCAACTCCGCCAACCTGGACGAGTGGGACGAGATCACCGCCGAGATCCACGCCGGCGCGGTGGACGTGCTGCTGATCAGCCCGGAACGGCTCAACAACCCGGACTTCCGGGACACCGTGCTGCCGAAGCTGGCCGCCACCACCGGGCTGCTGGTGGTGGACGAGGCGCACTGCGTCTCCGACTGGGGGCACGACTTCCGGCCCGACTACCGCCGGCTGCGTACCTTCCTCGGCAATCTGCCCGAGCGCACCCCGGTGCTCGCCACCACCGCCACCGCCAACGAGCGGGTCACCGCCGACGTCGCCGAGCAGCTGGGCGACGCCCTGGTGCTGCGCGGCACCCTCGACCGTGAGTCGCTGCGGCTGGGCGTCCTGGACCTGCCCAGCCCGGCGCACCGGCTGGCCTGGCTCGCCGACCACCTGGACCGGCTCCCCGGCTCCGGGATCATCTACACCCTGACCGTGGCGGCGGCGGGGGAGACGGCCGAGTTCCTCCGCTCCCGCGGCTGGTCGGTGGCCTCCTACACCGGGCAGGCCGACGACGCCGACCGGCGGGCCGCCGAGCAGGACCTGCTGGACAACAAGATCAAGGCGCTGGTCGCCACCTCCGCGCTGGGCATGGGCTTCGACAAGCCGGACCTCGGGTTCGTGGTGCACCTCGGCGCGCCGCCCTCGCCGATCGCCTACTACCAGCAGGTCGGCCGGGCCGGCCGGGCCGTGGAGCACGCCGAGGTGCTGCTGCTGCCGGGTGTCGAGGACGCGGCCATCTGGCGCTACTTCGCCTCGCTCGCCTTCCCGCCGGAGGAGCAGGTCCGGGCGGTGCTCGGCGCGCTGCACACCGACCGGCCGCTCTCCACCCAGGCCCTCGAACCGATGGTCGACCTGCGCCGGGCCCGGCTGGAGCTGATGCTCAAGGTGCTCGACGTGGACGGCGCGGTTCGCCGGGTCCGCGGCGGCTGGCTGGCCACCGGCGAGCCCTGGGTCTACGACGAGGCCCGGTTGCGTCGCGTCGCCCAGGCGCGCACCGCCGAGCAGCAGGCCATGCGGGAGTACGTGACCACCTCCGGCTGCCGGATGCGCTACCTGCGGGAGTGCCTGGACGACGCCGGCGCCGGCGACTGCGGGCGGTGCGACCGCTGCGCCGCGCCCCTGTTCACGCCGGAGGTCTCCGACGCCGCGTTGACCGCCGCGCAGACCTTCCTCGGCCGCCCCGGCGTGGAGATCCCGCCGAAGAAGCTCTGGCCGACCGGGCTGGACGCGGTCGGCGTACCCCTCAAGGGGCGGATTCCCCCCAGCGAGCAGGCGCTGCCCGGGCGGGCCGTGGGACGCCTGTCGGACCTGGGCTGGGGTGGGCGGCTGCGCGGCCTGGTCGGCCCGGAGGCGGCGGACGGCCCGGTCCCCGACGACGTGGCGGCGGCGGTGGTGGAGGTGCTCAAGGCGTGGGCGCACGGCGACGACCCGTGGCCGCGCCGCCCGGCCGGCGTGGTCGCCGTCGGGTCCCGCACGCACCCCGCGCTGGTCGGCTCGCTGGCCGAGCGGATCGCCGCGGTGGGCCGGCTGCCGCTGCTCGGCCGGGTGGTCCCGACCGGCACCGCCGGGGCCGGCGGGCCGCGCGGCAACAGCGCCCAGCGGGTACGCGCGCTGCACGGCGCGTTCGCCGTGCCGGACGAGCTGGCCGACGCGCTGGCCGGACTGGACGGGCCGGTGCTGCTGGTGGACGACCTGGTCGACTCCGGCTGGACACTGACCATGGTGGCCGGGCTGCTGCGCCGGGCCGGCGCCCCGGACGTGCTCCCCCTCGCCCTCGCCGTCGCCGGCTGAGGGGCCCCGCGGTCGGCCAGGTCGACCCGGCGCACCGCAGTCGCCGCGGTTCCCGCTGGTCGTCGGCGGGTGCGGGCGGAAAGTTCCCGGCGCGGGTGGATTGCGACCGTCGCCACGCTGGGCGTCCGGACGGCGGACGGCAGCCGGGTCGGCGGTACCGTGGGCGCATGGCCGAGGGAACCGTCACGCACACCTATGCCGTCACCGGGATGACCTGCGAGCACTGCGTGCGCGCGGTCACCGAGGAGCTGTCCGCGCTGCCCGGCGTCGACGAGGTGCGGGTCGACCTGGCGGCCGGTACCGCGACGGTGACCAGCACCGCGCCGCTGTCCGAGGCGTCGGTGCGGGCCGCCGTGGACGAGGCGGGGTACGAACTGGCCGTCGGCGGTGCCTGAGCACCCGCCCACCCCGCCGGTCCCGCCCGAGTCCGCCGGCGGCGAGCGCTCCGGGGTGACCGACGCCCAGCCGGCGGCGGACGCACGTCCGCCGGTGCGCGACGGGGACCCGGCCGAGGGCGGGCGGTCCGGCCCGGCCGACGCGCACCCGGTGGGCGACGCGGGTCCGCCGCTGTTCGGGATGCGACCGGCCGACGACGAGCGGGCTGAGCTGATCGACACACTCCCGACCGGTGCCGTCGGCGGGCAGCCGGTGGGGGCGGACCGGAGCACCCTGCGGCTGGCGCTCACCGTCGGCGGACTGGTGCTCGCGGTGCTGCTCGGCTTCGGCCTCGGCCGGGCCAACCCCGGCCCGAGCACGCCATCGGCGACGAGCGCCGCCGCGGCCACCGCCGACCACACCCACGCCCCCGGCACCGGCGCCCACGACCACGGCAACGGCACCGACCAGGCCGCCGACAGCGGCGCCGGCGGTCTCTCGGTCAGCTCCGGCGGCTACACGCTCACCCCGTCGGCCGTGGAGTTCGGCGTCGGCCGGGCCGGCGAGTTCCGCTTCCAGGTACGCGACGAACGGCGGCGGCCGGTCACCCGGTTCGCCGTCGTGCACGACAAGCCGATGCACCTGGTCGTGGTGCGCCGGGACCTCAGCGGCTACCAGCACCTGCACCCGACGATGGCGCCCGACGGCACCTGGTCCGTACCGCTGACCCTCGGGCAGCCGGGCGTCTGGCGGGCGTACGCCGACTTCACCGCGGTCGCCGACGACGGCCGGCAGACGGCGGCGACCCTCGGGGTGGACCTGGTCGCGCCCGGCGGTTACGCCCCTCGGCCGTTGCCCGCCCCGGCCACCACCACGACCGTCGACAGCTTCACCGTCGGGTACGAGGGCACGCCGGAGGTCGGCAAGGCCCTCCCGCTGCGCTTCACCGTCAGCGCCGGTGGCGCCCCCGCCGCGCTGGAACGCTACCTCGGCGCGTACGGCCACCTGGTCGCCCTCCGCGAGGGGGACCTGGGTTACCTGCACGTGCACCCGGTGGCGACGCCCGCGGGCGACCCGGTCACCTTCTGGGTGACCGCCCCCGGGCCGGGCCGCTACCGGATGTACCTGGACTTCCAGGTGGCGGGCGTGGTGCGCACCGCCGAGTTCACCGTCACCGTGCCCTGACGACGACGCGGCCGACCGGACCGGGACGGCGCGGCGAGGGCGGCGGCCGGGTGGCCGGCCGCTCAGCCGGCTCGGCGGACCGGGCGGCGGGCCAGGTAGCGGAGCAGGTCGCGGATGTGGTGCTTCTCCTCGGCCGGCACGCTCGGGTCGGCCAGCCGCTCCAGGATGACCCGCACGTCCGCCTCGACGGGGGAGTCGTCGACCCGGCGGCGCGGCGCGGGACCGGCGTCGGGCAGCCCGAGCGCCCGGAACGCCGCCGCGACGGGCAGGTCGAGGGCGGCGCAGAACCCGCGCACCTTGGCCAGCTCGGGATAGTCCTGCCAGTCGCCGGCGAGCCAGCGGAAGACGGTGGAGCGGCCGACCCCGGTGTGCGCCGCCAGGTCGCTCACCGTCCAACCCCGCTCGTCGCGGGCGTCGTCGATAGCACGTCGCACGAAGCGTGCGAAGGCCATCTGCGGTGATACCTCTGCGGAACCCATTCCTGCGGGGTCTTCCCTTCCCGGCCGGAGCCCAGATTCGGGCCGCCCCTCCCAGGGTAGTACGACAAGGCGTCGGAGCAGTCGACCGATCGACCCGAGGGTTCCGCCGACAGGACTTCGGCGTCGGTGGGCGTCACGTCCCGGCATTTGTGCCGGTCCGGTGTCCAGCATCGATAGTCAGATATCAATTAAGCTCGACGCGCCGGCGCCACCAGCGACGTGGCGCCGACGAGCGCACTCGATGAGGAGCAGCATGGCCGACCCCGTCCTTCCGGTGCCGCACCGCCCGGGTGCGGTCAGTATGTTCTTCGTGGCCAAGGCCGGCGTGTTCGCCCTCGGCTTCTGGATCTGGCTGCTGGTGCTGGTGCTGACCGGCGACGACGCCACCGGCGCGCACGTGCTGGCCGCCACCGGCGCGATCACCACCTCCCTGGTCGGCGTGGTGCTGGGCATCCGGCTGGCGTTGCAGCACAGCGCCGCCGTCCGGCACGCCGAGTTGAAGCGGCTGCTGGTCGACATCTCCTGGAACGCCTTCGCCGCGGCCGGCAACGCCGAGACGTCGGGCAAGGTCGTCCCGTTCCCCACCGCACCGGACGAGGACGAGGACGAGGACGAGCGATCGTCGCGGGACCGGATCTCCGTGTTCGACCGGGCCCCGGGGGGCGAGCGGTCGGGGCGGAACCGGGGCGGCGACCGCCGTCGCTGATTCGCGCCGCCGCCGACCTCAGGCCGGACGGGTGTCGGGGCCGGCCGGTCTCAGGCTGTCGGGCCGGCCTCGGTCAGCAGCGTCTCCAGGCGCGGGGTGATCCGCCACTGGTCGACCAGGTCCCGGTACTCGGCCCGCTGCGCCTGGGTCGGCGCGGTGCCGGTACGGCGGGCCCGGATCAGCAGGTTGCGCGGGGTGTGCCGGGAGTCGACGAACTCCACCACCTCGGCCCGGTAGCCGTGCAGCCGGAGCAGGCCGGCGCGCAGCGAGTCGGTGAGCACGTCGGCGAAGCGTTCCCGCAGGATGCCCTGCCGGGTCAGCAGCTCGTACGGCGGGGGAGCCGGGTGCGCGCGTAGCTGCGCGGCGATGTCGTGGTGGCAGCACGGGGCGGCGAGCACCCAGCGGGCGTCCCAGCGCACGGCGCGGGCCAGCGCCTCGTCGGTGGCGGTGTCGCAGGCGTGCAGCGCCAGCACCAGGTCGGGGGCGGGCTCGACCACCGCGTCGGCGATGGTGCCGGCCACGAAGGAGACCCGGTCGGCCCAGCCGAGCCGCTCGGCCAGCTCGGTGTTGCGCCGCCGCTGGTCCTCGCGGACGTCCACGCCGACCAGCTCGACGTCGAGGCCCCGCTGGGTCAGGTAGCGGTGCGCGGCGAAGGTCAGGTACGCGTTGCCGCAGCCCAGGTCCACCACCCGCAGCGGGCCGGTCAGCTCGTCGGGGAGCGTGGCGGAGAGCGCGCGCAGGAACGCGTCGACCTGGCGGCGCTTGGCGGCCGAACCGCCGATCTCGGCGAAGATCGGGTCGCCCGGGTCGAGCAGGTACTCCTTGGCGCGGTCGTGACCGCCCGGCTCGGCCTCCGGGCGGCTCGCCGCGGCCCGGTGCACCTGCGCCTCGCCGGACTTGGTCACCCGGAGCTGGAGCGTGGCGTCAGCGGTCTCCACGTGCCAGTTGCCGAACGGCTCGGCAAGCAGCGCGTCGACCGCCGCGCCGGCCTCCGCCCCCGGAGCCACGTTGCGGGTGTACGGCCGGGCGCCGTCGGAGGTGGAGATCTGCAACCGGGGGCCGGCCTTGAGCGCGACCGGGCGCAGCTCGGCGCGGACCACCGAGGGGCGCTGTCCACGGCGGCGACCGGCGGCGACCGCGCGGGTCAGCGCGGGGTCGAGCAGCAGGGCCCGGACCTCGGTCAGGGCGGCGTCCAACGGTTCCGGCATCCCACCATCTTCCTTCCTGGTCCGGGCCGCCCGTCGGCAGGCCACCGCATGGTGCCGTGCGTCGCTCGTCCGCCGCGCCGGACACCGGTCCCCGGCGGGTCGAGAGCCCGCACGGAAAAGGGGACGTCCCCCGGACCGGTGAACGGTGCGGGGGACGTCGGGTGTCGCAGCGGTCAGTCGGCGATCGCCTCGGCCGGGGTACCGGCACCGGAGCCGCCACGGCGGCGCCGGCGACGGCGCGGCTTCGCCGACTCGCCCTCGGCGGCGGCCACGGCCGGCTCCGGGGAACCGGCGTCGGTGGCGACCGCCGCGGTCGACTCGCCCGCGACCGCCTCGCCGGCCCGGCGGCGACGCCGGCGGCGGGGGGTGCGGGTGCCTTCCTCGGTGGCGACGTCGGCCGGCGCCTCGGCGTCCGGCGTGCCGGCGTCGGAGTGACCGCCGCGTCGGCGCTCGCCCCGGCCCCGGCTCTCGCCCCGGCTCTCGCCCCGGCTCTCGCCGCGCCGGGAGCCCCGGCCGCTCTCGCCGCGTCGCGGCCGGCCGCCCAGGTCCTCCTCGACCTCCGCGGAGAGCCCGGCGCGGGTCCGCTCGGCGGTCGGCAGGGTGCCGGTGATCTCGGTGGAGATGTCGAGGTCGGTGTAGAGGTGCGGAGAGGTGTGGTACGTCTCCGGCGGCTCCGGCATCTCCAGGCCGAGCGTCTTGTCGATGATCCGCCAGCGGGGCATGTCGTCCCAGTCGACGAAGGTCACCGCGACGCCCGTGGCCCCGGCCCGGCCGGTACGACCGATCCGGTGGGTGTAGGTGTCCTGGTCCTCGGGGCAGTCGTAGTTGATGACGTGGGTGACGCCACTGACGTCGATGCCCCGGGCCGCCACGTCGGTGGCGACCAGAGTGTCGATCTTGCCGGCGCGGAACGCCCGCAGCGCCCGCTCACGGGCGCCCTGGCCGAGGTCGCCGTGGACGGCGGCCACGGCGAAGCCGCGGAAGTCGAGGTCCTCGGCTACCCGGTCGGCGGCCCGCTTGGTGCGGGTGAAGATCATGGTCAGCCCGCGACCCTCGGCCTGCAGGATCCGGGCCACGATCTCGACCTTGTTCATCGAGTGGGTGCGGTAGGCCAGCTGCTGGGTCTGCGGCGACGGGCCGGTCTCGGCGGTGTGCCCGGCGTGGATCGTCATCGGACGGCGCAGGAAGCGCCGGGAGAGCGTGACGATCGGGTCCGGCATGGTGGCCGAGAAGAGCATGGTCTGCCGGTCCTCCGGCAGCATCGCCAGGATCTTCTCGACGTCGTCGAGGAAGCCCAGGTCGAGCATCCGGTCGGCCTCGTCGAGGACCAGCGCGCGCACCCGGTCGAGCCGCAGGTGCTTCTGCTTCTGCAGGTCCATCAGCCGGCCGGGCGTGCCGACCAGGATCTCCACGCCCTTGCGCAGCGCGTCGATCTGCGGCTCGTACGCCACGCCGCCGTAGATCGGCAGCACCCGGATGCCCCGGGTGCGGCCCGCGGCGGCGAGGTCCTTGGCGACCTGGATGCCCAGCTCGCGGGTGGGGACGACGACCAGTGCCTGCGGCACGCCGTCGCTGCCCTCGCCCGGCGCGAAGACCCGCTCCAGCAGCGGTACGCCGAAGCCGAGGGTCTTGCCGGTGCCGGTCGGCGCCTGGCCGATCATGTCGGTGCCGCGCAGCGCGATCGGGATCGCGTACTCCTGGATCGCGAAGGCGCGGGTGATGCCCGCCGCGGCCAGGGCCTCGACGGTCTCGGGCCGCGCACCGAGCGCGGCGAAGGTGGGAGCCTCCGGACGGACCGGGGCGGTGGGGGCCAGCTCGTGGCCACCCAGCTCTTCGAGAATCTGTTCGCTCATTTGGATCTGGGGGTGCCCTCTCGTGGTGCGCCCCGTCTTGTCCTCAGGGCGCGTTCGGTATGGCGCGGGCCACGCGGTCGGGGGCGGATTCGCCGAGCCGGACCGGGCCGCACGCGCGCCGCAGGCAGGACTTCGATCAGATCGGCGCCCGCGGCAACTGCTCCATACTACCCGAGCGGCCCTGCGCACGTCCCGGAGCGCGATGCCCGGGTCTTCGCCGGGGGTGCCGATTGTGACCTGTGCCACTGCCCTGGGGACTCGGTGTGCCGGTTTGGGCGGTACCCTGCGCTCGTGTCCGCCCCGACAACACCCGAGGCCGTGGTCGACCTGCTCGGCCTGGTCGCCTACGGCGAGCTGCTCGCCTTCGACCGGATGGCCGCCGACGCCCGGCTCGCCCCCGACCTGCGCCGCCGGGCCGCGCTGAGCGAGATGGCCGCCGCCGAGATCGGCAACTACCGGCGCCTTTCGGACTGGCTCACCGCTCTCGGGGCGACGCCTGACGACGTGATGGCCCCGTACGTGGAGCCCTTGCAGGCGTACCACGACTCGACCGAGCCGAAGGACTGGCTGGAGGCGGTCACCAAGGCGTACGTCGGGGACGCCATCACCGACGACTTCCTCGGCGAGATCGCCGACCGGCTGGACGAGCCGTACCGGCGGCTGGTGCGCGACGTGCTGCACGAATCCCGGTACGCCGACTTCGCCGCCGGCGAGATCCGGGCCGCGATCGAGACCGACCCCCGGGTGGCGAACCGGCTCTCCATGTGGGCGCGGCGCCTGGTGGGTGAGGCGCTGTCCCAGGCGGGTCGGGTCGCGGCGGCGGACCGGGGCGCGCTGACCGCGCTGATCGCGCAGGACGGCACGGACGTGCCGGCGACGTTCCGCCGGCTCACCGCCAAGCACACCGCCCGGATGGCCGCCGTCGGGCTGAACAACTGACCCGACCGGTCGGGCCCGGCCCGCGGCGGGCGCACCCGCCGCGGTGGCCGGACCGGATCAGCGGACGGTGAACCCGACCGCCCGCGGGGACGCCTCGGCGATCTCGACGTAGGCGACCTTGTTGACCGGCACGATGACCCGCCGGCCCTTCTCGTCGGTCAGGGACAGCGTCCCCTCGTCCTTGGCGAAGGCGTCGGTCACGATCTGCTCGATCTCGGCCGGCGACTGCGCGCTCTCCAGAACCAGCTCGCGCGGCGCGTACTGCACGCCGATCTTGACCTCCACTGTGCCTCCTCAGGTGGGCGAAAGAGCCGCCGATGGGAAGGCTATCCGATCTCGGGGCCGGATGTTCAGGCTGACTCACCTTGCAGCGGGAAGCTCGCGATCCCACGCCAGGACAGCGCCGCGACCAGCGCCTCCGCCTCCGCCTTGGGCACCTGGCGACCGCCGGCCAGCCAGAACTGGGCGGCGGTCTCGGCGGCCCCGACCAGACCGGAGGCGAGCAGCTCGGCGTGCGCCCGGCTGACGCCGGTGTCCGAGATGATGGTGTCGGTGATCGCCGCGATGGCGCCCTGCTCCACCCGCTCGACGCGCTGCCGCACCGCCGGGTCGTTGCGCAGGTCCGACTCGAAGACGAGACGGAACGCCTCGCTCTCGTGATCGACGAAGTCGAAGTAGGCGCGGACGGAGGCCTGGACCCGCTCCTTGTTGTCGCTGGTACCGCTCATCGCATCGTGCACCTTGGCGACCATCGCGTCACAGTGCGTGTCGAGCAACGCCAGGTAGAGCTCCATCTTGCCGGGAAAGTGCTGGTAGAGCACCGGCTTGGAGACTCCCGCCCGCTCGGCGATGTCGTCCATCGCGGCGGCGTGGTAACCCTGCGCGACGAACACCTCCTGCGCCGCCGCGAGCAGCTGCTTACGTCGCGCCGAGCGGGGCAGCCTGGTGGGCCGGCCGGCAGTCTGCGCACCGTTCCCCACAGCGGTCATGGGAACCTCCGAGTTTCTTCGTACGAGCCGGCACTTTTACCCCGTACCGGTCTGGGGCCTGTTCCCCGGTCCCGGAATTGGCCCGCCGCTGTAACTTATCGCCACTGTCACCACACGGTAGCCTCAGCGAGGGCGACCAAGGAGCGCGCGGTGAGTGAAACAGGGCAACCCGGTGCCGCCACCCCGGGAGAGCACGGTGACGGGACGGGTCAGCAGGACGACCTGGCCCGTTCCGTCAGCGGGTGGGCACCCCCGGCGACCGGGTGGTCCGGCGGGGCCGACGCCCCCGCGTACCGGGACACCGTCGCCCCCTGGCACCGGCCCGACCCGGCAACCGGCTGGGACGCCTCCTCCCCGCGCCACGGCGACCTGCCGGCGCCGCTGACCGACCCCGAGCCCGACCCCGCGCCGCGTAACGGCCGCGCCCACCTCAACGGCGTCGGCCACCCCGGCGAGGAGCCGCGCGGCCGACCGTCCCCGGTGAGCGCCCCGCCCGCCGACGCCCCCCGCTTCGGCGCCGACCTGCGGCGGGACGCCGACGGCGACCGTCTGGTCGTACCGGCGCAGCGGCCGGCGCCCTCGCCCGAGCAGCAGTCCGGATCGGCCGACCCGGACGCCCCCGCGCGGCACTCCTCAGAGGAGCCGCCGCGGCTCAGCCGCTGGGCGGACGGGGGCCTGCCCACATCCGCGCCACCGGCCGTGCAGGTCCCGCCGGTCGGCACCGCCGCCTCCGGCTTCGAGATCCCGCCGGGCTTCCACGCGCCCCGGCCGGAGCGAGGACAGCCCGACCGGGCCGAGGCCGACGAGTTCCCGCCCGACGTGTCCCGCGCCCGGGCCGACCGTCCCCACCCCGGCTCCGCCGACGAGTCGACCGGGGCCCGCGGCGGCGACGAGGCGGCCGCCGGGCGCGGCGAGCCGGACCCGCACGCCGAGCAGCCCTACGCCGGTCACCGGCCCGCCGACGAACCGGACTGGTCCGGCCCGAGCTGGAACCGGCCGAGCTGGGGCGGCGGCTGGGCGCCGCCGTGGGCCCGCGAGGACGAGCCGCCGACGAGCCGCCGGTCCCGGTCCGACCGGACCCCGGAGTGGTCGGCCGAGCCCGACCGGCCGTACGAGCCGGTGCGCGCCGAGCCGGCGCGGCCGTACGAGCCGGTCCGGGCCGAGCCCGCCCGCCCCTACGAGCCGGTGCGGTCCGAGGAGCCCCGGCCGTACGAGCCGACCCGCGCCGAGCGGGAGGCCCGGGCCGAACGGGAACCGTCGACCGACCGGCCGGCCCCGGACCGGTCCGCCGTGGACGCAGCCGCCGGGTGGGCGGGTTCCCGATCCGCCACCGCGCCGCCCTCCGCCGCCCCCCGCAGCGCCCCGCCGGCCGCCGCGCCCGCCAGCGCGCCCCCCGTCGTCGCCCCCGCCAGCGCGCCGCCCGCGGCCGCGCCCGCCAGTGCCCCGCCCGCCGCCCCGCCATACGGCGAACGTCCGGCGGGTACGGCCTACGGTGCGTCGCCGGCCAGCGGTTCCTACGGTTCGGCGCCGTCAGCCGGGTCGTACGGTTCGGCACCGAGCACCGAGCCCTCCGCCTCGGCCGCCGGGTCATTCGGATCGGCGCCGGGCACGGGGTGGTACAGCCGGCCGGAGCCCAGCGGCTCCTACCGCACCGCACCGAGCACCGGGTCCTACGGCTCGACGCCCACCCCCGCGCCGCCGGCCGAGGCGCCGGCCGCCGCGCCCCGGAGCGCCCCTCCGGCCGCCGCGCCCCGGAGCGCCCCTCCGGCCGCCGCGCCCCGGAGTGCTCCTCCGGCCGGCGCGGCCGCCCCCTACAGCGCGCCGCCCGCCCCCGCCCAGGCGCCGGCCGCCGACAGCAGTCCGACCACCGACTGGGCCGACCGGCCGTTCCGGCTCCGGTCCGTGCCGGCGGAGACCGCCAGCGCCCCGGCGGAGCTTCCCCACCACCAGCCGACCCCCACCGGTCCCGGCGCCGCGCCGGACCCCGCCACGAGCGGACCACGCCGCCTGGACCGCCCCTCCTCCGCGCCCGCTCCGACGAGCGCACCCCCCTACGCGGCCCGCCGCTCCGCACCCGATCCGGCGCCTCCGGCCGAGCCGGCCGTGGAGGACGGGACGCCGGAGCCCGGCGCGGTGGTGCTGCCGCAGCGCGTCCCCGCCGAGCCGGACGTGCCCGTTGTGCCGGAGCCGCCAGCCGTGGAGCCACCCGCCGAGACCCCCGAACTCGCCCGCATCGCCACCCACCTGCGCCGCGACGACGAGCCCGCCCCGCTGCGGGAGCGGCCGGAGGGCTTCGACGTCAACGCCATCCTGGACGCCGTGCGGGAGGTGGCCGGCGTGCGCGACGCCGCGTTGCGCCGTACCCCGGCCGGCGCGCACAGCCTTCGGCTGGACCTCGCCGACGGGGCCGACCCGGCCGAGGTGAGCCGGATGGTGGCCCGACTGCTCCAGGAGCGGATGGGCCTGGCCGCCGCCCCGCAGAACCTGCCCGGCACGACCCCCGCCCCGGCGCCGATGCGGCGCCGCTCCGCCGAGACCCGCGCGCCCGAGCCCCGTGCCCCCGAGACCCGCGCCCCCGAGCCGCGGGGCGCCGAGCCGCGCCCCGGCGAGGCGTCGGCCCGGCCGCGCGACGCGGAGTCCCGCCCCGGCGACCTGCGCCGGCAGGAGCCCGGGGCCGGCCCGTCGAGGCGGTCCCGTTCGGCCGATCCGTCGGGTGAGGGTCGCGCACCCGCCGGCACCGGGCGCGGGGTCGCCGACCAGCCGCCCGGGGCCCACCCGGCGGCCGAGGCGGCCACCGCCGCCCCCGCGCCCGGCCGGGTGGAGGACTACCCGGGCACGGTCGAGGGGGTGCCGCGCCGGCGCCGGCAGGTCTCCGCGCACCGGGGCCGGGCCAGTGTGGAGGAGGCGAGCGCGGCCTCCGCGCCGCCGGCCACCGGCAGCCCGGCCACGCTCGGCACCTCGTACTCCGGCGGGCAGCTGACCACGACGGAGAGCGCCCCCTCCCGACCGCTGGACACCGGCGGCGCGCCGGGGCCCCGGGTGGTGATCGACCACGTCCAGGTGAGCACCTTCGGTCTCGACGCCACCGTCGAGGTACGCCTGCTCGCCGGCGGCGAGCAGGCGGCCGGGCACTCCAGCGGGCCGGCCGTGGACGGGTACGTCCTGCGGCTCTGCGCGGTCGCCGCCGCGGCGGCGGTCGACCAGCTGCTGCGGGGCGCCGACGGCACGGCCGAGCGCGGGCGGTGCTTCGTCGAGCACGCCGCGGTGGTGCCGTTCGGCAACTGCGAGGTGGCCACGGTGGTGGTCCTGCTGGTCTGCGACGGCTGGGTCGAGCAGCTCGCCGGCTCCGCGCTGGTCGCCGGTGACCCCCGGCAGGCGGTGGTCCGCGCGACGCTGGCCGCCGTCAACCGGCGCCTGGAGGCGTTGCTGGGCTGAGTGGCTCGGTGTTCGCCGGCAGGTCGTGCTGGGCACACTGGGAGGCATGAAGCGAGCCGCCCTCTGGCCCGAGCATCTGCTGCCCCCGCACCACGTTCCGCCGCCCTGGCCGGGCCGGGAGGTACGCCTCGACGGCACGGTCACCTACGTCCGGGACACCCCGGGCACGAGTGCGGACGCGGAGCCGGCGCTGTACGTGCACGGGCTGGGCGGCTCGTCGCAGAACTGGACGGACCTGGCCGGGCTGCTCGCCCACCGGCTCGACGGGCAGGCCATCGACCTGCCCGGGTTCGGGCGCAGCGAGCCGGGGCGGCGCTACACGATCCCGGCCTTCGCCGAGCGGGTGGTCCGTTGGGTCGAGCACTCCGACCGGGGGCCGGTGCACCTGTTCGGCAATTCCCTCGGCGGGGCGATCGCGGTGCACGTGGCGGGGCTGCGGCCGGAGCTGGTGCGTACCCTCACGCTGGTCTCCCCGGCGCTGCCGTTCCTGGACTTCCGCCGCTCGTTGCAGGGGCGGATGCTGCCGCTGCTGGCCATCCCGCGCGGGGAGCGGCTGGCGGCCTGGCGGTTGGCGCAGCTCGCCCCCGAGGTGATGGCCCAGCAGGTGCTGGAGGCGTGCTTCGCCGACCTGAGCCGGATCAGCGAGCAGCGCCGGCAGGAGGCGCTGGAGGAGATCCGGGTGCGCTACGAGGCCGCGCACTACGCCGCCGCGTACGTCCGGACGTTCCGCGGCCTGGTCTCCAGCTTCCTGCGCTCGTACCTGCCGGGGGCGGGGTCGATGTGGCGGATCGCCGCGGCGGTGCGGGCCCCGACGCTGGTGGTGGGCGGCCTGCAGGACAAGCTGGTGGACGTGCGGGTGGCGCCGCAGGCGGCCCGGGCGATCCCGGACAGCCGGCTGATGATGCTCGAAGGGGTCGGCCACGTCGCGCAGGTGGAGGTGCCGCGCACGGTGGCGCGGGCGGTGCTGCACCTGCTCGCCGAAACGGAGGAGGCCGGGAGGCGCTCCGACATGGCAGGATGACCCGGATGCCCGAGTTCCTCCCCCACGGTCACCGCGCGCGTGCGACCCCCCGTGGCCGCCGTGCGCCCGTCGGAGGCCGTCGCTGGACGCTCCTGCTGCTGGCCATGCTCGCGGTGGTGGTCGGTGCGGGCGGGGCGCTCTCCGCCGGCCGTCCCGGGGCCGTCGCCGAGACGCTCGCCGCCGGGACGCCCGCCCCTCGGCCGACCGCCGCGCCGCTCACGCCGTCGCCGTTGCCGGTGGTCACCCCGAGCCCGTCCGCGGCCAGCCCGGCCCCGCTGCTCCAGCTCGCGGGCCCGGTCCCGTCCGCCGGGCGGGGCGGTTTCGGGTACGACGACCGGGCCGGTCCGGTGCTGGGGCGGGGTGGCCCGGTGCAGCGGTACCGGGTGGCGGTGGAGAACGGCTCCGGTGAGGACGTGCACGCCTTCTCCGAGGAGGCGCAGGCGGCGCTGGCCGGGCCGGGGAGCTGGGTGGACAGCGGGCGGCTGCGGCTGCGCCGGGTGCCGGCGGGCGAGGGGTACGACTTCACGATCTACCTGGCCACGGCGAACACGGCGGGGCGGATGTGCCGGGCCGGGGGAGTGGACATCCGGGTGGGCGGCCGGCCGTACACGTCGTGCCGGGCGTCGGGGAAGGTGATCATCAACCTGGACCGGTGGCGGACCTCGGTGCCGCACTTCGTGCGGGCCGGTGTGCCGCTGTCGCTCTACCGCACCTACGTGGTCAACCACGAGGTGGGCCACCAGTTGGGGCACCGCCACGAGCGCTGCCCGGGGTCGGGCCGGCCGGCGCCGGTGATGCAGCAGCAGTCGCTCTTCCTGGACGGCTGCACCGCCAACCCGTGGCCGTACCTCGACGGGCGGCCGTACACCGGCCGTCCGGTCTGAGCCCCGCCGTGCGATCTGAAACATATTCACGTCCGCGACCGGAAAAGCGCTGATATGCCCGATTAGTCTGCCATGCTGATCGGGTGACCCCGTTCTCCCCGCTCGCCGAGGGTGGCGAACCGGAACCGGCCGACCAGGCCGAGCCCGCCCGACCCGCTGGCGACACCCGACCCGGGCTGGTCCGGATGCGCCGCCGCCGGCGGCGTGCCGTCCTGCTCGGCCTGGTGGCGCTCGGCGCGACCGTCGCCGGCGTCGCCCTCGTGCGGGCCGACGACGGGCAGTCCGTCCCCGCGTCCGCCGGGCTGTCGCGGCCACCCGGGTTCAGTGCCAGCCAGGACGCCGCGCCCGCCGCGTACCCGACCAGCGGCTCCGGTCGCTTCGCCGCCGCCGACGGCCGCTCGCCGGTGCGCGGGTACGACGGCCCGCTGCGCCGTTACCGGGTGGCGGTCGAGGAGGGCACCGGGCAGGACGTCGACCTCTTCGCCGACACCGTGGACGAGGCGCTCGCCGACCGGCGCAGCTGGATCGCCTCGGGCGAACTGCGGGTGCAGCGGGTGCCCGAGGCCGCCGCCGCCGACTTCACCGTCTACCTGGCCACCCCAGCCACCTCAGAGCGGATGTGCGCCGAGGGCGGGTTGATGACCGAGGGGTACACCTCCTGCCGGCTGGCCGGGCAGGTGATCATCAACCTGGCCCGCTGGATGGACTCGGTGCCCGACTACGGTGCCCCGCTGGCCGTCTACCGGACGTACGTGGTCAACCACGAGGTCGGCCACGAGCTGGGCGAGGAGCACCAGACCTGCCCCGGCCCCGGCGCGCCGGCCCCGGTCATGCAGCAGCAGACGTACGGCCTGGACGGCTGCGTCGCCAACGCCTGGCCGTACGTCGACGGGGTGCGCCACGAGGGCGCGCTCGTCCCGGGTGTCTGAGTTATTCCCGCTCCCGAATGTCGGGCTACGTGTCACTGCTCATGGCCGACCGGACCCCCGGCGAGCGACAATGGCGCGGTTCGCCACCAGCCGATCCCGGGGAGTCCACCGTGTCGCTGCCCCCGCTCGTCGAGCCCGCCGCCGAGCTGACCGTTGACGAGATCCGCCGCTACTCGCGCCACCTGATCATCCCGGACGTCGGGGTCGCGGGACAGAAGCGGCTGAAGAACGCCCGGGTGCTGTGTGTCGGCGCCGGCGGTCTCGGCTCACCCGCCCTGCTGTACCTCGCCGCGGCCGGCGTCGGCACGCTCGGCATCATCGACTTCGACACCGTCGACGAGTCCAACCTCCAGCGGCAGGTGATCCACGGCGTCTCCGACATCGGCCGCCCGAAGGCGGAGTCCGCCGCGGCGTCGATCCGCGAGATCAACCCGCTGGTGAACGTGCGGATCCACAACACCGCGCTGGACCGGGAGAACGTCCGCGAGATCTTCGCCGAGTACGACCTGATCGTCGACGGCACCGACAACTTCGCCACCCGCTACATGGTCAACGACGCGGCGGTGCTGCTCGGCAAGCCGTACGTCTGGGGTTCGATCTACCGCTTCGACGGCCAGGCGTCGGTGTTCTGGGCCGAGCACGGCCCCTGCTACCGCTGCCTCTACCCGGAGCCCCCGCCGCCCGGCATGGTCCCGTCCTGCGCCGAGGGCGGCGTGCTCGGCGTGCTCTGCGCGTCGATCGGCTCGATCCAGGTCAACGAGGCGATCAAGCTGCTCACCGGCATCGGCGAGCCGCTGGTCGGCCGGCTGATGGTCTACGACGCCCTGGAGATGGAGTACCGCAAGATCAAGGTTCGCAAGGACCCGAACTGCGTGCTCTGCGGCGAGAACCCGACGGTCACCGACCTGCTGGAGGACTACGAGGACTTCTGCGGCGCGGTCTCCGAGGAGGCGCAGGAGGCGGTGGTCGACGCCACCATCACCGCGCTGGAGCTCAAGGAGTGGCAGGACGCCGGCAAGGACATCTTCCTGGTCGACGTCCGCGAGCCCGCCGAGTACGAGATCGTCCGCATCCCCGGCGCCACGCTGATCCCCAAGGGCGACATCATCTCCGGCGAGGCGCTGGCAAAGCTGCCGCAGGACCGGCAGGTCGTGCTGCACTGTAAGTCCGGCGTCCGCTCCGCCGAGGCGCTCGCCGCCCTCAAGGCGGCCGGGTTCCGCGACGCGGTGCACGTCCAGGGTGGTGTGCTCTCCTGGATCAAGCAGATCGATCCCTCGCTGCCCGCGTACTGAGCGACGGCCGGGGCCGGCGGCGGGCCACTCACCCGCCCCGGCCTCGGCCGATCCCCCGAGGCGCGATCACCTTTTCGCAGGTAGCGTGACCGCCGTGGTGGACATGGACGCCGCTGTCGGCTTCGTCGTGGCGCACGGGGACGCGGTGGACCGCGCGCGTCTCTCCCGGCTGCGCACCGGCGCGCCGGTGCCGGTCGAACTGCTCGACGCCGCCGAGGCCGGGCAGACGCCCGACGGGGGCTGGCCGGCCGTCCTGGACGGTGCCGTCGGCTCCGTCGACGCGACCTGCTTCCGCCTGGCCGAGCTGGACGACCTCGGCGCCCTCGGCCGCCCGGCGGCCCGGCACGCGCTGGACTGGCTCGCCGCCCGCCAACTGCCCGACGGCGGCTGGGACGAGGACCCCTCGCTGGCCGGCCTCGCCCCGGAGTGGGCCCGGCCGGGCGATCCGGAGGCCCGGTTCTACCTCACCGCCAACGCCGGGTTCTGGCTGACCGTGGCCGGCCTGGACGCCCGCGCCGCCGGCCCGCTCGACCACCGCGTCGGCGGCGCGTACGCCGGGGTGGTGCAGGCGGCGGCGCACGCCGTCGCCGCGCAGCTCGCCCCGGACGGCGGTTGGCCGTCCTTCCTGCCCGCCGGCTGGCTGAGCGCGGCCGTGCTGCACCGGCAGGAGATGTACTACGAGTCGGCGCGGATCCAGGCGGTGCTGGCCGAGCGGATCCCGAAGATGTCCCCGGCCGACGTCGCCTGGCTGGCCGCGACGCTGCGTCGGGTCGAGGTGGGCGAGGAGCAGTGGCTGCTGGTCTCGGCCCGCCGCCGGCTCGCCGAGACCCAGCGCAGCGACGGCGGCTGGGACAGCGACGACGGTCACCAGTTCGACGTGCACACCACGCTGCGGGCGATCCGGGCCTGCCGGACGGTCACTTCAACTGGCTGATCACCAGCGGCCACCAGCCGTCGGGGGCGAACGCGGTCGGGTCGATGCTCTCCAGCACCATCCGCAGCGTCTCGGCCCGCTCGGCCCGGCCCGCCTTGCCCTCGTCCGCCTCGACGAAGAGCGCGAACTGGTAGAGGAACTCGACGAAGGTACGGAAGCTGCTGTTGACGCCCTGGATGTCCTGCTGGTCCAGGTCGAACTGGAGGATCTCGCCGTTGCGCGGGTCCAGCACGTAGAGCAGGTCGGGGTTGTCGGCGACCGCGCCCACCACGATCAGCCGGACGTCCAGCGAACCGTCCTCGGTGCTGAGCTGGATGGTGTCGTACAGCTCGATGTCGCCTTCGAGGAAGGCGGTGTAGACGACCGCCACGTCGAGCGGGATCTCATCACCGGCGGGGAGCAGGTCGGGGCTGAACCCACCCTCCAGCCACGCCTCGCGCGGGTACGGGATGAGCTCGTCCTCGCTCCACAGTGCCGTGAACCGGGGATCAGCTGCCATGACGGTCCTTCCGCGGGTCGACGGGGGATTCAGGAGGACAGGCCGGCGGCGATCAGCAGGCGTCGCCAGTTGTCGGCGTACTCGCCGGTGTGCGGCCCCTTGCGCAGCCGCCGCTCGGCCGCGCCGGGACCCAGCACGGTTCCAACGAGCGTCGGGTAGCCGGGGCCGAGCACGTGTTCGTCGAAGAACGTGACGACGTCCGGGGCGATGACGGTCAGCTCCGGTTCGGTGTCCGGGTGCTCGTAGAGGAAGACGTAGGCGTCCGGTTCCATCCAGTAGACGTCGAGGTCCTCGGTGTCCAGGTAGATCGGGGCGCCGCCTTTGATGTCGCCGCGCAGGCCGGGCGGGATGCTGTCCACCTCGTGGCCGACCGGCAGCGGACTGCCCATCGGGTCGTTCTCGTTCACCGTGCGGGCCGCCCAGGCCGCCGGGCTGAGAATCTCCTCCGGCGGCGTGAACCGGAAGTTGTCGCCCTCCAGCCGGCCGAAGAGGCGGTAGACCTCGGCCACGCCGGGCAGCGCGGGCAGCGGCTCCAGCGGGGCCGGCTCGCCGATGACCACCCCGAAGCCCTGCTCGGCCTCCAGCCGCCGCAGCAGCGCGAGCTTCTCCCGGATCCGGTCCAGGCCGGCGGGGACGTCGGGGTCGCTCACTCGACGACCCGCACGATGATCGGGGTGCCCTCGGGGACGTCCCGTAGCGCCAAGGAGATCTCCCTGCCGAGTTCGCGGTTGGTCCAGGCGTCCATCGGCCTGAGATTATCGTACGTGTCCGTTCCGTCCATTTGCAGCTCGTGGATGTGGTCCGGGTCGTAGCCCTGGCCGCGCTCGGTGATCGGCCCCTTGCCGGCGAAGAGCCGGTCCACCACGTTCTTGTTGGCCAGGTACTTGTTGGTCTCCGGGGTGCCCATGTCCGCCTTGAGGCGGCCGTCCTTGGTGAGGTCCCGGATCATCCGGTCCCGGTAGATGTTGGTGCGGGTGCGGCTCTTCTGCTGCTGGGGGTCGTAGACCTTGTTGCTGTCCCGGTCCGGCTTCGCCTTCTTCAGCCGCCCCTCCTGGCCGAGCCGGCGCAGGTCGCCCGCCTTGCGGTCGAAGTCCCGCCTGTCGAAGTCCGGACGGTTCTTCAGCACCAGCACGGCCGGCCCGTCGACCTTCGTCCCGGCGGCCTTGGCGGTGCGGAACACGTCGGCGTTCTCCAGGTACGCCGAGACGATCCGGGCCCCCTTGGCCTGCGCCTGCCGGGGCGGGCTGGTCCGCTTCCTAGCCATTGAGCACCGTGTCCACCGCCAGCCCGATCAGCTGGTCGACGATCAGCCCGGTGATCATCTTGAAGATCGGGATCTCCAGCAGGGACGCCCCGAAGGTCGCCACCGCCGTGGCGATCGCCTGCGCGATCTGGATGGCCAGCAGGATCAGCTGGATGATCACCTGGATCTTCAGGGCCAGCACCACGCCCGCCGCGGCCATCAGCCCGATGGCGATCACGTTCGTCGGGTTGGTGGCGTCGGCGATGTTGCGGGCGGCCGACTCCTTGTCGTTCCACTCGCTGCCGAAGGCGGTGATGCTCTCGCCCCGGTTGGTCTCCAGCACCGTCCGGGCCGCCGACTCCAACCGGGCCACCGAGCCGTTGATCCGGTCGGCCATGCCGGTCCACTCGCCGGCGAGCTGGAAGATCGCGGTCTCGTCGGACTCCGGCCAGTCGTAGCCGATCATCGAGAGCAGGGACGCGAGCTCGCCCGGAAGCGTCAGGCCCACGGCGACTCCTTTCGTACGTGCGGAGGGATCAGCCGCCCAGCGAACCGAGGATCGAGCGGAACGAGGCGGTGACGTCCTCCTCGACGGCCCGGTAGTTCTCGGCCATCCCGTGCAGGCCGTCGGCGTAGCTCGCCAGCTCGGCGACGTTGGTGCTGAGGCACTCGGTCAGGGCGTCCACACAGGCCTGGTGGGCGACGCCGACCAGCATGCCGATCTCGTCGCCGCCGAAGGCCTGCGCGTAGCTGCCCAGCGCGGCCTGGAACGTCTCGAAGGCCTGTCGGACCTCCTCCTTGGCCTGGGCCAGCTCGTCCGCGCCGCGGCGCAGGGCGTCGATGTCGACCTCGAGGTTCTCCATCGTCAGCTCCGCTGCTGGATCTTGCGCATGGTCTCGCTGATGGCCTGGCTGATCTCGCGCATCTGGCGCAGGCCCTGGTCCTGCAGGCGCTCGACGGTGGCGGTCATCGCGGCGAGGTCGGGCATCGGCTCGGCCGCGGCCGGGTCGTCCTGCCCGTCGAGCGCCGCGTTCACCGCCCGGCGCAACTCCTCGGCGAGGTGTTCCGCCCCCTCGCGCAGCACCCGGGGGTCGAGGTCGATGGCGCTGACCCGCCCGTCGGTACCGAGGGTGACCCGGATCCGTCCGTCGGCGGCCTCGCCCACCGACTCGACCCGTTCCCGGGGCGTGACGGTGCGGCTGACCTCCCGCAGCGCGGCGCGCGCCTGCGCCAGCTGCTCTTCCAGGGCGCTCTCGCCCAGCATGCCGCCTCCCCAGACAAGCCGTGCCGAACCGGCCTCAGACTAGCGGCCCCGCGCACCCCCGCGTACGCCCGTCCAACCCGGACGGTCAGCCGCGCAGGTGCCCGTCCCCGGTGACCACGTACTTCGTCGAGGTCAGCTCGGGCAGACCCATCGGGCCGCGGGCGTGCAGCTTCTGGGTGGAGATGCCGATCTCGGCGCCGAAGCCGAACTCGCCGCCGTCGGTGAACCGGGTCGACGCGTTCACCATCACCGCCGCCGCGTCCACCCGGGCCACGAACTCCCGGGCCGCCGCGGCGGAGTCGGTGAGGATCGCCTCGGTGTGCCCGGTGCCGTAGCGGCGGATGTGCGCGACCGCCGCGTCGAGCGAGTCGACCACGGCCACCGAGATGTCCGCCGAGAGGTACTCGGTGGCGAAGTCCTCGTCGGTGGCCGGCACCACCGCGGCGGAGTACGGGGCCACCCGGTCGTCGCCGTGCACGGTCACCCCGGCCTGGGCGAAGGCGGCCAGCGCCGGCGGCAGGAAGGCGTCCGCGACGTCCGCGTGCACCAGCAGCGACTCGGCGGTGTTGCAGGTGGACAGCCGCTGGGTCTTCGCGTTGAGGGTCACCGCCACCGCCTTCGCCACGTCCGCCGCGGCGTCGACGTAGACGTGGCAGTTGCCCACCCCGGTCTCGATCACCGGCACCGTCGACTCCTCGACCACGGTGCGGATCAGCGACGCGCCGCCGCGGGGGATCAGCACGTCGACCAGCCCGCGCGCCCGCATCAGCTCCTTGACCGAGTCGCGCGAGGTGGCGTCGAGCAGCTGCACCGCGTCCGCCGGCAGGCCGGCCCCGGCGACCGCGTCCCGCAGCACGGCGACCAGCGCCGCGTTCGAGTGCGCCGCCGACGAGGAGCCGCGCAGCAGCGCGGCGTTGCCGGCCTTCAGGCAGATCCCGGCGGCGTCCACGGTCACGTTCGGCCGGGCCTCGTAGATGATGCCGACCACCCCGAACGGCACCCGGATCTGGCGCAGCTCCAGCCCGTTGGGCAGGGTCGAGCCGCGGACCACCTCGCCCACCGGGTCGGGCAGCGCGGCCATCTGGCGCAGCGCGTCCGCGATGCCCGCCACCCGGCCCGCGTCGAGCGCCAGCCGGTCCAGCACGGCCGCGCTCAGCCCGGCCGCGCGCCCCGCCGCCAGGTCCGCCTCGTTCGAAGTCAGGACCTCCGGGGTACGCGCCACCAGCGCGTCGGCCATCGCGTGCAGCGCGGCGTCCTTGGCGGTACGCGTGGCGACCGCCAGCTCGCCCGCCGCGTTCCGGGCCCGGCGGGCCTGCTCGACGACGCTCATCAACAAACTCCTCACAGCAGCACGAGGTCGTCGCGGTGGACGACCTCCCGTTCGTACGCCGGGCCGAGCGCCGCGGCGAGTTCGGAGGTGGAGCGGCCGAGCAGCCCTGGCAGTTCCACCGCGTCGTAGTTGACCAGCCCTCGGGCCACCGGGGCGCCCTCGGCGTCGACCAGGTCGACCGGGTCGCCGGCGGTGAAGGCGCCGTCCACGGCGGTGATCCCGGCCGGCAGCAGCGACTTGCGTCGCCCCACCACCGCCTGCACCGCCCCCGGGTCGAGGTGCAGCCGCCCTCGGGGCGCGGTGGCGTGCGCGAGCCAGAACAGTCGGGCCGCGGGCCGCTGCCGGCTGGCGTGGAAGAAGGTGCCGACCGGCTCGCCGGCCAGCGCCTCGGCGGCCAGCGGCGCGGCGGTCAGCACCACCGGAATGCCGAAGCCGGTGGCGATCCGGGCCGCCTCGACCTTGGTGACCATGCCGCCGGTGCCGACGCCGGAGCGGCCCGCGCCGCCGATGTCGATGCCGGCCAGGTCGGCCTCGCCGCGCACCTCGGTGATCCGGGCGCTGCCCGGCTGGGTCGGGTCCCCGGTCCAGAGCGCGTCCACGTCGGAGAGGAGCACCAGCAGGTCGGCGTCGACCAGGGCGGCGACCAGCGCGGCCAGCCGGTCGTTGTCGCCGAAGCGGATCTCCTCGGTGGCGACCGTGTCGTTCTCGTTGACGATCGGCACGGCGCGCAGGTCGAGCAGCTTGCGCAGGGTCCGGTACGCGTTGCGGTAGTGCGCCCGCCGGGTCACGTCGTCGACGGTGAGCAGCACCTGGCCGACGGTGAGCCGGTGCTGGGCGAAGCCGGTCGCGTACCGGCCGATGAGCAGGCCCTGCCCGACGCTCGCGGCGGCCTGCTGGGTGGCCAGGTCGCGGGGACGCCGGGCCAGCCCGAGCGGGGCCAGGCCGGCGGCGATCGCGCCGGAGGAGACCAGCACCACCTCGTGACCCTGGGCGGCGAGCGCGCCGAGGGTGTCCACCAGGGCGTCGACCCGGGCGTCGTCCAGCCCACCGCCGCCGGTGGTCAGCGAGGACGAACCGATCTTGACGACGATCCGCCGGGCCTGGGTGACTGCTTCGCGCACCCGCCCATTCTGCGCGGTCGGGTCCGCCAGGCCCCGTCGCGTTCCCATATCGTGGCAGCTCGTGACGCCTGAGGAGTACGTCGAGACGGTGCTCGCGCTGGTCGAGCGGATCCCGCCGGGCCGGGTGATGTCGTACGGGGCGGTCGCCGACGCCCTCGCCGAGCGCTCGGGCCGGGCCTCCGCGCGGCTGGTCGGCTCGATCATGGCCCGGCACGGCGGCGGGGTGCCCTGGCACCGGGTGGTGACCTCCGCCGGCCGGCTGCCGCCGGGTCACGAGGTCGAGGCGCGGGCCCGGTTGCGGGCCGAGGGCTGCCCGTTGCGGGCCGGCGGGGTGGACATGTCGGCGGCGAGCTGGTGGCCGGAAGAGGGAATGTGACCCCGGCCATAACGTGAGTAACATTCGGCCCCATGGACGCGCCGCCGGCTGAAGCCGACCCCTCGGTCGCCGGCCCGACCGGGGCGCGACCGGACCCGCTGCCGCGCCGGGTGCACGCCGGCTACGCCCTCGGCTCGCTGGCCACCGGCGCGTTCGGCACCGTGCCGGGGCTGCTGCTGCTGCCGTACCTCACCGACACCCTGGGCGTCGCCGCCGGGGTGGCCGCCCTGCTGGTGCTGCTACCCAAGGCGTGGGACGTGCTGGTGAACCCGGTGGCCGGGCGGCTCTCCGACCGCACCCGGTCCCGCTGGGGACCCCGCCGGCCATGGCTGCTCGGCGCCGGGCTCGCCCTCGCGGTGCTCTTCGCCGCCATCTTCGCCGCGCCCTTCGGCGCCGGTCCCGCCGCCGGGGCGTATGTGGCGCTCGCCTTCCTCGCCACCGCCACCGCGTTCGCCTTCTTCCAGGTGCCGTACGTGGCGATGCCGGCCGAGCTGACCGGCGATCGCGCGGAGCGTACCCGGCTGATGACCTGGCGGATCGCGGTGCTGGCGCTGGCCATCCTGGTCTCCGGCGCGGTGGCCCCGATGGTGGTGACCGCGACCGGCGACGGCCTCGCCGGGCACCGGTGGATGGGCCTCTTCGTTGCCGCGCTGATCGCCCTCGG
This sequence comes from Micromonospora sp. A200, assembly GCF_029893845.1. NCBI lineage: Bacteria > Bacillati > Actinomycetota > Actinomycetes > Micromonosporales > Micromonosporaceae > Micromonospora > Micromonospora sp. A200. Next base: position 242,721 of record NZ_JARXXY010000004.1, on the reverse strand, counting down.
CGCCGTCGGCGCCTTCCTCGGGACCGGCGCGGTCGCGACCGGCGCGGTGACCGAGACCGAGCCGACGCTGCGCGCCCAGCTCGCGGTGGCCGCCGGCAACCGGCCGTTCCGGGCGCTGCTGCTCTGCTTCGTGATCCAGTCGGCCGGGGTGGCGACCATCCTGGCCGGGGTCAGCTACTTCGCCGACCAGATCCTGCGCGACCCGGAGAACGGGCCGACCCTGCTCTTCGCCTGTTTCGTCGGGCCGGCGCTGCTGGTGATGCCGCTGTGGTCCCGGCTCGGCGCCCGGCTCGGCAAGCGGACCGCCCTGGTCGCCGCCTCGCTGCTGCTCGCCGTCGGGGCGCTGGCCCTGGTCGCCGCGCCGGTGCTGCCCGCCGCCGCCGTCTACGCGGTGGTCGCGCTGCTCGGCGTCGGGTACGCCGGCCAGCAGGTCTTCGCCCTGGCCCTGCTGCCGGACTGCGTCGCCCACGAGACCGCGCGGACCGGCCGCCGGCAGGCGGGCGTCTTCACCGGCCTGTGGACGGCGGGGGAGACCTTCGGCCTGGCGCTGGGCCCCGGCCTCTACGGCCTGGTGCTCCAGGTCTCCGGCTACGTCTCCTCCGACACCGGCACCGCGGCGGCCCAGTCCGACCAGGCCCGGCTCGGCGTGCTGCTCGGCTTCACCGTGCTGCCCGCCCTGCTGGTCGGGCTCGCCGTGCTGCTGCTGCGCGGCTGGAGTCTGGACCCCGAACCGAAGGGCGACCGATGATCGACTCCGACGGCGCACCCGCCGAGCGGGTGCTGGCGGAGATCCGCGAGCTGCGGGCCCTCGACCGGCCGACGCACGGCGGACGGCTGTTCGCCTACGTCTACGACCCCGCCGTGCCCGGCCTGGACGAGCTGGCCGCCGCCGCGCACGCCGGCAGCGCGCACGTCAACGGGCTCGACCCGACCGCCTTCCCGTCCCTGCTGGCGATGGAGAACGCGCTGGTCGGAGCGGCCGCCCGGCTGCTCGGCGGCGGCCCCGGCACGACCGCTGCGGAGGTGGTCGGCAGCGTCACCAGCGGTGGCACCGAGTCGCTGATCCTCGCCGTCAAGGCCGCCCGGGACGCCCGCCCCGAGCTGGCCGCGCCCCGGATCGTGGTGCCGGCCAGCGGGCACGCCGCCTTCGCCAAGGCCGCCCACCTGCTCGGGGTCACCCTCGACACGGTGCCGGTCGACCCGAAGACGCTGCGCCCGGCGGCCGCCGACGTGGCCGCCGCGATCCGCCCGGAGACGGTGCTGGTGGCCTGCTCCGCCCCCTCGTACGCGCACGGCGTCATCGATCCGGTGGCGGAGATCGCCGCGGCGGCCGCGGCGGCCGGGGTGCGCTGCCACGTGGACGCCTGCTTCGGCGGCTGGACGCTGCCCTACCTGCGCCGCCTCGGCGTGCCGGTACCGCCGTTCGACTTCGCCGTCGACGGGGTCACCTCGATCTCGGTGGACCTGCACAAGTACGCCTACGCCCCGAAGGGCGTGTCGGTGCTGCTGCACCGCGACCCGGCGCTGCGCGCCCCGCAGTACTTCGCGTACGCGGACTGGCCCGGGTACACGATGGTCAACCCGGTGCTCGCCTCGACCCGCTCGGGCGGGCCGATCGCCGCCGCGTACGCCACCCTGCGGCACCTGGGCGACGCCGGCTACCTGCGGCTGGCCGCCGCGACCCGGGACGCGGTCACCGCGCTGGCCGACGCCGTACGCGGTGTCGACGGGCTGCGGCTGATGGCCGAGCCGGAGTCGACGGTGGTCTGCTTCACCGCGACCGACCTGGAACTCGACCTCTTCGTGCTGGTCGACGAGCTGACCGCCCGGGGCTGGCACACCCAGCCCCAGCTCCGGTACGCGGACCTGCCGCCGAGCGTGCACCTGACCGTGACCGCCTCGGTCGCGCCCCGGGTCGCCGAGTTCGGCCCGGACCTGACCGCCGCGGTGGCCGCGGCCCGGGCGGCCGGTCCGGTCCGGCTCCCCGCCGAGCTGCGGGCGCTGGCGACCGCGCTGACCCCGCGGGCGCTCACCCCGGAGCTGGTCGCCGGCCTGGCCGCCGGGCTCGGCCTGGACGGGGGTCAGGGCGTGCCGGAGCGGATGGCCCTGGTGAACACCCTGCTGGACGCCGCCCCGCCGGCGCTGCGCGAGCGGCTGCTGGTCGAGTTCGTCAGCCTGCTGCAGCGCCCGAGCTGGTGACGCCGGGGACGCGGACCGGTACGGCGGGTGGGCGCCGTGCGGCGACCGGTCACCGGTAGTCGATCCGGACGACATTGTCGGCTTCGTAGACCTCCTCGACGACGGTGGACCGGGCGTCCATCGGGCGGGCGTCCACGTCGGCAGTTCCCCGGCCCACGGTCACCCCCGCCGCCGCCCGCAGGCCCAGGGTGAGCCGGAACTCCGCACCGGCGTCGAGCCTGCCGAGGTCGCAGGCGACCGGCTGGCTGGTCGTCGCCGGGGTGTTGCGGCAGGGGGCCCAGCCGTCGCCGTCCGGGCGCAGCGCCGACGGCAGGCCGAGCCGGAGCGCCACGTAGGCGGCCGGGCCGGTGCCCGCGTTGCGGATCCGCACCGTCACCGTGCCCGTGTGTGAGCCATCCGGAGCAGTGGCGAGCAGCAGATCGGTGGCGGTGAGGACGAGGTTCGCCTCGTGCGGGTTCGGGGCGAAGGCGGTCGGTCCGGAGACCTGGCCGAACGAGCGGCCGTCCCAGCGGTAACCGCGCCACTGCCGCTGCGACCAGTCACTGGGCCAGCCGCCGCCGGGCGCGATGTCGCCGACCTGCACGCGCACCGCGCCGTCGTCGCGGACGTCGAGCGCGTACAGCCACTGCGGTCGCTCCCGCCTGGTCCTCGTCACCTGGCCGACGGTGACGATCCGTCCGGACCGGTCCCGGTCGAAGGCCACCACCTGCTGCGGGCCGCCGGTGCCCCGCACGCACTGCACCAGCGCCACGGTTTCGGCCGCCCCGTCGCCGTCGATGTCACCGGTGTCGAGCGCGAGCAGGGTGTTCGTCTCCCACCCGGCTTCGCCGGTCAACCGGACCCGGCCGTTCGGGCAACCGGCGTCGACGTGCCAGGTGGGCAGCGTGATCGGGCCGGCCAGGAGCTGGGCCCGGCTGATCCGGCCGTCCGGTGCCCCGGTCGGGCTCGTGCTGGTCGTCGCCGAGGACGGGGTCGGGCTGCCGGAGCCGCTCGGCGTCGGCGACGGGCTCGCGGTGGCGCTCGGCGTCGGCTCGACCGGGGTCGGGCCGGGGGCCGGGCGGTCCAGCGCCGCGTACCCGACGACCGGCCCGGCCAGCAGGGTCAGGGCGGCCGTCGCCCCGGCGGCGAGGTGGCTGCGCCGCCGCCGGCGTACGGCCCGCCGCACGGCGGCCGGTCCCGGCACCTCGATCTCGGTCATCACCGCCTGGCGGTAGCGGGCGAACTCCGTGGCGAGAACCTCCTGCTCAGGCATCCCGCACCTCCTCGGTGGTCTCGCGCAGGTGGGTGGCGAGCGCCGCCCGGCCCCGGTGCAGCCAGGACTTGACCGTGCCCTCGGCGACCTGCTCCTGAGCGGCGATCTCGGCGACCGTCAGGTCGGCGAGGTAGTGCAGCACCACGGCGCGGCGCTGCTTGGGCGGCAACTGCGCCAGGGCCTGGTCGAGCGCCACCCGGTCCGGCGTGGGCCCGGCCACGTGCGTCTCCCGCTGCCGGCGCAGGAACAGTTCGGCGGTACGCAGCCGCCGCCAGCGGTGGTGGCCCAGGTTCCAGGCGACCTTGCGTACCCAGGCGAGCGGGTCCTCGTAGCCGGCCACCCGGTCCCAGCGGACGTACGCCCGGCAGAAGGCCTCCTGGACCAGGTCCTGCGCCTGGCCGAGGTCACCGGTGTACGCGGTGAGCTGGACGACCAGCCCCCGGAAGTGTGCGTGGTAGAAGTCGTCGAAGATCAGCTCGGGCGGCTCGGGAGCCGGGCCCGGCGGTGGCTCGGCGACCCGCACGTCTCTCGTCACAGTCACTCGTCCTCCCCGTGGCGGCCGTGGGTCCGTACCCGCCGGCACCGGTCACTCCGGTACCGGCACCGGCCGGTTGTCGTCGTTCGACGGGGGAGGGCGGTCGGGGCCGGGACGACCGGACCCGGACGGGCACCGCCGGCCGAGACCCCCGTGCCCGGCCGGCGGTGGCTCATGGCGCGCCAGCTGTCCGCCGCGCCCTTTGCCGCGGCGCGGGTGGGTTCATCCGCGTCATCACACTGGTAGAAGCCCGCGACGGCCGTTCCGGTTGCAGCCCGGGCGCTGTGGTTGACTGTCCGGTGGGAGACAGGAAGGGGGGCGGTCGTGCAGCTGCCGGGAGTGCTCGGCGAGCCGATCCGGTTCGTGCTGAACTGGGGCCGCCGCTACTCGCTCTGGGTCTTCAACTTCGGCCTGGCCTGCTGCGCGATCGAGTTCATCGCCACGAGCATGGGGCGGCACGACTTCATCCGGCTGGGCGTGATCCCGTTCGCCCACGGCCCCCGGCAGGCCGACCTGATGGTGGTCTCCGGCACGGTCACCGACAAGATGGCCCCGGCGATCAAGCGCCTCTACGACCAGATGCCCGAGCCGAAGTACGTGATCTCGTTCGGCGCCTGCTCCAACTGCGGCGGCCCGTACTGGGACTCGTACTCGGTGACCAAGGGCGTCGACCAGCTCATCCCGGTCGACGTCTACGTGCCCGGCTGTCCGCCGCGGCCGGAGGCGCTGCTGCACGGCATCCTCCGTCTTCAGGAGAAGATCGCCGCCGAGCAGTCCGGGATCGGCGGCGTGGCCCGCCCCGACGCGCTCGCCTCGCCGGCCGACGCCGCGCCGCGCCCGGACTCCCCACCCCGCTCGGTCAGCTCGCTCACCTCCCCGCCGGTACGCCCGCCGGCGTCCTGAGCCGCCACCGGGCCTGACCGGCGGCGCTTTCCGGACCGACCGGATAGCGCCCCGGCTGGCGGCCGGGGGTTAGCCTGCCGTCCATGACCCAGTCCGCGGAGCAGCGTTCCGCCTTCATCGTCGACGTGCTCACCGAGGAGTTCGGTGCGTCGATGGCACTCGACCCGGCGGCCTTCCGCCGCAAGTTCCGCAAGATGGCCGCCTCCCCGTTCGCCTTCTACCGGGGCAGCGCGTCCCTGTTCTACGCCGACCAGCGGGGCGACTTCGCCGACGAGGCGTTCCTCGACGAGCGGACCAGCCGGGTGTGGATCCACGGCGACCTGCACGCGGAGAACTTCGGCACCTACATGAACGGCTCCGGGCAGTTGGTGTTCAACGTCAACGACTTCGACGAGGCGTACGTCGGGCCGTTCTCCTGGGACCTCAAGCGCCTGGCGGCCAGCGTCGCCCTGCTCTGCTACGCCAAGGCCCTGTCGGACCAGGTGATCAGTGAGCTGGTCGCCCGGTTCGCGCGGTCGTACCTGACCGAGCTGCGGGCCATCGCGGCCGGCGGGGACGACGCGATCGGCTCGATCACGCTGGACAACGCCGACGGCGTGCTGCGTCGGGTGCTCCAGCAGGCCCGGCTCAACACCCGGGTGGACCTGCTCGCCACGCAGACCACCATCGACAACTACGACCGCCGGTTCTCCCTGGGCGACGGCGTCTTCGAGATCGACGGCGAGACCCGGGAGAAGGTCTGCGCCGCCTACGAGGCGTACCTGGGCACCCGGCCGGAGTCCGCCCGCCGGTTGCGCCCGGTGGCGGCGAACATCAAGGACGTGGTGCTGCGCAAGGGCGTGGGCATCGGCTCGGCCGGGCTGCCGTCGTACAACCTGCTGCTGGAGGGGCACACCCAGGCGCTGGAGAACGACGTCGTGATCTACATGAAGCAGGCGCAGGTGCCCGCGGTGGCCCGGCACATCGAGGACGAGCGGGTCCGCGGCTACTTCCGGCACCAGGGCCACCGTACGGCCGAGTCGCAGCGGGCACTGCAGGCGCACGCCGACCCGTGGCTGGGCTTCACCGAGCTGGACAGGACCGGCCAGCTCGTCGCCGAGGTCTCCCCGTACGCCGCCGACCTGGACTGGGCGGACGTCAACGAGCCGGACGAGCTGGCCGGGGTGCTCAGTGACCTGGGCCGGGCGGTGGCCCGGATGCACTCGGTCGCCGACGACGAGTCCAGCCACGACCTGGTGGACTACTCCACCGAGGAGTCGATCGTGGCGGCGGTCGACGCCGACGAGGCCGGTTTCGTCGCCCACCTCGTCGACTTCGCGCACGCGTACGGCGTCCGGACCCGGGAGGACCACCAGCTCTTCGTGGACCTGTTCCGCAACGGCCGCCTGCCCGGCATCTGAGGCGTCCGCCGCTCAGGCGGTGAAGTCGAGCACCGTCTTGATGTCGCCGCCGGCGTGGGTGTACGCCTCGGCGTACGCCGAGACCGGCACCCGGCGGGTGATCAGCGATTCCAGCCAGGACCGGTCGGCCCGGGCGAGCGCCTCGGCGGCCAGCTCCCAGTGCCGCCGGTTGGCGTTGACCGAACCGAAGACGACGTTGTTCTCCAGCACCAGGTCCCGGTTGAGCGCGCCCGCGTCGAAGTCGATGCTCCGGCCGCCGCTGGAGACGCCGGTCAGGCAGACGATGCCGATCGGCCCGGCCTTGCGCATCGCGTCCAGCAGCACCGGCGGTGCGCCGGTGCACTCGACCACCACGTCCGGTTCGAAGTCCAGCTCGGCCACCGGCACGGTGTGGTACGTCGTGCCGAGCGCTCGGGCCAGCTCCGGCTTCGGGCCGGTGGTGTTCCGGTCGAGGACGTGCACCGCCAGGCCGCGCTGGGTGGCCAGCATCGCGGCTAGCAGGCCGATCGGCCCGGCGCCGGTGATCAGCGCGGTCTGCGGCTTCCACTCGGCGCGGGCACCGATCCGCTCGATGTGGTCCCAGGCCTTCGCCACCACGCTGGTCGGTTCCAGCAGCATCCCGACCGGGGCGAGAGCCGGGTCGAGGCCGACGGCGAACTTCGGTTGGATCCGCCACCTGTCCCGCGCAAAGCCGGGCAGCCCCTTGATCCCGTGCTCGGTGTACTTCCCGTTGCGGCACATGTCCCACTCGTCGACGGCGCAGTTCGGGCAGGGCACCGGGTCGGGGCGGCGGACCACGCCCGCCACCAGGTCGCCCGGGTTCAGGGTGCCCGTCGGGTCCTCCAGCACCCGGCCCAGCGCCTCGTGCCCGAGCACCAGCCGCTCCTGGCCGGGTGGGGCCTCGCCGTACTCGCCCGCGACGATCTCCAGGTCGGTGCCGCAGATGCCGACCGCCATCGCCTCGACCAGGATGGCGCCCTCCTCGGGCGCCGGCTCGGGCCAGTCGTCCACGAGTCGCACCGATTCGGGTACTCCGGGAGTCACAGTGACAGCGCGCACGGTGACCATCTTTCCCCCTCCGGCGTCGACCCGCCGGGTAAAGCGGTGAGATGCCCGCCCGGACGGCCCGACACGGCCGGGCGCCGGCGGCCCTAGGATCAGCGGCATGACTCCGGAAGAGGTCGGCCAGCGGGTGGTCGCGCTGCTCGCGCCGGTCGAGGCCACCGCGTCGGTCTCCGGCGGTCAGTCCCACGCCCGCGCCACCATCGACGTACCCCTTGCGAGCTGGACCGACGCGCTGCGCGCGGCGCGCGACGACGCCGAGCTGGCCTGCGACTTCTTCGACTGGCTCTCGGCGGTCGACGAGCTGGCCGACGGGTTCGACGTGGTGGTCCACCTCTGGTCGACCACCCACCGGCACGGCGTGCTGCTGCGCACCCGGGTGCCCCGCGAGTCGCCGACGGTGGCCTCGGTGGTCGACCTCTGGCCGGGCGCCGCCTGGCACGAGCGGGAGACCCACGAGATGTTCGGCATCGACTTCGCCGGTCACCCCGGGCTGGCCCCGCTGCTGCTGCCGCCGGAGTTCGAAGGGCATCCGCTGCGCAAGGAGTTCGTGCTCGCCTCCCGGGTGGCCAAGCCCTGGCCGGGGGCGAAGGAGCCGGGCGAGTCGGAGGCCGGCGGCGGTCGCCGGCCGATCCGGCCGCCGGGCGTACCCGCGCCGGGGGAGTGGGGCACCACGCCGACGCCCGCCGGGGCCGCCGGAGTGGGCGAGGGGCCGCGCGGTGGCACTCCCGCCCGCCCGGTCCGGGAACGGCCCGCCCGGCCGGCTCCGGGCGCGCGTACCCAAGGCGCCGGGGCGACCGGCGACGGCCCGGCGGCGGCCGGCGAGCCCCCGACCGGCGACCGCCCGGCGCCGCGCGACGAGGAAGGTACGGCCTGATGCCCACCTGGTTGGAGCTGGTGATCCGGGTCGGTGGCGTGCTGGTCGCCTTCCTCACCCTGCCGCTGGTGGTCGGCCAGGCCGAACACAAGGTGATGGCGCACATGCAGGGCCGGCTCGGCCCGATGTACGCGGGCGGCTTCCACGGCTGGGCGCAGCTGGTCGCCGACGGGGTGAAGTTCGTGCAGAAGGAGGACGTCACCCCGCGCGAGGCGGACCGGGCGGTGTTCCGGCTCGCCCCGGTGGTGGCCCTGGTGCCCTACCTGCTGGTCCTGCTGGTCATCCCGCTCGGCCCGGACGACCTGGTCGGGCAGCCGCTGGACATCGGCCTCTTCTTCGTCCTCGCCGTGGTCGGCGTCGGCGTGGTCGCGGTGCTGATGTCGGCCTGGGCCTCGGCCAACAAGTACAGCCTGCTCGGCGGCCTGCGCGGGGCGGCCCAGCTGCTCGGCTACGAGCTGCCGCTGGTGCTCTCCGCCGCCTCGGTGGCGATGGCGGCGGGCACGCTCAGCCTCTCCGGCATCGTCGAGGCGTGGCAGCCCTGGTGGCTGCTCTGGCAGGCGCCCGCGATGTTCGTCTTCTTCGTCGCCGGGCTGGCCGAGATCCGGCGACCCCCGTTCGACATGCCGATCGCCGACTCCGAGCTGGTCTTCGGCTACATGACCGAGTACACCGGCCTGCGCTTCGCCTTCTTCCTGCTCGCCGAGTACGTCGGCATCGTGGTGATCGCCGCGCTGACCACGGTGCTCTTCCTCGGCGGCTGGCAGGGCCCGTTCGCCGACGGTCAGCTCGGCTGGCTCTGGACGCTGCTGAAGGTCTTCGCGGTCTCCTTCGTGATCATCTGGCTCCGGGTCTCGTACCCGCGGCTGCGGGAGGACCAGCTGCAACGCCTCTGCTGGCTGGTGCTGGTGCCGCTCTCCCTGGCCCAGCTGGTCCTCACCGCCGCCGTGCGCGTCGCGCTGTAGCGGCCCGCGCTCAGCGCAGCGGGGTGTGGGCGGGGTCGACCCGCTCGTCGGCCGGCGGGGGTGGCGGCGCGGTGCCGTCGCCGAAGGGCCGCCCGCCGAGTTCCTCCCGGCCGTGCGGGGTGAGCCAGTTGGACAGGTCGGGGCCGAGCGGCGTCACGCCGGTCGGGTTGATGTCCCGGTGCACCTCGTAGTAGTGCCGCTTGATGTGGTCGAAGTCGACCGTGTCGCCGAAGCCGGGGGTCTGGAACAGGTCCCGCGCGTACGCCCACAGCACCGGCATCTCGGTCAGCTTGCTGCGGTTGCACTTGAAGTGGCCGTGGTAGACCGGGTCGAAGCGGGTCAGGGTGGTGAACAGCCGCACGTCCGCCTCGGTGATGGTCTCGCCGACCAGGTAGCGCTGGCCCGCCAGCCGCTCGGTCAGCCAGTCCAGCCGGTCGAAGAGCTGGTGGTACGCCTTCTCGTACGCCTCCTGGCTGCCGGCGAAGCCGCACCGGTACACGCCGTTGTTGACGTCCCGGAACAGCGCCGCGCTCACCTCGTCGATCTCGTCGCGCAGCCGTTCCGGGTAGAGCTGCGGCGCGCCCTCGCGGTGGTACGCCGTCCACTCGGTGGACAGGTCCAGGCTCATCTGCCCGAAGTTGTTGGTGACCACCTGCCCGGTCGGCACGTCCACGATCGCCGGCACGGTGATGCCCCGCTCGTAGCCGGGGAAGCGGGCGAAGTACGCCTCCTGGAGCCGCTCGATGCCGAGCACCGGGTCCCGCCCGCCCGGGTCCAGGTCGAACGTCCAGCTCCGGGCGTCGTGGGTCGGCCCGGCCACCGCCATCGAGATGGCGTCCTCAAGCCCGAGCAGCCGCCGCACGATGATCAGCCGGTTCGCCCAGGGGCAGGCGCGGCTGACCGCGAGCCGGTACCGCCCCGGCTCGACCGGGTAGCCGTCCCGCCCGTCGGCGGTGATCCGCGTGGCGATGTAGCGCTGGTCGCGGGTGAACTCACCGCCCGGCTCGACGTACTTGCCGCCGGTCGTCTCGCCTGCCGCCTCGCCCACTTCGCCCCCTGGAGTCCGTTCGTCGCGTCCCCTCCATCTTTGCCGATCTCGCGCGCCCGGGTCCGGTGACCGTCCGTCTCCGCGGTCGCCCGACCGCATTTCGCCCGGCGCGGCCCCGGCTAGGCTGCCCGGATGATCGATCGGGAGGCGCTGGCGCGGCGGTTCGTCGCCGACGTGTGGAACGGCGGGCGCGAGGAGTCCGCGTACGAGCTGATCGGGGCGGAGTGCCCGGGGCTCGGCGGGGTCGGACCGGAGGCGACGCTGGCCTGGCACCGGGACCGCCGGGCGGCCTTCCCCGACCTGCGCTACAAGATCGTGGACGTGGTGGCTGCCGGCGACCGGGTGGCGGTGCGCTGGCGGGCGGCCGGCACCCAGGCCGGGCAGTTCGGCCCGGTGCCGCCGACCGGGCAGGTGGTCAGCTACTCGGGGGCGACCTTCCTGCGCTTCGACGGCGACGGCCGGATCGTCGACGTGTGGAGCGTCAACGAGCTGTTCCAGCTCCTCCAGCAGCTCGGCGTGGAGGTCCTGCCGCCGGCCTGACCCGCCGGTCCGGCCCGGTGCAGGGGGCAACTCGCGGCCGTCGGGCACAACATCCTGACCAGCGATATGCCTGAGCGGCATAAATATGCCTCTCAGGCATATCGCTCACGAGCACATCCGCCCCCCGGCCGGTGTCACGGTCGGTGTCCGACCACCCGGCATCGCCGCCAACCGAGCGGAGACCGGCAAGCGGCGCGTGCGGAGGTCGGAACGCCACGACCGCCGCGGGGGCGACCCGCAACGGCCCGCGGCCCGCGCCGGCGCCCTTCGCGGGGGACGCCGGCACGGGCCGCGGACGCGCCGGGTCTCAGCCCGGCTTCGACGGGCCTTCCCGGCTCGCGACCGGGACGGCCAGGCACGTGCTGCCCGGCACCAGGCGGAGCAGCATAGATGATCAACAACGTCGGAGACTTCCCGCGCGGAGTCCCGGATCGCGATCACAGCCGGGTGGCGCTCGCGCGCGCCGGGGGCACAGGGCAGGATGAGCGTCATGAGCGAGCGCAGCGGCATTCCCGGCGAAGGGCTGGTGAAGGGGCTGGCGGTCACGCTGAAGACGATGACCAGCCGGTCGACCACCCAGCAGTACCCGGACGTCGCCCCCGAGCTGCCGCCCCGATCCCGGGGCGTGATCGCGTTGCTGGCGGAGAACTGCACGGTCTGCATGCTCTGCGCCCGGGAGTGCCCCGACTGGTGCATCTACATCGACTCCCACAAGGAGGAGGTGGTGGTGGCCGGGGCCGCCCGCCCCCGCCAGCGCAACGTGCTCGACAAGTTCGACATCGACTTCTCGCTCTGCATGTACTGCGGGATCTGTGTCGAGGTCTGCCCGTTCGACGCGCTCTACTGGTCACCCGAGTTCGAGTACGCCGAGTACGACATCAAGGACCTGCTGCACGACAAGGACCACCTCGGCCAGTGGATGGGGACGGTCCCGCCGCCGCCCGCGCACGACCACAACGGTGAGCCGGCCAAGGAGGAGGCCACCGCCGCGCGCAAGGCCGCGGCCCCGACCAGCTCCGCCGCCCGCCCCACCGTGGTACGCCCCGAGTCCGGTCCCGCCGCCGACGGGGGTACGCCCTGATGACCGGTGCGGACGTGCTGCTGCTCGCCCTCGGCGCGGTGGCGGTCGGGGCGGGCGTGCTCGTGGTGAGCACCAAGCACCTGGTGCGGGCCGGCCTCTACCTGGTGGTCTGCCTCGGCGCCCTGGCCGGTGACTACCTGGTGCTCACCGCCGAGCTGGTGGCCTGGGTGCAGGTGCTGATCTACGTGGGCGCGGTGGTGGTGCTGCTGCTGTTCGCGGTGATGCTGACCCGCGCCCCGATCGGCGCCTCCGACGACCTGGACCGCCCCGGCTGGCCGGCCGCGCTGATCGGCGCGGGCAGCGGGCTGGGGCTGGCCGTGCTGCTGGTCGACGCGTTCCGCTGGACCCGGGTCGAGCTGCCGGCGGCGGGCACCGCCGAGCGCCTGGGTGAGCAGGTCTTCCGCTCCTGGGTGCTGCCGTTCGAGGTGCTCTCGGTGCTGCTGCTCGCCGCCCTGGTGGGCGCGATCGTGCTCTCCCGCCCCGACATCGGCCGCCGCCCCGACGAGGGCGGCCGCCGGTGAGACCCGTCATCCCGTACGTCACCGCCGCGCTGCTGTTCGGCCTCGGCGTCTACGGCGTGCTGCGCCGCCGCAACGCGGTGCTGGTGCTGATGGCGGTCGAGCTGATGCTCAACGCCGTCAACCTGATCCTGGTCACCGCCGACACCACGGCGAAGGCCGCCCTGCCGCACGGCGGGCAGGTCTTCGCGCTCTTCGTGATCGTGCTGGCCGCCGCCGAGATCGGCGTGGGCCTGGCGATCGTGCTCCAGCTCTACCGGCTGCGGGCCAGCGTCGCCGTGGACGAGGTACCGCTGACCGAGGCTCCGGCGCTCGTGCCGGCCGAGCGGCTCGCTGCGGGAGCCGGCGTCCCGTCGGGCGGGCACGCCGACCGGCCGGAGGGGGACCGGTGACCGGGCTGCTCGGGGCCGCGCTGCCGGCCGTACCCCTGGTGGCCGGCCTGATCGGGCTGCTGCTGCCACCGTCGCCGCGCGGCGCGGCCACCGGGGAGGACCGGGCCCGGCGGGTCGCGATCGGCCTCGGGGTGGCCGGCGCGGCCGGGGCGCTGCTGATCGCGCTGGTCCTGCTGGCCCGGGTCGGCGACCCGGTCGAGACCTCCGCGACCTGGATCGACCTGGGCGGGCTGCGGGTCACCCTCGGGGTCCGGCTGGACGGCACCGCCGCCCTGGTCGCGGTGGCCGTCGCGGCGGTCGCGCTGGCCGTGCAGGTCTACTCCACCGCCTACCTGAAGCGGGGCCCGCACGACGACGTCGAGGTCGACCACCGCTACCCGCCGTACGCGGCCCAGATCAGCCTCTTCACCGCCGCGATGCTGCTGGTGGTGGTCGCCGGTGACCTGGTCATGCTGCTGGTCGGCTGGGAGGTGATGGGCCTCTGCTCCTACCTGCTGATCGCCCACGACCGGCGGCTGCCCGAGGCGCCGGTCGCCGCGATGAAGGCGTTCCTGGTCACCCGGGTGGGCGACGTCGGCTTCCTGCTCGGCATCGCGCTGCTCGGCGTCTCTGCGGGCAGTTTCCGGATCGCCGACGTGCTCGCCCACGACCACGCCACCGGCACCCTCACCGCCGCCTGCCTGCTGCTGCTGGCCGGGGTGGCCGGCAAGAGCGCGCAGTTCCCGCTGCACACCTGGCTGCCGGACGCGATGGCCGGCCCGACCCCGATCTCCGCGCTGATCCACGCGGCCACCATGGTCGCCGCCGGCGTGTACGCGGTGGCCCGGCTCTACCCCCTGTTCGAGGCGACCCCGGCCGCGCTGGCCGTGCTCGGGGTGATGGCCTCGATCACCCTGCTGCTCGGTGCCCTCGCGGCCACCGCCCAGGACGACCTCAAGCGGGTGCTCGCCTGGTCGACGGTCTCCCAGATCGGCTACATGACCGGGGCGCTCGCCGTCGGCGCGCCGGCCGCCGCGCTGTTCCACCTGCTCACCCACGCCGCCTTCAAGGCGCTGCTCTTCCTCGCCGCCGGTGCGGTGATCCACGCCGTCGGCAGCACACTGATGTCCCGGATGGGCGGCCTGCGCCGGGACATGCCGGTGACCTTCTGGTGCACGCTGATCGGGCTCGGCGCGCTGGCCGGGGTGCCGCCGCTGTCCGGGTTCTGGAGCAAGGACGGCGTGCTCGCCGTCGCCGAGGCCGCCGCCCTGGACGGCACCGGCCCCGCGCCGGCCTGGGTCGGCTGGTTGGTCTGGCTGGCCGGGCTGCTCGGCGTCGTGATCACCGCCTGGTACGCCACCCGGCTGCTGCTGCGCACGTTCCACGGTGAGCCCCGGATGCCGCTGCTGCGCCCGCACGACCCGCCGGCCGCGATGCGCTGGCCGGTGCTGCTGCTCGCGGTCCCGGCCGCGCTGCTCGGCCTGGCCGCCTTCCTGCCCCCGTTCGCCGACCGGGTGCTCGCCCCGGCGACCGGGGTCGAAGCCGACGTCGAACTGGTCCACCTCGGCGTGGCGCTGCTGCTGCCGACCGCGTTGCTGCTGCTCGGGGCCGGGCTGGCCTGGGCCGGCTGGCGCCGGGACCCGGCCACTGACCCGGCCCGCGCGCTGGGCCCGCTGCGGCCGGTCTTCGCCCGGGCGTTCCGGCTCGACGACGTCCAGCACGCCCTCGTCGTACGCCCGGCGAGAGCGCTCGCCCGCCTCGCGCGTACCGGCGACGAGGTGGGGGTGGACGGCCTGGTCGAGGGGAGCGGCCGGGGCGCGTCCGGCCTCGGCGGTGGCCTGGCCGCGCTGCACCGGGCGGCGCTGCCCCGCGCGGCGGCGGCGGTGCTGGCCGGCGCGCTGCTGATCGGGGTGGCCACCGTCCTGATCGGAGGACTGCCGTGAGTCTCGGAGAGTTCCTGTTGGTCGCGGTGCTGGCCCTGCCGGCGGTCGGGGCGGTCCTCGTCGCCGTGACGCCCCGGGAGCGGGTGGCCCGGCTGGTCGGCACGGCGGTGGCCGCGTTGACCCTGGTCGGCGCGGTGCTGCTGGTGTTCGGCGACCACGGGTGGTTCGGCTACGGCCCGGCGCCAGCGGTGCAGCCGTGGCACCAGCTCGACCTGCCCTGGGTACCCGGCCTGGACCTGCGCTTCCACCTCGGGGTGGACGGGATCTCCTGGCCGCTGGTGGTGCTCACCGCCCTGCTCACCCTGCTCTGCTGCGGCTACACCCTCTGGCGGGTGCCGGCCGGCGGGAGCGGGCGGGCGCTGGTGGCGCTGCTGCTGGTGGTCGAGGTGGGCATCCTCGGCACCTTCCTCGCCGTCGACCTGGTGCTCTTCTTCGCGTTCTTCGAGGTCGTCCTGCTCCCCATGTACGCGATCATTGCGGGCTGGGGCGGCGCGGACCGCCGCCGGGCGGCGCGCAAGTTCGCCCTCTACACGCTCCTCGGCTCGGTGCTGCTGCTGGTCGGTGTCTACGTGGTGGTCGCCGCCGCCGGCACCGCCGACATCGTCGCGCTCACCGGTGGGGCCGGGCTGTCCCGGGGCACCCAGCTGGCGGCGTTCACCCTGCTGGGGCTCGCCTTCGCGGTGAAGGCCCCGCTCTGGCCGCTGCACTCCTGGCTGCCCGACGCGCACACCCAGGCGCCGACCGTCGGCAGCGTGATCCTCGCCGGGGTGCTGCTCAAGATGGGTACGTACGGCCTGATCCGGGTCGCGGTCGGGGTTGCCCCCGAGGGCGCCCGCTGGGCCGCCCCGGTGCTCGGCGTGCTGGCCGTCGCGGCGATCCTGATCGGATCGCTGGTCTGCCTCGCGCAGGACGAGCTGAAGCGGCTGATCGCGTACTCCAGCGTCGGTCACATGGGGTTCGTGCTGCTCGGGGTGGCCACGCTGACCGCCACCGGCATCCAGGCGGCCCTGATCGGCAACATCGCGCACGGGGTGATCACCGGCCTGCTCTTCTTCCTCGCCGGGGCGGTCAAGGACCGTACGCACACGGGCGCGCTCGCCGAACTCTCCGGGCTGCGGGAGACCGCGCCCCGGCTCGCCGGGCTGCTCGGCTTCGCCGCGGTGGCCTCGCTCGGCCTGCCCGGGCTGGCCGGCTTCTGGGGTGAGGCGTTCGCCGTGTTCGCCGCCGTCCGGCGGGGCGGGCCGCTCTGGACCACGCTGGCCGTGCTGGCCGCGGTGGGCGGGGCGCTCACCGCCGCGTACTTCCTGCGGCTGCTGCGGCAGGTCACCCACGGGCGACCCAGCCCGGCGGTGGGCCGGCTCGCGCCCGGGCTGGCCGGGGCCGAGTTGACCGCCTGGGCGCCCCTGGTGCTGCTCGCCCTCGCGGTCGGCCTGGCGCCCACACTGGTGCTCGGCCTCGCCACCGGTCCGGTAGACGCCCTGGTGGGAGTGCTCCGGTGACCGCGCGGACCGCCCCGGTCGCGCTCGTCGGCGGCACGGCGGGTACGGGCGGCACGGCGGGACCGCGCGGTCGTGGGCGGAAGTGGACCGGCGAGCGTCGGACGTGCGGCGTGACGGTCGCGGTCGGAGGCGGCCGGGTGGCCGGGCGGCGGGAGTGGGCGGCATGAGTCTCGTGCAGAGCGTGGACAACGTGGCGCTGCTGCCGGCGTACCTGGCCGCCGGCACCGCCGTACTCGTGCTCCTGGCCGACCTGCTGGTGGCCCGGCACGGCGCGACGGTGGCCGTGGCCGCCGCGGGCGCCGTCGCCACCGCCGCCGGCGCGGCGCTGGTCGGCGCGGGAGAGACCCGGCGGACCTTCTGCGTCGGCGCCGACTGCTCCTGGGTCCTGGACGGCCGGGCGGCCCTGGTCGCCGTCGTCTTCGCCCTGCTCACCCTCGGGGTGCTCGGGCTCTCCGGGCCGCTGCTGCGCGGCGGGCCGACGCCGCCGGGGGAGTTCTGCTTCCTGCTCGCCTGCTCGATGACCGGTGGCGTGGTGCTCGGCGCCGCCGGCGACCTGATCACCCTGATCGTCGCGCTGGAGACCCTCACCCTGCCGCTGTACGTGCTGGTCGGCCTGCGCCGGGGCAGCCTGGCCAGCGCCGAGGCGGCCGTCACCTTCTTCGTGGTCAGCGTGGTCGCGACCACCCTGACCCTGCTCGGCGCGGCGCTGCTCTACGCGGTCACCGGCGGGCTGCACCTGGACCGGCTGGGCGCCATCCTCAACGACCGCCCGGAGCTGCTCGACCTGCCGCTGGCCACCGCCGCCGTCGCGCTGGTGGTACTCGGCCTGGCGTTCAAGGTGGCGGCGGTGCCGTTCCACGCCTGGGCGCCGGCCACCTACGACGGCGCGCCGCTGCCGGTGGCCGCGTACCTCTCCACCGCCTCCAAGCTCGGCGGGGTGGTGGCCCTGCTCGCCGTGGTGCAGCGCGCGCTGCCGGCCGACGTCACCGGCCCGGCGCTCGCCCTGCTCGCCGTGCTGACCATGACGGTCGGCAACCTGGTGGCGCTGCGCCAGCGGCGTACGGTCCGGCTGCTCGCCTGGTCGTCGGTGGCTCAGGCCGGCTACATCCTGGCCCCGCTGGGCGCGTTGGCGCTGGCCGCCGGGCGCACCGACGAGGCCCGGGCGGACGCGTACGCCGCCGCGGTCGCGTACGCGGTCTTCTTCGTGCTGCTGGAGCTGGCGGCCTTCGCGGCGCTGGTGGCGTTGCGCCCGGCCGGCGCGGACGGCGGCACCGTCGACGACCTGCGTGGGGCGGCCCGCCGGCAGCCGTGGGTGGCGGCGGCCCTCGCGCTGGCGCTGATCGGCCTGGCCGGCCTGCCGCCGGGGCTGGCCGGTCTCTTCGCCAAGGTCACCGTGGTCCGGTCGCTGCTGACCGGCGGCGCCGGCTGGCTGGCCCTGGTGGTGGCGGTCAACGCGGTGATCGGGCTCGCCTACTACCTGCGCCTCGCCGCCACCCTGTACGCCGGCGACGCCCGGGACGACCGTTCCGGCGAGGAAGGCGGGGTGCCGGCTGTCGGCGGTCGGGTGGCCTGGACGGTGACCACCGCGCTGGCCCTGGCCACCGCGCTGGCCGTGGTGGTCGGCTTCGCCCCGCAGCTCGTCCTCGACCTGGCCGCTCGCTGATCCCTTCTCCTGCCTACCGGGCCTCGCCGCCCCCTTCGCCCCCGCCACACCCGTCGCGACCTCGCCGGCACCCTTTCGCCACCGCCCGCACAGTTTCGACTCGCTCGCAGCGCGCCCACAGCGACCTCCAGCCAACTCACAGTCATGAGCAGGATGGTTGACGGGTACCGGTGACGTTGGACCGGTCAGCGGGTCCCGCGTGGCCCGCGCACCGAAGGAGCGATCGTGCATCACAACCGTCTGAAGACCGCAGCGCTGCTCGGCCTGTTGACCTCGCTGATCCTCGCGGTCGGCTACTGGTTCGGCGGCAGCGGCGGCCTCGTCATCGCCGTCGTCGTCTCGTTGCTGATGAACGGTGTGTCCTACTTCTTCTCGGACAAGCTGGCGCTGCGCTCGATGCGGGCGCAACCGGTCAGCGAGGCCGAATTCCCCGAGCTGTACCGGATGGTCCGTGAGCTGGCCACCGAGGCGCGGCAGCAGATGCCCCGCCTGTACGTCAGCCCGACCTCGCAGCCCAACGCGTTCGCGACCGGGCGCAACCCGGCCCACGCGGCGGTCTGCGTCACCCAGGGGATCACCGAGATCCTGGACTACCGGGAGCTGCGCGGGGTGATCGGCCACGAGCTGTCGCACGTCTACAACCGGGACATCCTCATCTCCAGCGTGGCGGCCGGCCTGGCCGGCATCATCACCGCGCTGGCCAACATCGCCTGGTTCATCCCGCTGGGTGGTGGCGACGACGAGGACGCCCCGAACCCGGTCGTGCTGCTGCTCACCCTGATCCTCGGCCCGATCGCGGCCACCGTGATCCAGCTGGCGATCAGCCGGAGCCGGGAGTTCCAGGCGGACGCCTCCGGCGCCCAGCTCACCCGGGACCCGCTGGCCCTGGCCAGCGCCCTCAAGAAGATCCACATGGGTACCCAGAAGCGTCCGCTGCCCGCGCAGGGTCAGCTGACCAGCACCGCCCACCTGATGATCGACAACCCGTTCAAGCGGGGCGGCGGCATCGCCGCGCTCTTCTCCACCCACCCCCGGATGGAGGAGCGGGTCGCCCGGCTGGAGCAGTTGGCTGCCAACAGCGGCCCGGTGCAGTTCCAGCGCTGACGTACGACACCCGCGCCCGCGTCCGGTTCGCCGGCCGCGGGCGCGGTCGTGTCCGTGGGCACTAACCGTTTCCCTCGCGGTGAGACCGGCGTTAGGGTCGAAACGTCTCTCACCCATTACACCTCTGGAGGTCGACCGTGGCCGCACTGCGCCAGTACCTGGGCGTCTGGCGGATCCCCGGCGCGCCGATGCTGCTGGTCTTCGGCATCATCGGCCGGCTCGGGATCGGCATGACGCCACTGGCGCTGCTGCTGGTGGTGGAGCAGGTGACCGGGCGATACTCGCTCGCCGCGGTCGCCGGAGGCGTCTACGCCCTCTCCGGCGCCGCGCTCAGCCCCGTCGCCGGCCGGGTCGCCGACCGGATCGGTCCCACCCGGGTGCTGCTGGCCACCGCCGTCGCCCACCCGCTGGCGCTCTTCGGCCTGCTCTGGGCGAGCCGCGCTGAGGCCGGCGGCCTCGGCCTGATCTACCTGGCCGCGGGGATCGCCGGTGCGACCTACCCGCCGCTGACCGCCGCGATCCGGGGTGCCTGGAACGACCTCACCGGCCCGAACTCCGGGCGGTACCACCTGCGCAACACCGCGCTGGCCGCCGAGACCTCGCTCTTCGAGGTCGTCTTCGTGCTCGGCCCGCTGCTGGTGGCCGGCTTCGTGCTCGTCGCCGACGCCGCTGCCGCGCTGGTCGGCGCCGCCCTGGTCACCCTGGTCGGCACGGCGGCCGTGGCGCTGGGGAGGGTGATGCGCGGCTGGCAGCCGCACCCGCGCGAGCACCACGCCAGGGGCCTGGGCCCGCTGCGGGTGGGCGGCTTCCCCGCGCTGCTGGTCTGCGTCGCCAGCCTCGGCATCGCGTTCGGCGCGGCCGGGGTGATCGTGCCGGCCTTCGCCGGTGACCAGCCCACCGCCGACCCGGAGAGCCTCGCCGGCATCCTGCTCGCCGTCTGGGGTGTCGGCAGCGCCGCCGGGGGTTTCTGGTTCGGCGTACGCAAGCCGTCGGCGAACATGACCCGCCAGTTCGCCTGGCTTCTCGGCGCGGTGGCCGCCAGCTTCGCCGTCTTCGCGGTGATGCCCGGCCCGGCGGCGCTGGGTGTCGCGTTGGTGGTCGGTGGCGCCACCATCGCGCCGGCGCTCACCCTGGAGAACACCCTGGTCGGGCGGATCGCCCCGCCCGGCATGCTGAACGAGGCGTACACCTGGGTGGTGACCATGTCGGTCGCGGCGAGCGCCGCCGGCGGCGCGGTGGCCGGGCTGATCGTCGACCACGCCGGCGGCGTGCCGTGGGCGTTCCTCTTCGCCGGGGCCGCTGTGGCCGTCGGGGCCGCGGTGGCCGCGATGCCCGCCGGGCCGATCGCCCGGGCCGAGACGACAGCGGTACGCGCCGAGCAGCCCAGCCTGGTCTGACCGGCCCCCTGGCCCGGAAAGCGGCGTCGCGGCCGTTCCCCCGAGGAACGGCCGCGACGGTCTGCATTCCCCTGATCGGGGTACAGCGTCGGAATGTTTCTCTTCTTCTCGAACCGGGTGGGATGCCTCGGCTCCCTGTTGATCAGCGCGATCCTGACCGTGGTGCTGTTGCTGATCTTCTCGCGCTGAACAACCCGGCGTTGGTGCTAGCCAGGTGGTGACGGTGGCTCGAGTGGACGTCCTTTCGCGCGGGCCGCGTCGGCGATGGCGACCCCGGCCAGGACTGCGGTCGCGGCGAGGGCGGCTAGCAGCGGCGACACGAACAGCATCGCCGGTGTCAGGGCGGCCAGCACGAGCACGCCGATCGGCCGATCCAGGGACACGCGGCTGAATACCGCGTACTCGAAGCCGGCGCGCCCGGCCAGGAACAGCACGGGTCCGCCGAGGATGACGGCGACCCAGGCCGGCTGCGGGTGTCCGAGTGGATGGGCGATGACGAGTTCGACGCCGACGGAGGTGACGACGACGCCGGCCACCATGATCGGCTGGGAGTATGTCGCCGAGAAGGCGACGCGGGTCGGGTCCGGAGCGCCTCGGCCAACAGTTCCCCGGCCGACGTGGTCCCCCGCCTCACCCATCGATCATCGCACGTTCCATGGCTGGTCAGGTCCGGCGAAAGCAGCCAAGCGAGCAGACGGAACCTGCGCCCGCGGCGAGCGCAGCGACAGCGCCGTGAACATGCGGATGGGTTCGAGTGGAGCGCCAGCAACTACCGTTGGCCGTCTGGCGACAGGTGGGGCGCCATGTAGCGGATCAGGGGTCCGTGTGGATCGCGATAGTCAAGAACGATGTCCGGTTCACCGCCGGTCGATGAGGTTGGTTCGCTTGTTCCCTGGTGGCTGACGTCGCCACTGTCGTGCGTGGGGATGCCGGCCGTCACGCTGATGTTCACGTGCCGCACGCCACGGTCTGTCTCCATAGCGAGTCCGCTCACGATGACGACAACGGGCCAACCCTCTTCGTGCCGCTCCGGCAGCAGGCCGCTGCCGTCATCCAGGTCCGGTTCGGTCAGGCAGCGGCAGATCCGGCCACGGGCGTGCAGTGCCTGCGCCAGGTGATCAACCAGGGCCCGGTGGGTATCGGGACAGGACACGGCCACTCGGAAGCCTTTGCCGATCGACGCTGCCGCGATCGCGTCGGCAATCGTTGCCAGCGCTGTCCGCTCGCGCGCGACCACGGAAAGATCAGGCACGTCGCGCCATTCACTGAGGCTTGACTCCACCTCCTGTAGGCGTGACGAGCCTGGGTGCGTGTTACATGGGTCTGCGTGGGCGGGCAGACTACGCCCTGACGAAGCCGGCGGCAGAGTTGGTTGCACACGCCGTCGACGGGGCTCACGTCCAGGCGGTCGTCAGGCCGCACGGTGGGACGGCCACTGCGGAGGATCTAGTGGTCGTCCTTTTCCTCGTCCTTCTCCTCGTCTTCCTTCTCGTCGTCCTTCTTTTCGTCGTCCTTACCCTCACTTGGGGGCGGGACGGGCCGGACGGTCTGGCCGGCGACGGAGAAATTCGACCGGCAGACGGTCCCGTTGATCGTGAAGGTGGCGGGAAGGGAGTTCACCGCTTGGTAAGTCCCGTCCAAGCGAGCGGTGAAGGACTTCTTCGCAGGCAGTGCATCGCCCCGCACCTCCACCGAACGGCCCTTCTGTTTCCATGCACCTGGAGAGCCGCGCAGAAGCCGCTGCTCGCCTGGAAGGTCGAAGGTCAGCCGCCAGGTGTTGATGGTTGTGGTTCCGGTGTTGGAGATGCTGACAGTGCTGGAGAAACGGCCGTTGACGGCCCGCCGGACGGTGTACTGGACACTGCACTCTGGTTTACGCTCGCCCATTCCGGCGACGGCACTGGGCGTGCCAACCAGGGCCTCATCCTCTCCCTGACCTGCTGTGTGATTCAGCCAAGCGGCAGCGAATACGCCCGGGAACAGCAGGGCGGCAGCGCCAGTGGCCGCGACCTGGCGACGTCTGCTCGGCAACAGTTGTCGCCAGCGGGCTACAAGCTGCGCGTACGGGCCTGGTGTCAGCAGCCCAATCCCGATCTTGGTCAGGTTGCCGGCACCGCCGGTCGTCCGGCCCGGTACAGCGACCTTCGTCGGACCTGCCTTGGCCCTGGCCTCCTGTTGGGGCAGCACGAGCGTGGCGGCCGAGAGCCCAGCAACGTCGCTGAGGACCATGGCAACCTCGGCCGCGTTTGGCCGCTGGCCAGGCTCCTTGCCAAGGCACCGCCGACACAACTCCGTCACCTCGGGCGGGAGTTCCTCGATGGGCGGCAAGGCGGCTGGCTCCTGATACCGGTGCGCGACCAGCATCTGGGTGGTGCTGGAGGCGTGCCACGGCAGAGTCCCGGCCAGTGCCCGATAGAGCAACAGACCCAGCGCATACACGTCCGTCGCCGGCTGCACCAACCCTTTCTGCAGCCGTTCGGGAGCTAGGTAGGCCGGTGTACCGAGCAGCGGTCCGGCCGAACCATCCGCGTCGCCGGAAGCGGCCGAGACCCCGAAGTCCACCAACTTGGCCCCTGCCGCGGTCACCATCACGTTGCCGGGTTTGACATCACGATGAACGACGCCGCGGTCATGGGCCGCCGCCAGCGCGGCGGCGACCTGGGCGCAGATCAGCACAGCCAGTCGCCACGGCAGCGCACCGCCGGTCAGCAGTTGTGCCAGCGAGCGGCCTTCAACGACCTCCATGACGACATAGGGCAGCCGACGCCCGGCGCCGTCGGCCGCCTCGCCGTAGTCGTAGACCTCCACGATGTTCGGGTGGCGCAACCGCGCCGCCGAACGAGCTTCCAGCCGGACACGCTGCAGTAGTTGCGGGTCGGCGGCCAGCTCCGGCGAGAGCATCTTGACCGCGACGTCTCGTCCGAGCACCTCGTCGTGGGCCCGCCAGACGACCGACATGCCGCCCGCGCCCAGGCGGTCCACCAGCCGGTACCGGCCGTTGAGCAGATGCCCGCTCTCCATAACGGTAGCGGTGCCCAGGCGGGCACCGGACGAAACAGTGACCCGACGTGTCCGTGCGGCGCCGGCTCGACCAGCAGGACGGATCAGCGGCTCGGCAGGACTCGCACGAGTTGTGCCAGCCCAGCGGCGAGAGTCTGGTAACCGGCCTCGGAGATCTTGTTTTCCTTCCGCAGGTCGGCGACCTTTTCGCCGAACTCAGCCAGCTTTTCCCGGGCCTTGTCCTCCTCTCCGGCAGCCTGCTTTTCGGCGGCTTCCCGCAGTCGCTTTGTCAGCTCCTGAGCGGCCTTCGAAGTCAACTGCCCGTTCTGAGCGAGCCCCACAACAGTGCTGCGCAGCCCTGCGATGAGCTGGGTGGCGTTCAGGCTTGGGCGGGGGGACGGCTTCACCGTTGGTGAGGCTGACGGAGACTCTGACGGCTCCTCGGCCATCGCCGCTTCAGCAGCCTCCGGTGCAACGTCCCCGCTGGCCACACGGACCCCCGGCCCGGCTGCGGACGGTTCAGGATCGCCGCCCGTGAACGTCACCACCATGGCCGCAAGGAGCACCGCGACCAGAGCACCAGCCACAGCCGCCCACATGAACCACCGCGTCGCGTCGGGCTCGGCCCGCCGGTGTCCGCCCCTCCGCACCATCGGCATCGTGCGGGTCGCCGAGTCCGGGCCGGGAGCGGTAGGGGTGGCAGGAAAGTGGGAAGTCACGCCAGAGCCCCCGCGGACA
Source organism: Micromonospora sp. A200 (assembly GCF_029893845.1). Taxonomy (NCBI): domain Bacteria; kingdom Bacillati; phylum Actinomycetota; class Actinomycetes; order Micromonosporales; family Micromonosporaceae; genus Micromonospora; species Micromonospora sp. A200. The sequence goes on along the minus strand of NZ_JARXXY010000004.1, from coordinate 218,629 downwards.
TCCGGGCGACGAGGTTCAACGGTGTGTGGCTTCATCGGCTCACCAGCACCACGCCGAGAGCAATGGATCCGACCACCAGGATGATTCCCCCAAACATGGCATACGACCACCACGGATCCGAGCGCCTCGACAGAACGGGGACAGGGCGAGTCGGCGAGTTCCATCCGTGAGAGGTCGAGGGCGTGGCATTGGAAACGTTGACGTGGGGCCACTGAGCGGACGACGTGCGGTGTGCTGACTGGGCCATGACACAACTCCCTAGGGCTACCGGGCGGGCGTCCGAGGCTGGTCTGGGCGCGTCGCTGACGCTGAACACCCCTACGCTCCTCCACCGCGCCGCGCCTACACCGCCCTTCCCATCGGCGTGGGAGACGGGACGGGCGTTACACCTGAGTCGTTGCCGCTGCACCTGGCGCAGGTGGCCGTCGGCAGCATCGGTGACGCGAACACTCCCGAGGGCGAGGACGCGGGCGGACATAGTCGGACCGGGCCGGAGTTCTCACCAGCGAGGAATCGGAACAGCAGCGGAGGAGCTAGCTGGCACGCGGGGTGTACATGATGACGGCCACGCCAGTGAGGCAGATGGCTGCACCGATGACGTCGTAGCGGTCGGGGCGGAACCCGTCGACGACCATGCCCCAGGCGAGGGAGCCGGCGACAAAGATTCCGCCGTAGGCGGCGAGGATGCGGCCGAAATTCGGGTCGGGTTGGAAGGTGGCGACGAAGCCGTAGAGCCCGAGCGCGATGACTCCGGCCGCGATCCAGAGCAGCCCGGGGTTTTCCCGCCAGCCCTGCCACACCAGCCAGGCGCCGCCGATTTCGGCGAGCGCTGCGAGTAGGAACAGCAGGATTGAGCGGGCAGCCGTCACGCGTCGGACCGTAGCGTGACCACCTGGCGGTCGTGCTGGTCGGGTTGGCCGCAGGAGCAGTTGCCGCCGGCGCAGCCGGTGGTGTGGCGGCGTTTGGTGGCCCACCACCAGGACAGTCCGGCGAGCACGGCCAGGGCGACGGCGACGCCGGGCAGGAAACGGTTGACCGCGGCCCAGCCGGCACCGCCGAGAACCCCGGCTGCCAGCAGCGGCGGCAGGATGCAGCAGGCGGCGCAGGCGGCTCCTGCGAGTCCGGTCGTGCTGGAGGGGAGGAGGCGGCGCAGCCGGTCAGCAGGTGTCGGCACGATCGTTCCTTTCGGCGAGTTCCGCAAAGGGCAGGGGGCAGCAGGAGCTGCTGGCACAGGCGACCAGGTCGTTACAGCCGGCCGAGATGGCGGCGTGCAGGGTGTCGCGGATGACGGTCAGGTCTGCCAACTTCCGTTCCACCTCGACGAGCTTGTCCTTTGCCCGTGCCTGGAGTCCGGCGTCGGGTCGGCCGCTGTGCTGATGTCGGCCCGCGTCGAGCAGGTCGGCGACCTCGTTGAGGGTGAAGCCGAGGCGCTGTGCGGTCTTGATGACCCGCAGCAGGGTGACCGTGTCGGACGGGTAGAGCCGATGCCCGCCCGGCGACCGCTGGGGAGAGGCAAGTAGTCCCCGGCGCTCGTAGTAGCGCAGCGTCTGCAAGTTGACGCCGGCCGCGTCGGCCAGCTGGCCGCTGCGTAGCCCCGATCCGGTCATTTCTGGCCCCGGGCAGACGTCGCCCGCTCGGCGAGGGCATCGAGGACGTCGACATGTGCCGCCGGTACCCGGACGTCCAGGGTCAGCGAGTCCGGGCTGGGTCGCACGATGTCGAAAGCGAAGAACGAACAGCAGGACGATTCACGGTCCGCCAGATCCCGCGCAGTCTCGTCCACCTGCTCCGCGCCGTCGAGCTGCAATCGCAGATGCTGTGCCGACAGCCGGTCGACACCATGGACCGCAGCGCGGAAGAACTGATCGAATCCGGCGAGCCGCAGCGGCCGTTCGTGCGTCGGCAGGGTGCACGCATCCGGTGCCCAGGAGTCATCCGTCGTGACATGTCGGTCGCTCATACTCCGACGGTAAGCCTGTACCTGGGTACCGGATGCAAGCCCCGGTCGGTGGAAGGTATCCAGGCCGTCGCCAGGCCGTCAGAGGTCGGACAAGCCCACCAAAGATGGCCATTGGCGACGACGGTTGCGCAGGTAGCGCGAGTGGCCCAGACGGTGACCTGCGGCGCAGAGAGCGCCTTACCGATAGTTGGTGAACTGCAGGGCCACGCCGAAGTCCTCGCCCTTGAGCAGCGTGATGACGGCCTGCAGGTCGTCCTTCTTCTTGCCGGTGACGCGCAGCTGGTCACCCTGGATCTGGGCCTGGACGCCCTTCGGGCCCTCGTCGCGGATCTTCTTGCTGATCGCCTTGGCCTTGTCCGAGTCGATGCCCTGGATCACCTTGCAGTCGATCTTGAAGACCTTGCCCGAGGAGCGCGGTTCGCCGGCGTCCAGCGACTTCAGCGAGATGTTCCGCTTGACCAGCTTCTCCTTGAAGACGTCCACCGCGGCGCTGACCCGCTCCTCGGTCTCCGCCTGGAGGCTGATCGCCTCCTCGCCCGACCAGGAGATCTCCGCGCCGGTGCCGCGGAAGTCGAACCGCTGCGCGAGCTCCTTCTCCGCCTGACGGAGGGCGTTGTCGACCTCCTGGCGATCGACCTTGCTCACGATGTCGAACGACGGGTTCGCTGCCATGCTCATGCTCCTGCTGTCCGGCGGTCTGTCACGTACCGTCGCCCGCTGACCAGCGGCACGACCCCCTGACCGTACCCGGTTGCGGCGGCCCCGGGGGCAACCGCTATCCTTGGCGTCGCTGCCGCGCGCGAGTGCGGTGGTATGCCCTGGCGGGTTGCCCGAGCGGCCAATGGGAGCGGACTGTAAATCCGTCGCGAAAGCTTCAGAGGTTCGAATCCTCTACCCGCCACCAGGCAATGACAAGGCCTCTGACCTGCGAAAACGCAAGTTGGAGGCCTTTGTCGTTCCGCGCGGCTGTTTGCCGCCATTGCCCCCGGCTGGCTGGGCGATCGGGCACGGACGGGGCCTGCCAGACCATTGCGTGACGGCGGCGACCCGCTGGCGAAGTACTTCGCCACGGCGCCGGCACCTCGAACTGCCGACGCCGTGACGGAATGCCGACCTGGCGGATTCACCCCCGATGACATGGACCCACCTGGCGCGGGGCGGCTTCAGTCGTCGCGTCCGGCACCGCGATCGGGTGCGCTCATGTCCCCCGTCCTGGGCGTGCCATCGGCGAGCCCGTAGCGCAGGTACACGGTGCCCTTCGGATTGGCTACCGGCGGTTCGAGGAGTGTGACGTTCGTGGGCACCGCGCCACCGTCGAACACCTTCTTCCCGACGCCGAGCACGATCGGGTGCACCCAGAGGTCGAGACGGTCGAAGAGCTTCTCGCGCAGGAGGATCTGCACCAGGTTCAGGCTTCCGACGACCTTCACGTGCTCGTGCCGGTCGCGGATCTCGCGCACCGCGCCGGCCAGATCGGGGCCGAGCTGGGTGGACCCGGCCCACGAGAGGTCGGGCCTGCCGCGGGAGGCCACGTACTTCGGGACGCTGTTGAAGAGGGTGGCGATCTGATTGTCCTCGCCGCCCTCCTGGTGCGGCCAGTAGGCGGCGAAGATGTCGTACGTCCGCCGGCCGAGCAGGAGGGCGTCCGTGCCCTCGTACGCGGCACCGACCTGCGCCCCGGCGACCTCGTCCAGCAGGGGCGCCTGCCAGCCGCCGAACGGGAACCCCACCGGGTCCTCGTCGGGGCCGCCGGGCGCCTGCCCGACGAGGTCGAGGGTTGCGAACAGCTCGATGTGGATGAGGCCCATGCCTTACTCCCGATGAGTTGGATGGTGTCGGTCGGGAGATAGACCGGTGGGCGCCGGCAAACTCATCGCTGCGACGGCACCCAGCTTCGTACTTTGTCCACCGCCTCGCCCGGTGCATCGGTCACCACCCCGTCCGCGGTCAGCGTCCTTGCGACGCCCGGGACGCCGCACCGGCACTCCCCACTCACGATAGATCACAGGCCGCGTCCAAACTGGGTGGCTGCCCTGCGCCCAGCGTCACCGCAGGTCACCGGCGCGATATACGGCCGTGGTACTAACCGCTCTCGGATCTGTCGAGCCGCTTCGGCGGGTGCGATCGCTGCGGTGTCGATGGACAGTGCGTCGCCCGCAGGCCGTGGCTGCACAACAGGCCGACGGCCAGTTCCGCCTCGGTGCGGCTGGTGACGACCGCCACCGTGACCGGCGCAGCCTCCACGACAGAAGTCAGTGAGCAGGTCCGGGCCGGACCCGAGCGCGAAATCGCATTTCGGGTCCGCCGGTCGCCGGGCCGGTGTGAGACTGGGCCCGTGCCAGCCCCGCCGGCGCCCCGGCGCCGGTCGACCCGACCCGGCAGGTGGAGAACATGTCCAACGACAATGAGATCCGCCCCTTCCGGCTCGACACGCCGGAAGAAGCGATCGCCGACCTGCGTCGCCGGATCGCGGCCACGCGCTGGCCCACCCGAGAGCTGGTCACCGATCGCTCCCAGGGCGTGCAGCTGGCGACGGTCCAGGAGCTGGCCCGCTACTGGACGAACGAGTACGACTGGCGCAAATGCGAGGCGAGGCTGAACGCGCTGCCCCAGTTCACGACCGAGATCGACGGGGTCGAGATCCACTTCATCCATGTCAGGTCACGGCATGAGAATGCGCTGCCGCTGATCATGACCCATGGCTGGCCCGGCTCGGTCATCGAGCTGCTGGAGACCGTCGGTCCGCTGACCGACCCGACCGCTCACGGCGGCACCCCCGAGGACGCATTCCACCTCGTGCTGCCGTCCCTGCCTGGCTACGGCTTCTCGGGCGAGCCGACCGAGCTCGGCTGGGAGTCCGGCCGCATCGCACGCGCGTGGGCGGAGCTGATGGACCGCCTCGGCTACCCGCGCTACGTCGCACAAGGAGGCGACGTGGGCGCCAGCGTCACGGACGCGATGGGCCGCCAAGCACCCGAGGGGCTGCTCGGCATCCACGTCAACCTGCTCGCCGGGGCGCTCGGTATCAAGGACCAACTGCCCGCGGAGTCCGAGCAGGAACGCGCGGCGCACAAGGCGCTCGAGACGTTCACGATGGACGGCTTCGGCTACTTCCTGGAGCAGTCCACCCGGCCGCAGACGATCGGCTACTCCCTGCTCGATTCACCCGTCGGGCTGGCGGCCTGGATGCTCGACCACGACACGGACAGCTACTACAAGATCTCCCGCGCGTTCGTCGACGGCGAGCCCGCGGGCAATCTCACCCGGGACAACATCGTCGACAACATCACGCTGTACTGGTTGACGGGCACCGGCGCCTCGGCCGCCCGGTGGTACTGGGAATTCGGACGGTTCGTGGCCGGAGCCCGTGCGGCCGGTCAGGCTCCTCCGCCGGTCTCGGTTCCGGTCGGCTTCACGACGTTCCCCGGCGAGATCTGGGCCGCCCCGCGCAGCTGGGTCGAGACGGTCTACCCCGGCGTCGCCTACTTCAACGAGGTTGACAGCGGCGGCCACTTCCCCGCCTGGGAGGAGCCGGAGATCTTCTCCACCGAGGTGCGGGCCGCGTTCCGGCCGCTGCGGAAATCCTGAGCCCGCTCCGGTTCGCGGGTGACCCTCCTGGTCAGTGAGCCGCCAGGCCCTTGTCGTCACCCCACTCCGGCAGACGCGCTCCTATCCTGGCCGGATGGAGCTGGAGTTCAGCGGCGAGGTGTGGTTCTGGAAGGGCCCGGCGCCCTGGCACTTCGTCACCGTCCCGGACGAGGGCTGCCTGGAGCTGAGCGCGACCGCCGCGTCCGTGAGTTACGGCTGGGGCATGGTGCCGGTCACGGCCCGCATCGGGCGGACCCGGTGGACGACGTCGCTGTTCCCCAAGGACGGGCGGTACGTGGTGCCGGTGAAGGCGGGCGTCCGAGCGGCCGAGCGGCTCAACGTCGGAGACCTGGTGACGGTCCAGCTCGTGGTCGGCGGGTGAGCGGCTAGCACCCCGCTTCCCGGCTGCCGGCCCTGCGCGGCACGCCCGCAGCCCAGCGCGGTGACCGACGTGAGGTGGCTGACCAACGGCGAGCCCGAGGGGCCTGACCTGTGAAGAAGCGGGTTGGTGGCCCTCGTCCTGTCCGCCGCCGCCGACGGGTGAGCGTATTCACGTCGCTTACTGTCGGCTAAGGGCTGGCGCTTCTGCGTCGCGTAGAGCATTCTGACGGTCGTGGATGTGTCGGCGGTCGGTGGAGCGCCGGTCGACCGATTCCTCGCCCGGCTTCACCGGCCCGGCTGCGGCGGCCGGAGGCCGCGGGCTCCCGGGGAGAGCTGAGACCGGTCCGGGGCGTACCACCGCCTCCGTCGCTTCTGACCGGATCTTCTGACTGGCCGGCTCTAGGGGCAAAGGTCCCACTCGTCGGAGGACGATGGGAATCGCGGCTAAAGACGGAAGACGCGTCATCTGTGCGCTGCTCACGCCCGCAGGTCGCCCCGGCTGGTGACTTGTCGTCGACCGTCCGAACCGGCCGGTACGGACCACTCCGATGGGCCGTCCGTCGGCTTTGCGGGTCGACCCGCTTGTGGCACGATCGTGGAATCTTCACCTCCGACAACCCTGCCGACAGGAGCACGCGAATGTCTGGTCGAAGGCTGGCCCGGCGGGTCAGCGTGATGCTCATGCTCGTCGCCCTCGCCGCTGGTTTCGGCACCGTGCTGGTCGGCGACGGGGCAGGCGAGGTTCGGACCCTTGACTGGGTCTGGACCGCCCCGCCGGCTGAGTAGCTCCGTCGGCGCCCGTCCCGGGTGGGGCACACCTGCCGACGGCGATGTGGCGCCGATCCGTCCACGGCCATCGGCCCGTGACCGATGAGGAGTGGTATGGCCGACCGTCGGTCGTCCTCGGCAGGAGCGGCGTCCTCTCGGCGGCCCGTCGAGCACGCCTGGCTGGTCACCGGACCGCTCGCACTCGTGGCCGTCATCTTCTCCACCGCGATCGGCCTGGTCACGCCGCACCCCTTCGGTGAGTGGGGCCTCGCCGGAATCCTGCTCGCCGTCATGGTGGTGGCAGGCCTGCCGATGCTCAACTTCGTGATCGGCCGGCAGTCCTTCGGCGTGCGGCTCACCGAGATCCCACTCGTCCTGGCCTTCTATTTCCTGCCGCCGCTGATGGTCGTGCTGGCGTACACCCTGGCCACCCTGGTCACCCATCTGCGATACCGCTTCGGGTTCGCGAAGCTAGCGTTCAACGTGGCCAACGCCTCCGCCGCGGCGTCCCTTGCCGCGCTGGTGCTGCTGGCCCTGCCGCCGATCCGCGGGGTGGGGCCCGGCACCTGGGGCGTGCTCTTCGCCTCGGTCAGCACCTTGTCGCTGGCCACCCTGGTCGGCGTTGCGGGAGTCATCACGGTCATGCACGGCTGGCAGGCCGGCACCGGGGTGCTGCGGAACGTGCCGCCGCTGCTGACCCTGGCGATCAACGTGGTGGTCGGTCTGGTCGTGCTCATCGCCCTGAGGACCACTTGGTGGTCGGCGGTCCTCATCGCCGCGCTGGCGGCCGCCGCCGCCCTGGTCTACCGCTCCTACGCCCAGTTCTTCCGGCAGCACCGCACGCTCGGCGGGATGTACGACCTGACCAAGGCGATGACCGCGGAGGGGCAGAGCGGCAACCTGGTGGACGTCCTGCTCGGCCGGATCCGGGCGCTGATGCAGGCCGAGTACGCGACCCTCTGGCTGCCCGCCCAGGGGCGGCACCCGGAGGTCATGTTGACCGCCCGGGTGGACGACTCGGGTCTGCTCGACGTCGCGCCCACTCCCGAGGTGATCCGCGAGGAGACCCGACGGCAGCAGCGGAGCCTGGCGCTCGGCGTACGGCTCGGCGGGGACGAGGAGTTGCGGACGTCGCTGCGTACGACCGGCGTCAAGGACGTCATCGCCGTACCGCTGCGCTCCGGGCAGGCCGTCATCGGCACCCTGGAGGTGGCCAACCGGCTCAGCGACGTCGGTCACTTCACCGACAGCGACATCCCCATCTTCGAGACCGTGGCGGCACATGCCGCGGTCGCCCTGGAGAATTCCCGCCTGGTCGACCGGCTGCGCCACGACGCGTACCACGACACGCTCACCAAGCTGCCCAACCGCCGCCGGATCACCGGCGCGCTCGACGAGGCGGTCAAGATCCGCGCACCGGGCGAGGTGGTGGCGGTCCTGCTCTTCGATGTGGACGGCCTGCGCCAGGTCAACGAGTCCCTCGGTCACGCCGCGGGCGACAAGGTCCTCGTCGAGGTGGCCGAGCGGCTGCGCGCCTGCGCGCCCTCCTCGGCCCTGGTGGGCCGCGCCGGCGGCGACGAGTTCCTGGTCACCCTCCGGCTGGAGAACGCCGAGGCGGCGCTGGAGCTGGCCGCCCAGCTGCGCGAGCAGATCCGCGACGAGATGGTCTTCGACGCCCTCACCCTCGACGTCGACACCGCGGTCGGGGTGGCCGTACACCCGGACCACGGCAGCGACGCCGCGTCGCTGCTGCAACGGGTGGACCTGGCCGCGACGGCGGCCAAATCGGTCCCGGGCAGCGTGCAGCTGTTCAATCCGGCATTGGAGTCGCGGTCGCTGCGCCGGCTCGGCCTCGCCGGCGATCTGCGTCGGGCGCTGGACGAGGGCGCGCTGGAGGTCTACTTCCAGCCGAAGGTGACGCTGCGCGACCGGCGGTTGGTCGGGGTCGAGTGCCTGGCCCGGTGGGAGCACCCGACGCACGGCACGGTGAGTCCGGAGGACTTCGTCGCGGTGGCCGAGCACACCGGTCAGCTGGGCCGGCTCACCGAGGTGGTGCTGCGGGAGGGGCTGCGGCGCAGCCGGGACTGGAGCCACACCGGCCAGCCGCTCGCCGTCGCGGTCAACCTCGCCGCGCGTACGCTCACCGACCAGCACTTCCCCGACCGGGTGGGCGAGCTGCTGACCGAGTACGGCGTCCCGCCGCAGCGGCTCACTCTCGAGATCCGCGAGTCCGGGGTGCTGGACGGCACCGACCGGCCGATCCCGACCCTGCGCCGGCTGCGGGACCTGGGCGTGCGGCTCTCGGTGGACGACTTCGGCACCGGTGACTCGTCGCTGGCCCATCTGCGCCGGCTGCCGGTGCACGAGGTCAAGGTCGACCGCTCGTTCGTGCAGGGCATGGCGACGGATCCGGGCGACCTGGCGATCGTCAACGCCGTGGTCACGCTCTCCCAGCAGTTCGGCCTCGCCGTGGTGGCCGAGGGCGTGGAGAGCGAGCTGACCCTGGAGCTGCTCCAGGACATCGGCTGCGAGATCGGCCAGGGCTTCCTGTTCAGCCGCCCGCTGCCGTACGAGCGCCTGGAGGCCTGGTTCGGCGCCCAGGTGGACCCGGAGACGATCTCCGCGGGTGAGTCGCCGAGGCTGCGGGTTGTGCCCTGATCTGTGGAAACGCGGGGCAGGGGGATCCGATTTCACCTCGGCGGCGGGGTCATGTACTGTTACCCCTGCGCGACGCCCTCCGGGTGATCGGGCAGGCCCCCTTAGCTCAGTCGGCAGAGCGTCTCCATGGTAAGGAGAAGGTCTACGGTTCGATTCCGTAAGGGGGCTCAGAGGGTCCGGCTGGACCCGCCTGCGGCGGTGTAGCTCAGATGGCAGAGCAAGCGGCTCATAATCGCTGTGTCGCCGGTTCAAGTCCGGCCACCGCTACTCTCGTCCTCCGGGCCTGGTTCCCGGCGGCCGGTGGAACGGGCGCCACTGGCGCCCACTTTGCATGTCCGCGCATCGACCGCGTAGGCTGATGCGTCGTAGTTGATACCCCAGCGAGGAAGGCACTCCGCCGTGGCGAAGGCGACCGATGTCCGGCCGAAGATCACTTTGGCGTGTGTGGAGTGCAAGGAGCGCAACTACATCACGCGCAAGAACCGTCGTAACGACCCGGACCGCATCGAGCTGAAGAAGTTCTGCCCCCGGGACGGCAAGCACACGGTCCACCGCGAGACCCGCTGACCCGCTGACCTGCGGCCGGCATCGTCGGCCCGGTCCCTGAGCACTTCCCGGACGCCGATCCGCACGGATGGCGCGGCATTTTCGCCGCCCCTCCCGTACGGATCGGCGTTCGTGCTTTGCGTGTAGGTTCGGCGGCATGTCCCTGGACCCGTCCTTCGTCGGCCGGACCTATCCGCCGACCGCCCCCTATCAGGTGGGCCGAGAAAAGATCCGCGAGTTCGCCGCCGCCATCGGCGCCACCGACCCGGCCCACCACGACCCGGAGGCGGCCCGGGCGCTGGGCCACCCGGACGTGGTCGCCCCGCCGACCTTCCCCTTCGTGATCACCATGGCCGCGAACCGCCAGATCGTCGAGGACCCGGCGCTGGGCGTCGACTACAGCCGGGTGGTGCACGGCGACCAGCGCTTCGCGTACACCCGTCCGGTGGTGGCCGGGGACGAACTGGTCTGTGTGAACACCATCGAGGAGGTCACCAACCGGGGCGGGCACGGCTTCCTGACCACCCGCACCGACGTGCGCACCGTCGCCGGCGAGCCGGTGGTCGCGGTCTGGTCCAAGCTCGTCGTACGCGGGGAGGGCTGAGATGGAGCTGCCGACTCAGACGTTCCGGATCACCCGGGCGGACCTGGTCCGTTACGCGGGCGCCTCCGGCGACTTCAACCCGATCCACTGGAACGACCGGACCGCCACCAAGGTGGGCCTGCCCGGGGTGATCGCGCACGGCATGTTCACCATGGCGCTGGTCGGTCGGGCCGTCACCACCTGGGCGGGGGCACCCGACGCGGTGGTCGACTTCGGCGTCCGGTTCACCCGGCCGGTGGTGGTCCCGGACGACGACGAGGGCACCGAGATCGAGGTCAACGCGGTGGTGAAGGAGGTCACCGAGGCGGGCCTGACCAGGCTCGACGTGACCGCCACCTGCCTGGGGGAGAAGGTTCTCTCGCAGGCCCGGGCGATCGTCCGGACCACCCGCTGACCGGTGCTGGACAGGTGATGGGCGGTACCGGTTGGGAAAGTCGGAGCACTACCCGTACACTGGTCCGCCGTGGGGCAAGTGACCCCTGCCCGGCCCTCGTGGTCGAGCGGGGCGAGCGTAGCCGCACAGGGGTGTAGCTCAATTGGCAGAGCAGCGGTCTCCAAAACCGCAGGCTGCAGGTTCAAGTCCTGTCACCCCTGCGCCTCAGGCCTGACCGTTCCCGTGGGTCGCGCCGCCGACTGGCGGCGTCCGGCCCGTGGTGGTGGCATCGGCGGGGTGGTTCCGAGGCATCGGGCCCCTTCGTCCGGTCCGCCGGCCGCGGCCCGTCGCGGGACGGCTGGTCCGGCCGGCGTGACCAAACGCCGCGTACGCCCATGAGGCGTGCGATCGACATCCCGCGACGGAGGGCGAAGTGGCCGAGAGCAAGCGGCGCGGCGAGGACGCCGGCGACGAGGGTCTGCGCGACGAGCGCGACGAGCTCGTCGACGACGTGGCAGCCGACGACGACGCCACCGGCGCGGACGAGCCGGTCTCCCGGGGCGGCACCGCGACCCGTTCGCGGGCCCGTGCCGGTTCGGCCGACAGCAAGCCGAAGACCCGTACCGACACCGACCGGATCGGGCTGTTCGCCCGCATCGCGCGTTTCTTCCGCGAGGTGGTCGCCGAACTGCGTAAGGTCATCTGGCCGACCCGCAAGGAGTTGCTGACCTACACGGCCGTGGTGGTGACGTTCGTCGCGGTGGTGCTGACGATCGTCGGCCTTCTCGACTTCGCCTTCGCGAAGGGCGTGCTGTGGGTCTTCGGCAACCCCAGCTGACCGGCCGACTGAGCCGATAGTGACGGAAGTGAGCGAGCGTGCCTGAGTACGACGAGACCGCCGAGACCACGGACGACCAGTCCACGGTGGCGACGGCGGCGAGCGACGAGTCGGTCGAGGCCGCCAGCGAGCCGGAATTCCCGACCACCGAGCCGGCCCCGGACGAGGAGTACGACCCGGTCGCCGAGCTGCGCCAGAAGCTGCGCTACGCCCCGGGCGACTGGTACGTGGTGCACTCGTACGCCGGCTACGAGAACAAGGTCAAGACCAACCTCGAGACCCGGATCACCTCCCTCGACATGGAGGACTTCATCTACCAGGTCGAGGTGCCGACCCGGGAAGAGGTCGAGGTCAAGAACGGCAAGCGGTCCCAGGTCCAGGCCAAGGTCTTCCCGGGCTACATCCTGGTCCGGATGGAGCTGACCGCCGAGTCGTACTCCTGCGTGCGCAACACGCCGGGGGTCACCGGCTTCGTCGGTGCCACCGACCGGGCCGACCGGCCAGCGCCGCTGAGCCTCGACGAGGTGCTGAAGTGGCTGGCCCCGGCGGTCGAGGCGGTGGAGAAGAAGGCCAAGCCCGAGGTCCGGGTCCTCGACTTCGAGGTCGGCGACTCGGTCACCGTCACCGACGGCGCGTTCGCCTCGCTGCCGGCGACGATCAGTGAGATCAACGCCGACCAGCAGAAGCTCAAGGTGCTGGTGTCGATCTTCGGCCGGGAGACTCCGGTCGAGCTGAACTTCAACCAGGTCGCCAAGATCTGACGTCCGGGTCGCCGGCGGTGGGCAGTCGCCCGCCGTCGGCGTACCCGTTTCCGCCCCTCCGTTGGACCTCGACGGACCTCGACGGACGGGGCGGTGCAACGCTGCGCTACCCTAGAACGTCGTCGTTGTCGCATCGCGCTGACCGTGCGCGCCCGCGGCCCGGCACCTTTCCCAGTTCCAAGCCCCAGGAAGTGACATGCCTCCGAAGAAGAAGCTCGTCAAGACGTTCACGCTTCAGCTGAAGGCGGGCCAGGCCACGCCGGCGCCGCCGGTGGGCCCCGCGCTCGGTCAGCACGGCGTGAACATCATGGAGTTCTGCAAGTCCTACAACGCGCAGACCGAGTCCCAGCGGGGCGACATCGTCCCCGCCGAGATCAGCGTGTACGAGGACCGGTCCTTCACCTTCGTCCTGAAGACCCCGCCCGCCGCCCGGCTGCTGCTCAAGGCCGCCGGCGTGGAGAAGGGCTCCGGCGTCCCGCAGAAGGACAAGGTCGGCTCCGTGTCGCAGGCCCAGGTGCGTGAGATCGCCGAGAAGAAGATGGTCGACCTCAACGCCAACGACATCGACCAGGCTGCGAAGATCATCGCCGGCACCGCCCGGTCGATGGGCATCATCGTCAGCGACTGACGTCGCCTGAGCACTCACCCGATCAGTTCGTGGGAGGGCGCGCGATGACCGCGGCCCGCCAGAGACCACAGGAGTAACCAGAAATGCAGCGCAGCAAGAGCTACCGCAAGGCCGCCGACGTCATCGACCGGTCGAAGCTCTACACCCCCGCCGAGGCCGTGAAGCTGGCCAAGGAGACCACCAACGTCAAGTTCGACGCCACGGTCGAGGTCGCCATGCGCCTCGGCGTCGACCCCCGCAAGGCGGACCAGATGGTCCGCGGCACGGTCAACCTGCCGCACGGCACCGGTAAGACCGCCCGCGTGATCGTGTTCGCCGCCGGCGCGAAGGCCGAGGAGGCCGCCGCCGCCGGTGCCGACGAGGTGGGCACGGACGAGCTCGTCGCCCGGATCCAGGGCGGCTGGCTGGACTTCGACGCCGCGATCGCCACCCCCGACCAGATGGCCAAGATCGGCCGGATCGCGCGGATCCTGGGCCCGCGCGGCCTGATGCCGAACCCGAAGACGGGCACGGTGACCATGGACGTCACCAAGGCCGTTCAGGACATCAAGGGCGGCAAGATCACCTTCCGGGTGGACAAGCACTCCAACCTGCACCTGATCATCGGCAAGGCCTCGTTCTCCGAGACCCAGCTGGTGGACAACTACGCCGCCGTCCTCGATGAGGTGCTCCGCGCCAAGCCGTCGGCGGCCAAGGGCACGTACCTCAGGAAGGTCGTCCTCACCACCACCATGGGCCCGGGCGTTCCGGTCGACCCGAAGCTGGTGAAGAACCTCCACGAGGCCCCGACCGAGGGCTGAGCACGACCCCCGCGCAGGGGCCCCGCCACGACTCGTGGCGGGGCCCCTGCCGTTCGTCCGGCTGTGGCAGGCTCGCGGCATGTTGCTGGAGGACGTCTGGCTCCGGTACCACCGGCGCGGCCCGTGGGTGCTGAGGGCGGCGCAGGCCCGGATCGAGCCGGGTGAGGTGGCGGTCGTGCTCGGCCGCAACGGCGTGGGCAAGTCCACCCTGCTCCAGCTCGCGGCCGGGGTGCTCCGGCCGGGCCGGGGCCGGGTCGTCGACCGGCCCCGCCACGTGGGCTGGGTGCCGGAGCGGTTCCCCGCCGACCAGCCCTTCACCGTCCAGGCCTACCTCACCGCGATGGGCCGGGTCGCCGGGCTGTCCCGGTCCGGGGCGGCGCGCGAGACCGCCCGGTGGACCGAGCGGCTGGGCCTGACCCGGTTCCGGGGCGTGAAGCTGCCCGAGCTGTCCAAGGGCACCGCGCAGAAGGTCGGACTGGCCCAGGCGATGCTCCGCCGGCCCGGCCTGCTGGTGCTCGACGAGCCCTGGGAGGGGTTGGACTCCGCCGCCCGCGAACTGGTTCCCGCCCTCGTCGACGAGGTGCTGGCGGCCGGCGGGTCGGTGCTGGTCAGCGACCACCGGGGGGAGACCGTCCGGCTGCCGGGCGCCCGCCGCTGGACCGTCGCGGACGGCGTGGTGACCGAGGAGACGTCCGCCGGGGCGGAGCCGATGGCCGTGGTCGAGGTCGCCGTGCCGGCCGCGCGGGTGGCCGGCGCCGTCGCCCGGTTGCGCGCCGAGGGCCACCACGTCCTGCGGGTACGCCCCGACGCCGCCCCGCCGGACGTCGGGTCACCCGAGCCGGCAGCGGGAGAGGGCGTCGGAGCGGACGGCCCGGCGCGGGAGGTGTCCCGGTGAGCGCGCTGGTGCGGCTGCGGCTGGCCGGCTTCCTGCGTACCGGGCGGGCGCTGGCGCCGCTGCTGGCCGGCCTGCTCGCCCTCGGCGTCCTGTACGGCGGCGGCCGGGCCCAGCCGGCGGAGGCGTACGGCGTCTCCGCGGTGGTGCTCTTCCCGGTGCTGGCCTGGCAGACCAGGATCCTGCTGGACGTGGAGCCGGACGTGCAGCGGCGGTTGGCCCTGGTCGTGGTCGGCCCGGCCCGG
Organism: Micromonospora sp. A200; assembly: GCF_029893845.1. Taxonomy (NCBI): domain Bacteria; kingdom Bacillati; phylum Actinomycetota; class Actinomycetes; order Micromonosporales; family Micromonosporaceae; genus Micromonospora; species Micromonospora sp. A200. Next base: position 203,587 of record NZ_JARXXY010000004.1, on the reverse strand, counting down.
GAGCGCGCGGCCGGCCTGCTGGCGGCGACGGTGGCCGCGCTCGGCACGGTGGCCGTCGCGATGATCTTCCCGTGGCTGGTCGGCGGGGTGACCGGCCCGGTGGGGCCGGGGGACCGGTCGTTGCCGGTGGGTCTCGCCCTCGGGCTCTGGGCCCACCTGCTGGCCCTGCCCGCGGCGGTGGCACTCGGCGCCCTGGCCAGCCGGGCGGTCACCGGCAGCGCGGGATACGGCGTGGCGGTGCTGGCCCTGGGCGCGGTCGGCGCCCTGGTCCTCGGTTTGAGCGGCTCGGTGGCGCCCTGGCTGGCGCCGCCGGTGATGGCGACCGCCCGGGCGGTGACCGGCCCGCTGGCCGGCTCGACGGCGCTCCTGCTCACCGCCGGGGCGCTGGCCTGGGCGGCGGTGGCCCTGGCCGGCTACGCCTGGCGGCGCCGGGTCCGCCCCTGAGCGGGGTCCGCCCCTGAGCGGGTTCGCCCCTGAGCGGGCCGGCCCACCGGCGGACCGGCGCCGGAGGTGCCGCGCCGGAGTGACCGGGCGCACGTGGGGGCGATTTGGTGCGCACCGTCGCGTGCCGTAACCTGGTGACGAAGTTCCACCCAGAGACCGCTGGTCACCGTGCTCCGGCACGGTCGAAGGCCCCGCGATGACGGGCGACCCGCGCAGGGCGGCAAGCGAAAATCGGCTCTTCCCGTGGTCCGCCGACCATGGTGATCATGCCGGCCCTCGCCCCGTGCGCCCTGCGCCGGGGCTTTTCTCGTTGTCGTGATCCTCCGCCGCTGTCGGAAGGCCCTCCGGCCTGCCGACGGCGACCAGCCTCGAGCAACGAGAGAGGAGGGACATGGCGGACAAGCCGATCCGGGCCGACAAGGCCTCGGCCGTCGCTGAGCTGACCGAGAGCTTCCGTAACGCGGGAGCTGCGGTGCTCACCGAATACCGTGGTCTGACGGTTTCCCAGCTCACCCAGCTGCGGCGCTCGCTCGGCAAGGAGACCACCTACACGGTCGCGAAGAACACGCTGGCCAAGCGTGCCGCGACCGAGGCGGGCATCTCCGGCCTCGACGAGCTGTTCACCGGTCCTACCGCGCTGACTTTCGTTTCGGGCGACGTCGTCGAGGCGGCGAAGGGGCTTCGCGACTTCGCGAAGGCCAACCCGAAGCTCGTCATCAAGGGCGGTGTCTTCGAGGGCAAGGCCATTTCCGCGGCCGAGGTCACGAAGCTCGCCGACCTGGAGTCCCGTGAGGTGCTGCTGGCCAAGCTGGCCGGCGCGATGAAGGGCAACCTGAGCAAGGCCGCGGCCCTGTTCCAGGCTCCGCTCTCCAAGACCGCCCGTCTGGCGGCCGCCCTGCAGGACAAGCGCGAGAAGGAGGGCGCCGAGGCGGCCTGAGGCCTCCCGGCGCACCCAGTTCTTACCTAACAGATTCAGGAAAGGACGCCAGACATGGCGAAGCTCAGCACCGACGAGCTGCTCGACGCGTTCAAGGAGATGACGCTGATCGAGCTCTCCGAGTTCGTGAAGCAGTTCGAGGAGACCTTCGAGGTCACCGCCGCCGCTCCGGTCGCGGTCGCCGCTGCCGGTGGCGCTGCTGCCCCGGCCGAGGCCGAGCCGGAGAAGGACGAGTTCGACGTCGTCCTCGAGGGCGACGGTGGCAAGAAGATCCAGGTCATCAAGGTCGTGCGTGAGCTGACCGGCCTGGGCCTCAAGGAGGCCAAGGACGCGGTCGAGTCCGCGCCGAAGGCCATCCTGGAGAAGGTCAACAAGGAGACCGCCGAGAAGGCCAAGGCCAAGCTCGAGGGCGAGGGCGCCAAGGTCACCCTCAAGTAATTGAGGTACGACCAGGCGCGCGTCCGGCTCACGTGAGCCGGGGCACACCGCATCGTGGCGGGCGGTGATCCGGGAACGGATCACCGCCCGCTGTGGTTGGTGACTACCGGTGGCAGCGGTGTGAGCAGGACGTCCGGCACCCGGCGTCCGGCATCACGGCGGTGCCCGGCGGAGTTCCCGGAGCGGAAAGAGGGCGGCGACCCGACCCCGGCCCTTGACGCGGCACCTGACTCCCAGGCACGCTGACACCAGCAAGACCTTCCGCGCTTGCGACGGCCACCACTTGGGTAATGGCAGCGGCAGCACCACCCGCCGCGACACCCGAGCGGCCCGCAGGAACGCCGCGTTCCGAGCGGCCCGGCAGACCCGGTTTCCCGGGGTCCCGAGGCACGTTCCGCGACGACCTGCGGGGTGGACTGGACAGCGGTTAGCCTCTCGGCTACACTGCTAGTTTGCGCTGCCTTCCGACTTGACCCCTGCTCGGAAATGTCCGTTTACGGATATTTCTGGTGGGGTCATTGGAGTGCACGCGTACCAGCCGTTCTGCAGCACCGGTCCTCGGAAGGACGCATCTTGGCAGCTTCCCGCCCTGCGAAGACCAGTCGTACGTCGAGCGCTTTCGCTCCCCGCCGAGTTTCTTTCGGCAGGATCACCGAACACCTCGAGGTCCCCAACCTCCTCGCCATTCAGAACGAGTCCTTCGACTGGCTCGTCGGCAACGAGGCTTGGCAGGGCCGGTCGGCGGACGACCCGCACGCACGATCGGGTCTCGCGGAGATCCTCGAAGAGATCAGTCCCATTGAGGACTTCTCCGGCACCATGTCGCTCTCCTTCTCGGCTCCGCGCTTCGACGAGGTCAAGGCCTCGATCGAGGAGTGCAAGGAGAAGGACCTGACCTACTGCGCGCCGCTGTTCGTGACCGCGGAGTTCACCAACAACACCACTGGCGAGATCAAGAGCCAGACGGTGTTCATGGGTGACTTCCCGATGATGACGCCGAAGGGCACCTTCATCATCAACGGCACCGAGCGCGTCGTGGTCAGCCAGCTCGTCCGGTCCCCGGGCGTCTACTTCGACAAGCAGCCGGACAAGACCTCCGACCGCGACCTCTCCAGCGTCAAGGTCATCCCGAGCCGGGGTGCCTGGCTGGAGTTCGACATCGACAAGCGCGACACGGTCGGCGTCCGCATCGACCGCAAGCGTCGGCAGGCCGTCACGGTCCTGCTCAAGGCCATCGGATGGTCGGCCGAGCAGATCCGTGAGCGGTTCGGCTGGTCCGAGCTGATGATGACCACGCTCGAGAAGGACCACATCGCCGGCCAGGACGAGGCGCTACTCGACATCTACCGGAAGCTCCGCCCTGGCGAGCCGCCGACCCGTGAGAACGCCCAGACCCTGCTCGACAACCTCTTCTTCAACCCGAAGCGGTACGACGTCGCCAAGGTCGGTCGTTACAAGTTCAACAAGAAGCTCGAGGTGGGCGTCCCGATCACCACGGGCACGCTCACCGAGGACGACATCGTCGCCACCGTGGAGTACCTCTGCCGGCTGCACGCCGGTGAGGACGGCTACGAGGCCGACGACATCGACCACTTCGGCAACCGGCGCCTGCGTACGGTCGGCGAGCTGATCCAGAACCAGGTCCGGGTCGGCCTGTCCCGGATGGAGCGGGTCGTCCGCGAGCGGATGACCACGCAGGACGTCGAGGCGATCACGCCGCAGACCCTGATCAACATCCGCCCGGTGGTGGCGGCGATCAAGGAGTTCTTCGGTACGTCGCAGCTGTCCCAGTTCATGGACCAGACCAACCCGCTGGCGGGCCTGACCCACCGGCGCCGGCTGAGCGCGCTCGGCCCGGGTGGTCTGTCCCGGGAGCGGGCCGGCTTCGAGGTCCGTGACGTGCACCCGTCGCACTACGGCCGGATGTGCCCGATCGAGACGCCGGAAGGCCCGAACATCGGCCTGATCGGCGCGCTCTCCACCTTCGCCCGGGTCAACCCGTTCGGCTTCATCGAGACGCCGTACCGGAAGGTCGTCGAGGGTCGGGTCACCGACCAGATCGACTACCTGACCGCGGACGAGGAGGACCGGTACGTCAAGGCCCAGGCCAACGCGCCGCTGAAGGCCGACGGCACCTTCGCCGAGGACCGGGTCCTGTGCCGCCGTAAGGGCGGCGAGACCGAGGACGTGGTTCCCGGCGCCGTCGACTACATGGACGTCTCGCCGCGGCAGATGGTCTCGGTCGCGACCGCGATGATCCCGTTCCTCGAGCACGACGACGCCAACCGGGCCCTGATGGGCGCGAACATGCAGCGCCAGGCGGTGCCGCTGGTCAAGGCCGAGGCGCCGCTGGTCGGCACGGGCATGGAGTACCGAGCCGCCGTCGACGCCGGTGACGTCGTCGTCGCCGAGGTCGGTGGTGTGATCGAGGACCTCTGCGCCGACTACATCACCATCCACCAGGACGACGGCCACCGCCGGACGTACCTGCTGCACAAGTTCCGCCGCTCCAACGCCGGCTCCTGCGTCAACCAGAAGCCGGTCGTCTTCGAGGGCGACCGCGTCGAGGCCGGCCAGGTCATCGCCGACGGTCCGTGCACCGACGAGGGCGAGATGGCGCTCGGGCGCAACCTGCTGGTGGCGTTCATGTGCTGGGAGGGCCACAACTACGAGGACGCGATCATCCTGTCGCAGCGCCTCGTGCAGCAGGACGTGCTCACCTCGATCCACATCGAGGAGCACGAGGTCGACGCCCGGGACACCAAGCTCGGCCCGGAGGAGATCACCCGCGACATCCCGAACGTCAGCGAGGAAATGCTCGCGGACCTCGACGAGCGCGGCATCATCCGGATCGGCGCCGAGGTCGTCCCCGGCGACATCCTGGTCGGCAAGGTCACGCCCAAGGGCGAGACCGAGCTGACCCCGGAGGAGCGGCTGCTTCGCGCGATCTTCGGTGAGAAGGCGCGCGAGGTCCGGGACACCTCGCTGAAGGTGCCGCACGGCGAGACCGGCACGGTCATCGGCGTGCGTACCTTCTCCCGCGAGGACGGCGACGAGCTGCCGCCGGGCGTCAACGAGCTGGTCCGGGTCTACGTCGCCCAGAAGCGCAAGATCCAGGACGGCGACAAGCTCGCCGGCCGGCACGGCAACAAGGGCGTCATCTCCAAGATCCTGCCGGTCGAGGACATGCCGTTCCTTGAGGACGGCACGCCCGTCGACATCGTGCTCAACCCGCTGGGTGTGCCTTCCCGGATGAACATCGGCCAGGTCCTGGAGACCCACCTCGGCTGGGTCGCCAAGACCGGTTGGAGCGTGGAGGGCGACGACGCGGCGTGGAAGAAGGCGCTGCGCTCGATCGACGCCCACGAGTCCGAGGGGGACACGAACGTGGCCACCCCGGTCTTCGACGGCGCCCGGGAGGAGGAGATCTCCGGTCTGCTCGCGTCGACCCTGCCCAACCGGGACGGCAAGCAGCTGATCGGGTCCTCCGGCAAGGCGCAGCTGTTCGACGGTCGTTCCGGCGAGCCGCTGCCGGACCCGATCGCGGTCGGCTACATCTACATCCTGAAGCTCAACCACCTGGTCGACGACAAGATCCACGCCCGGTCGACCGGCCCGTACTCGATGATCACGCAGCAGCCGCTGGGTGGTAAGGCGCAGTTCGGTGGCCAGCGCTTCGGTGAGATGGAGTGCTGGGCCATGCAGGCGTACGGCGCCGCCTACGCCCTGCAGGAGCTGCTGACCATCAAGTCCGACGACGTCCTGGGCCGGGTCAAGGTCTACGAGGCGATCGTCAAGGGCGAGAACATCCCCGAGCCGGGCATCCCGGAGTCGTTCAAGGTGCTGCTCAAGGAGCTGCAGTCGCTGTGCCTCAACGTCGAGGTGCTCTCCAGCGACGGTGTGGCCCTGGAGATGCGCGAGACCGACGACGAGGTGTTCCGGGCCGCGGAGGAGCTGGGCATCGACCTGTCCCGGCGCGAGCCGAGCTCGGTCGAAGAGGTCTGAGGTGAGCGGTCGGGAGCCGGCTCGCCGGCTCCCGACCCCACCCACTAGCTAGCAGTACAGACGACGACATAGGGGACATAGTGCTCGACGTCAACTTCTTCGACGAGCTGCGCATCGGCCTCGCCACCGCCGACGACATCCGTCAGTGGTCGCACGGTGAGGTCAAGAAGCCTGAGACGATCAACTACCGCACCCTGAAGCCGGAAAAGGACGGGCTCTTCTGCGAGAAGATCTTCGGTCCGCAGCGGGACTGGGAGTGCTACTGCGGTAAGTACAAGCGGGTCCGCTTCAAGGGCATCATCTGCGAGCGCTGCGGCGTCGAGGTGACCCGTTCCAAGGTCCGTCGTGAGCGGATGGGGCACATCGAGCTGGCCGCTCCGGTGACCCACATCTGGTACTTCAAGGGCGTGCCGAGCCGGCTGGGCTACCTGCTGGACCTCGCCCCCAAGGACCTCGAGAAGATCATCTACTTCGCCTCGTACGTCGTGACGAGCGTGGACGCCGAGTCGCGTCACCGTGACCTCTCGACCATCGAGAACGAGATCCTGGCCGAGAAGCGGCAGTCCGAGAACAGCCGCGACTCGGAGATCGAGAAGCGGGCCGCCAAGCTCGAGGCCGACCTGGCCGAGCTGGAGGCCGAGGGTGCCAAGGCGGACGTCCGGCGCAAGGTCAAGGAGGGCGGAGAGCGCGAGATGCGCCAGATCCGCGACCGGGCCCAGCGCGAGATCGACCGCCTCGACGAGGTGCTGGACACCTTCCGCAAGCTGGAGCCGAAGCAGCTGGTCACCGACGAGCTGCTCTACCGCGAGCTGCGCGACCGGTTCGGCGAGTACTTCACCGGCGGCATGGGCGCCGAGGCCATCAAGGCGCTGGTCCAGAACATGGACCTCGACGCCGAGGCCGAGAGCCTGCGCGAGACCATCCGCTCCGGCAAGGGCCAGCGGAAGATCCGGGCGCTCAAGCGGCTCAAGGTCGTCGCGGCGTTCCTGAACACCCGCAACTCGCCGCTCGGCATGGTGCTGGACTGCGTCCCGGTCATCCCGCCGGACCTGCGCCCGATGGTGCAGCTCGACGGTGGCCGCTTCGCGACCTCCGACCTGAACGACCTGTACCGCCGCGTGATCAACCGGAACAACCGCCTCAAGCGGCTGATCGACCTCGGCGCGCCCGAGATCATCGTCAACAACGAGAAGCGGATGCTCCAGGAGGCCGTCGACGCGCTGTTCGACAACGGCCGTCGCGGCCGGCCGGTCACCGGTCCGGGTAACCGCCCGCTCAAGTCGCTGTCGGACATGCTCAAGGGCAAGCAGGGCCGGTTCCGCCAGAACCTGCTCGGCAAGCGCGTCGACTACTCCGGCCGTTCGGTCATCGTGGTCGGCCCGAAGCTGAAGCTGCACCAGTGCGGCCTGCCCAAGCAGATGGCGCTGGAGCTGTTCAAGCCGTTCGTGATGAAGCGACTGGTGGACCTCAACCACGCGCAGAACATCAAGTCCGCCAAGCGGATGGTCGAGCGGCAGCGGCCGGTCGTGTGGGACGTGCTGGAAGAGGTCATCGGCGAGCACCCGGTGCTGCTGAACCGCGCGCCGACCCTGCACCGCCTGGGCATCCAGGCCTTCGAGCCGCAGCTGGTCGAGGGCAAGGCGATCCAGATCCACCCGCTCGTCTGCACCGCGTTCAACGCGGACTTCGACGGTGACCAGATGGCGGTGCACGTGCCGCTGTCCGCCGAGGCCCAGGCCGAGGCGCGGATCCTGATGCTGTCGTCGAACAACATCCTCAAGCCGGCCGACGGCAAGCCGGTCACCATGCCCACCCAGGACATGGTCATCGGTCTCTACCACCTCACCCACCTCACTCCGGGTGGCAAGGGCGAGGGCCGGGCGTTCAGCTCGGACGCCGAGGCGCGGATGGCGTTCGACAGCGGCGAGCTGCACCTGCAGACCCCGGTCAAGATCCGGCTGCGCGGTGTGGTCGGTGTCGACAACGGCGCCGGCGCCGAGCCGTGGGTCGCGCCCGAGGGCTGGGCCGAGGGCGAGCCGCTGACCGTGGAGACCACGCTGGGCCGGGTCCTGTTCAACGAGACGCTGCCGCAGGGCTACCGCTTCGTGAACTACGAGATCCGCAAGGGCCAGCTCTCCGCGATCGTCAACGACCTCGCCGAGCGCTTCCCGAAGGTGGCTCTCGCGGCCACCCTGGACGGGCTCAAAGAGGCCGGTTTCCACTGGGCCACCTGGTCCGGCGTCACCATCGGCATGGAGGACGTCATCGCGCCGCCGCGCAAGCGGGAGATCCTGGCGCGGTACGAGAAGGATGCCGACCAGATCGACAAGCAGTACCAGCGTGGTCTGATGACCGCCGAGGAGCGTCGCGGCGAGCTCATCGAGATCTGGACCAAGGCGACCAACGAGGTCGCCAAGGAGATGGACACCGCGCTGCCGCAGGAGAACCCGCTGTGGAAGATGATCAACTCGGGTGCCCGCGGTAACCTGCTCCAGCTCCGGCAGATCGCGGCGATCCGTGGTCTGGTGGCCAACCCGAAGGGCGAGATCATCCCGCGGCCGATCAAGGCCAGCTACCGGGAGGGTCTGTCCGTGCTGGAGTACTTCATCTCCACGCACGGTGCCCGTAAGGGTCTCGCCGACACCGCGCTGCGGACCGCCGACTCGGGTTACCTGACCCGTCGTCTGGTGGACGTCTCGCAGGACGTGATCATCCGCGAGGAGGACTGCGGCACCGACCGGGCGATCCCGATGCAGATCGGCGAGCGGCTGGACAGCAAGCTGGTCGTGCACACGCACGCCGAGACCAGCGTGCACGCCCGGACCCTGGCCGACGACATCAAGGGGCCGGACGGCACCGTGGTGGCGCAGCGCGGTCAGGACCTCAACTCGATCCTGGTCGACAAGATCGTCGCCGCCGGGGTGGAGACGGTCCGGGTGCGCAGCGTGCTCACCTGCGAGTCGAAGCTGGGCGTCTGCGCGGCCTGCTACGGCCGCTCGCTGCCGACCGGCAAGTCGGTCGACATCGGCGAGGCGGTCGGCATCATCGCCGCCCAGTCGATCGGTGAGCCGGGTACGCAGCTGACGATGCGTACCTTCCACACCGGTGGTGTCGCGGGTGAGGACATCACCCAGGGTCTGCCCCGTGTCCAGGAGATCTTCGAGGCCCGGATCCCGAAGGGCAAGGCGCCCATCGCCGACACCCCCGGCCGGGTCCGGATCGAGGACGGCGAGCGGTCCCGGAAGATCATCGTGGTGCCGGACGACGGCAGCGACGAGATCGTCTACGACAAGATCTCCAAGCGGGTCAAGCTGCGGACCCACGACGGGGACCACGTCGAGGTCGGCGAGAAGCTCACCGAGGGCACCATCGACCCGCACGAGCTGCTCCGCATCCTCGGCCCGCGCGCGGTCCAGGTCCACCTGACCCAGGAGGTCCAGGAGGTCTACCGCTCGCAGGGTGTGCTCATCCACGACAAGCACATCGAGATCATCATCCGCCAGATGCTCAAGCGGGTGACGGTCATCGACTCCGGCTCGACCGAGTTCCTGCCGGGCGTGCTGGTCGACCGGGCGCTGTTCGAGTCGGAGAACCGCCGGCTCGTCGGCGAGGGTGGCGAGCCCGCCGCCGGTCGCCCGGTGCTGATGGGTATCACCAAGGCCTCGCTGGCCACCGACTCCTGGCTCTCGGCGGCCTCCTTCCAGGAGACCACCCGGGTGCTGACCGACGCGGCGATCAACTCGCGCAGCGACTCGCTCGTCGGCCTCAAGGAGAACGTGATCATCGGTAAGCTCATCCCGGCCGGTACGGGCATCAGCAAGTACCGCAACGTCCGGGTCGAGCCGACCGAGGAGGCGAAGGCCAAGGTCTACTCGATGACCGGCTACCCGGAGACCGACTACGGCTTCGGGCCGGCCAGCGGGCAGGCTGTGCCGCTGGACGACTTCGACTTCGGGTCGTACCGCTAAGCAGTGACCGACGAGGCCCCCGGCGTGACCGCCGGGGGCCTCGTCGTGTTCCGGGGTGGGCCGGCCTTCGGGGCCGAGGTGGCCGGTCCCGGCGTGCGCCGGCGGGCATGATGGGGGTATGACGACCGCTCCCGGGCAGCTGCCCGTGGCGCACCAGCCGCCACGCCACCCGCTCGACCCCGACCCGGCGCCCGCGACGAAGGCCCGCGCCGTCTTCGCGCTGGGCCTGATCGGGGCGCTGACCGGGCTGTTCATCGGCGGGGTGGTGCCCGCGACGGTGGCGCTCCAGCTCGCCCGGCAGGCCCGGCGGGAGGCGTACGCCTCCGGTGGATACCTCACCGGCGCGGCCTGGCTGCGGCAGGGGGAGCGGCTGGCCTGGGCGGGTCTGGTGCTGGTCGCGGTCGCCGTGGTGACGCTGGTGGTGATCGGCGTGGTCCGGCTGGCCGACGCCCCGTTCGGGCAGGACTACGCCCCGAACGTGGACTGAGCGCCGGTGCTCGTGTGGGCCCTGCGGGGCGGTGCGCGCCGACGGTAGCCTGGCCGGTGTCCGTCGCGCGGCGAGGGATCTGGCTTGTCGACAGGAGGACCACGTGACGGAACCGGCGCCGCCGTCGGGAGCCGACCCGGGCGGCCAGCCCGCCGGGCCCCCGGAGACGGGCGCGCCCGGTTCCGCCGGTGCGGCCCCGCCCGCGACCGCCGTGCCCGTGTCGCCCTGGTCGGCGCAGGGGGCCGCCGAGGGCGACCGGTCGGACCAGGGCACCGGCACGCCGCCGGAGGCCACCCCCATCGGGTACGCGTCGCCGCCGGCACCGGCGCACCCCGGACAGTTGTCGCCGGGTCAGCCCTTCGGCGGTCACCCTGGGCAGTTGTCGCCGGGCCAGCCCTTCGGTGGTCACCCCGGGCAGTTCTCGCCGGCGCAGCCGGGTCAGGTTTCCGGTGGTCACCCCGGGCAGTTGTCGCCGGGGCAGTCGGGTCAGGTGTCCGGGCCGTACCCGGGGCCGTCTCCGGCGGGGGCGTACCTCGGTGGGGCGCCGGGGGGCGGCTGGCCGCCCGGTCCGGGTTGGCTGCCCCCGCCGCCGCGGGAGGTGCCCAAACCGCCCAAGCGGGTCGATGCGGTACCGGGTACCCCTTTCGGGGTGGTCCATCTCGACGTGCCGGCGGTGACCTCCGGTCCGGCGGTGGGCTCGCTGGTGGCCGGGGTGGTGTCGATCCTGGTGTCGGTGCTGGTGGTCTGCTTCGGTGTCGGGGCGGCGCGGTACGGCGGGGCCTGGGCGGCCGGCGCGTTCACCGTGCCGGGCGCGCTGGCCGGGGCGGCCGCGATCGTGGCCGGGCTGCTGGCCCGGCGGCAGATCGGGCGGGCGGCGCCGCCGCCGGCGGTCCGGTTCACCGGGCGGGGGCTGGCCACGGCCGGGATCAGCTGCGGGGCGACGGGTCTGTTGCTCTGCCTGGCGGGCCTGGGGCTGGCGTTGCTGCTGCAGTTCGGGTGACGGCGGTCGCGGCGGGGGCGACGGGCCGCTTCCGAGGGCAGCCGGTACACTTGGAGCCGTAGGTGCCCAGCACGGGCGAGCAGGCGCCACGGGGCGGGCGACCGGCGGGGTTTGAGATCCGCCGGACCATTCCGTTTTGACCTGCGAGGCTGTGGTAGGTACTCTTTCCCCTTGTGCCCGGGCCCGCCCGGGCAACTCGTGCGTGCGCGGGTCCCGGTTCATCCGGCGATCGAGCGGCCGTACGACACAGTCCAAGACCCGGCGCACGGTCCACCGCGTGCCGGCGAACAGAACCCGGTGCGACGCGCGAGCGACGGCACCGGGACCGTGAGCTGGGCGACACGCCCGACCGCGGGTGCCGGGACCTCCGTGAGGTGGCCCTGGTCGGAATGTAGGAGAGCCGTCCATCAGGTCGGCTAACGAGCAGACGGCGCGGCCGCGACAGCGGCCGAAGGGAGCGGAGAAACCCGGTGCCCACCATCCAGCAGCTGGTCCGAAAGGGCCGCCAGGCCAAGACGACCAAGACGAAGACCCCGGCGCTGAAGGGTTCCCCTCAGCGGCGCGGTGTGTGCACCCGCGTGTACACCACCACCCCCAAGAAGCCGAACTCGGCGCTCCGCAAGGTCGCTCGTGTCAAGCTCAGCAGCCAGATCGAGGTGACCGCCTACATCCCGGGCGTCGGTCACAACCTGCAGGAGCACTCGATCGTGCTCGTCCGCGGCGGCCGGGTGAAGGACCTCCCCGGCGTGCGTTACAAGATCGTCCGCGGTTCGCTGGACACCCAGGGTGTCCGCAACCGCAAGCAGGCGCGCAGCCGGTACGGCGCGAAGAAGGAGAAGAGCTGACATGCCGCGTAAGGGACCCGCTCCGCGGAAGCCGCTGGTCGCTGACCCGGTGTACAACTCGCCGTTGGTCACCCAGCTGGTGAACAAGATCCTGATGCGCGGTAAGCGTCAGCTCGCCGAGCGCATCGTGTACGCCGCCCTGGAGGGCTGCCGCGAGAAGAGCGGCACCGACCCGGTCGTCACGCTCAAGCGCGCGATGGACAACGTCAAGCCGACCCTCGAGGTCCGCAGCCGCCGCGTCGGTGGCGCGACCTACCAGGTGCCGGTCGAGGTCCGTCCGGCCCGCGCGACCACCCTCGGTCTGCGCTGGCTGGTGACCTACTCGAAGGCCCGTCGTGAGAAGACCATGGTCGAGCGGCTGATGAACGAGCTGCTGGACGCGAGCAACGGTCTGGGTGCCGCCGTCAAGCGGCGCGAGGACACGCACAAGATGGCCGAGTCCAACAAGGCCTTCGCGCACTACCGCTGGTAACACCCTGGTTCCGGCGCCGGACCGGCGCCGGAACCGCCACCAGTTGAGTCGAGACGACGATAAGTAGGGATTGAAGTGGCCGCCGCAGACGCGCTCGCCAACGTACGCAACATCGGCATCATGGCCCACATCGATGCCGGTAAGACCACGACCACCGAGCGGATCCTGTTCTACACCGGTATCACGTACAAGATCGGTGAGGTCCACGAGGGCGCTGCCGTCATGGACTGGATGGAGCAGGAGCAGGAGCGTGGTATCACCATCACCTCCGCTGCCACCAAGTGTGAGTGGAAGGGCCACACGATCCAGATCATCGACACGCCCGGTCACGTCGACTTCACGGTCGAGGTCGAGCGGTCGCTGCGGGTGCTGGATGGTGCGGTCGCTGTCTACGACGGTGTCGCCGGCGTGGAGCCCCAGACGGAGAACGTCTGGCGTCAGGCCGACAAGTACCACGTTCCCCGGATGTGCTTCGTCAACAAGCTCGACCGGACCGGTGCCGACTACTTCCGCTGCGTGCAGATGATGATCGACCGGCTCAACGCCACCCCGCTGGTGCTCCAGATCCCGATCGGGCTCGAGGGCGACCACATCGGTGTCGTGGACCTGATCGAAATGAAGGCGCTCACCTGGCGCGGGGAGACCCAGAAGGGTGAGGACTACGCCATCGAGGAGGTCCCGGCCGAGCTGGCCGACTCCGCGGCGGAGTGGCGCGAGAAGCTGATGGAGACCCTCGCCGACGTCGACGACGCGGTGATGGAGAAGTACCTGGAGGGCGAGGAGATCTCCGTCGCGGAGATCAAGGCCGCCATCCGGCGTGCCACCATCGCCAGCAAGGCCAACCCGGTGCTCTGCGGCTCGGCGTTCAAGAACAAGGGCGTGCAGCCCATGCTCGACGCCGTCGTCGACTTCCTGCCGTCGCCGCTGGACGTCCCGGCGATCGAGGGTACGGCCACCGACGGCGAGACGCCGCTGCAGCGGAAGCCGTCGAAGAACGAGCCGTTCTCCGGCCTCGCCTTCAAGATCCAGACCGACAAGCACCTCGGCAAGCTCACCTACGTGCGGGTCTACTCCGGCACGCTCGACTCCGGATCTCAGGTGGTCAACTCCACCAAGGACCGGAAGGAGCGGATCGGCAAGATCTACCAGATGCACGCCAACAAGCGGGAAGAGCGCAGCTCGGCCCAGGCTGGCGACATCATCGCGGTGCAGGGTCTCAAGCAGACCACCACCGGTGACACGCTCTGCGACCCGGCGAACCCGGTCATCCTTGAGTCGATGACCTTCCCCGAGCCGGTCATCTCGGTGGCGATCGAGCCGAAGACCAAGGCCGACCAGGAGAAGCTGGGCACGGCCATCCAGCGGCTGGCCGAGGAGGACCCGACCTTCCGCGTCAAGCTGGACGAGGAGACCGGTCAGACGGTCATCTCCGGCATGGGCGAGCTGCACCTGGACATCCTGGTCGACCGGATGCGCCGCGAGTTCAACGTCGAGGCGAACATCGGTAAGCCGCAGGTGGCGTACCGCGAGACGATCCGCCGCAAGGTGGACAAGATCGAGTACACCCACAAGAAGCAGACCGGTGGTTCCGGCCAGTACGCCCGCGTCATCGTGAGCATCGAGCCGCTGCCGCTGGACAACGACTCGCCGACCTACGAGTTCGCCAACGCCGTCACCGGTGGCCGCATCCCCCGGGAGTTCATCCCCTCGGTGGACGCGGGTGCCCAGGACGCGATGCAGTACGGCATCCTCGCCGGCTTCCCGCTGGTGGGTGTCAAGCTGACGCTGCTGGACGGTCAGTACCACGAGGTCGACTCGTCGGAAATGGCATTCAAGATCGCCGGCTCGATGGTGATGAAGGAGGCGGCCCGCAAGGCCGACCCCGCGCTCCTCGAGCCGATGATGGCCGTTGAAGTCACCACTCCTGAGGAGAACATGGGTGACGTCATCGGCGACCTCAACTCCCGGCGCGGCATCATCCAGGCGATGGAGGAGCGCAGCGGCGCCCGTATCGTCCGGGCCCTGGTGCCGCTGTCGGAGATGTTCGGCTACGTCGGCGACCTGCGGTCGAAGACCCAGGGCCGGGCTAGCTACAGCATGCAGTTCGACTCCTACGCCGAGGTTCCGCAGAGCGTGGCGAAGGAGATCATCGCCAAGGCGACTGGTGAGTGACGCTCACCTGAGTTGATCCGATGGTTCGAGGCTGGTCGCGGGAGGGCACTCCCCGCCCGCGGCCACCTCGATCGGGTTGTGTGAGACCGGGCCTGTAGGCTTCATCGCCGCAGAACCCACCAAAGCTCTCCGGCCGCCAGGCCGGAAAGGCTGTCGACAGAGTCCTAAGCGCCAATCGGCGCGCCGGGGCGAACGAACCAAGAAGTCCACAGGAGGACACCAGTGGCGAAGGCGAAGTTCGAGCGGACTAAGCCGCACGTCAACATCGGCACCATTGGTCACATCGACCACGGTAAGACGACGCTGACGGCGGCCATCACCAAGGTCCTGCACGACCAGTTCCCGGACCTGAACCCGTACACGCCGTTCGACGAGATCGACAAGGCGCCGGAGGAGAAGGCCCGCGGCATCACGATCTCCATCGCGCACGTCGAGTACCAGACCGAGGCGCGGCACTACGCGCACGTCGACTGCCCCGGTCACGCCGACTACATCAAGAACATGATCACCGGTGCCGCGCAGATGGACGGCGCGATCCTGGTGGTGGCGGCGACCGACGGCCCGATGCCGCAGACCCGCGAGCACGTGCTGCTGGCCCGTCAGGTCGGTGTGCCGTACATCGTCGTGGCGCTCAACAAGAGCGACATGGTCGACGACGAGGAGCTCCTGGAGCTCGTCGAGCTCGAGGTCCGCGAGCTGCTGTCGGCGCAGGAGTACCCGGGTGACGACCTGCCGGTCGTCCGGGTCTCGGCGCTGAAGGCCCTCGAGGGTGACCCCGAGTGGACCGGTCGCCTCCTGGAGCTGATGAACGCGGTCGACACCGCGATCCCGCAGCCGGAGCGCGAGACCGAGAAGCCGTTCCTCATGCCGATCGAGGACGTCTTCACGATCACCGGTCGTGGCACGGTCGTCACCGGTCGCGCCGAGCGCGGCATCCTCAAGCCGAACGAGGAGGTGGAGATCGTCGGCATCCGTGAGAAGTCGATGAAGACCACCTGCACCGGCATCGAGATGTTCCGCAAGCTGCTCGACGAGGCCCGCGCGGGCGAGAACGTCGGTCTGCTGCTGCGCGGAATCAAGCGCGAGGACGTCGAGCGCGGCATGGTGGTCGTCAAGCCGGGCACCAGCACCCCGCACACGGAGTTCGAGGCGACGGTCTACATCCTCTCCAAGGAGGAGGGCGGCCGGCACACCCCGTTCTTCCAGAACTACCGTCCGCAGTTCTACTTCCGGACCACGGACGTCACCGGCGTCGTCACGCTGCCCGAGGGCACCGAGATGGTCATGCCGGGCGACAACACCACCATGACGGTGAAGCTGATCCAGCCCATCGCCATGGAGGAGAACCTCAAGTTCGCGATCCGCGAGGGTGGACGTACGGTCGGCGCTGGTCGCGTCACCAACATCCTCAAGTGAGCTGGGTAACCCCGATTAGCGTCGCCGCCGGCCGTGCGGCATACTAGTCAGGTTGCGTAACGACGGTTAGTCACCTGCGTCCGGTGAATGCTGGACCTCCGGGAGACCAACAGTCGCGCGTAGGGTGGTTGATCGCCCCAGGCGGTCAACCACCCTCGCACGGCGTCCGGATCGCTGTGATGCGATCGGCGCCTTGACCCACCGCGTGGTTCAAGAACCGCTCCGGAGTCCCGGGGCGGAGCCTGGCCCCAGGGCGCGACACGCCCGACCGCGGGGGTCGGCGAAGTGGGCCTGTACCAGCCGGTACAGGCGCCCGCAACACAGCGGCATCGAGAGAAGGAACAGAAGCCACCATGGCGGGACAGAAGATCCGCATCCGGCTCAAGGCCTATGACCACGAGGTCGTCGACTCCTCGGCGCGGAAGATCGTCGAGACGGTGACGCGTACCGGGGCGCAGGTCGCAGGCCCGGTGCCGCTGCCCACGGAGATCAACCGTTTCTGCGTTATCCGCTCGCCGCACAAGTACAAGGACTCGCGCGAGCACTTCGAGATGCGCACGCACAAGCGGCTGATCGACATCATCGACCCGACCCCGAAGACGGTCGACTCGCTCATGCGCCTCGACCTGCCGGCTGGCGTCGACATCGAGATCAAGCTGTAGGGACCGGACAAATGGACAGGCAAGTCAAGGGGATCCTGGGCGCAAAGCTCGGCATGACCCAGGTCTGGGACAACAACCGTGTTGTCCCGGTGACCGTGGTTCAGGCCGGCCCGTGCGTCATCAGCCAGGTTCGTAGCGCCGAGAAGGACGGTTACTCCGCGGTCCAGCTGGCGTACGGCACGATCGACCCGCGCAAGGTCAAGAAGCCGATCAGCGGGCACTACGCGAAGGCGGACGTGGCGCCGCGCCGGCACATCGTCGAGCTGCGCACCGCGGACGCCGCGGACTACTCGCTGGGCCAGGAGGTCACGGTCGAGGAGTTCCCGGCCGGCGTCGCCATCGACGTCACCGGCAAGACCAAGGGCAAGGGCTACGCCGGCCCGATGAAGCGGCACGGCTTCCACGGTCTGAAGGCCAGCCACGGTGTGGAGCGCAAGCACCGCTCGCCCGGCTCCATCGGCGCCTGCGCCACCCCGGGTCGTGTCTTCAAGGGCACCCGGATGGCCGGCCGGATGGGTGGCGTGCGCTACACCGTCCAGAACCTGACCGTCCAGGCGGTCGACACCGAGAACAACCTCCTGCTCGTCCGTGGCGCCATCCCCGGCCCCAAGGGCGCGCTGGTCCTGGTCCGTACCGCGGCCAAGACCAAGGTGAAGAAGGGCGGTGCGGCCAAGTGACCACCGTTGACGTCCGCAACGTCGAGGGCGCCAAGAGCGGCTCCGTCGAGCTGCCGGCCGACATCTTCGACGTCCAGGCGAACCTCGCGCTGATGCACCAGGTCGTGGTGGCCCAGCTCGCGGCCGCCCGCCAGGGCACGCACAAGGTCAAGACCCGCGGCGAGGTCGCCGGTGGCGGCAAGAAGCCGTACAAGCAGAAGGGCACCGGTCGTGCCCGGCAGGGTTCGATCCGCGCGCCGCAGTTCGCCGGCGGTGGCGTGGTGCACGGCCCGGTCCCGCGCGACTACAGCCAGCGCACCCCCAAGAAGATGAAGGCCGCCGCCCTGCGTGGTGCCCTCTCCGACCGGGCGCGCGCCGGCCAGGTGCACGTCGTCGAGGCCTTCGTCTCGGGCGAGAAGCCGTCGACCAAGGCCGCTCTGGCCACGCTGGCGAAGCTGACCGAGGCCCGTCGGGTCCTGGTTGTGCTGAGCAGCGCCGACGAGCTGAACTGGGTGTCGCTGCGCAACGAGCCGCGGGTGCACCTGATCGAGGCCGGCCAGCTCAACACGTACGACGTGCTGGTGGCCGACGACGTGGTCTTCACCAAGGAGGCCCTGGACGAGTTCCTGGGCGTTCCCGCCGAGACCACCGAGGAGGGTGGCAAGTGAGCACGATCGCCGATCCGCGCGACATCATCGTCGCGCCGGTCGTCTCGGAGAAGAGCTACAGCGAGCTGAACCGGAACTGGTACACCTTCCTGGTGCACCCGGACGCCAACAAGACCGAGATCAAGATCGCTATCCAGCAGATCTTCAACGTCCGCGTCCTGACGGTCAACACGCTCAACCGCGAGGGCAAGCGCAAGCGCACCAAGACCGGCTTCGGTCAGCGCAAGGCGACCAAGCGGGCGATCGTGAAGCTGGCTGACGGTGACCGTATCGAGGCCTTCGGCGGCCCGGTCAGCTGAGGGGTGTAGACAATGGCTATCCGTAAGTACAAGCCGACGACGCCGGGCCGACGTGGCTCCAGCGTCGCCGACTTCGCCGAGATCACCCGGTCGACGCCTGAGAAGTCGCTGCTGGCTCCGCTGCCGAAGAAGGGCGGACGCAACGCCCACGGCCGGATCACCACCCGGCACCACGGTGGCGGCCACAAGCGGCAGTACCGCCTGATCGACTTCAAGCGGGTCGACAAGGACGGCGTGCCGGCGAAGGTCGCGCACATCGAGTACGACCCGAACCGCACCGCGCGCATCGCGCTGCTGCACTACGCCGACGGCGAGAAGCGGTACATCATCGCGCCGAAGGACCTGAAGCAGGGCGACCGCGTCGAGTCCGGTCCGGGTGCCGACATCAAGCCGGGCAACAACCTGCCGCTGCGCAACATCCCGGTCGGTACGACGATCCACAACGTGGAGCTTCGTCCGGGCGGCGGCGCCAAGCTGGCCCGCTCGGCCGGCGTCGGCATCCAGCTGCTCGGCCGTGAGGGTGTGTACGCGACCCTCCGCATGCCGTCCGGTGAGATCCGGCGGGTGGACGTGCGCTGCCGCGCCAGCATCGGCGAGATCGGCAACGCCGACCAGTCGAACATCAACTGGGGCAAGGCCGGCCGCATGCGGTGGAAGGGCAAGCGCCCGACCGTCCGTGGTGTGGCGATGAACCCGGTCGACCATCCGCACGGTGGTGGTGAGGGTAAGACCTCCGGCGGTCGCCACCCGGTCAACCCGCAGGGTAAGCCCGAGGGCCGCACCCGTCGTAAGGGCCAGCCGAGTGACCGGCTGATCGTCCGCCGTCGCTACGCCACGCGTAAGCGCGGCTGAGGGAGATAAGACATGCCTCGCAGCCTGAAGAAGGGCCCGTTCGTCGACGACCACCTGCTCAAGAAGGTGGAGACGCAGAACGACAAGGGCTCGAAGAACGTCATCAAGACCTGGTCGCGGCGCTCGACGATCATCCCGGAGATGCTGGGTCACACGATCGCCGTGCACGACGGACGCAAGCACGTCCCGGTGTTCGTGACCGAGGCGATGGTCGGGCACAAGCTCGGCGAGTTCGCGCTGACCCGCACGTTCAAGGGTCACGAGAAGGACGACCGGAAGAGCCGTCGGCGCTGACGCCGCGGGCATACGGATAGAGGAACAAGGGGTTACAGCGATGCCAGGAAAGGGCGACGCTCCGGTGCTTCCGGGCGCGCGGGCGGTTGCGCGGCACGTGCGCATCTCGCCGATGAAGGCGCGCCGGGTGGTCAACCTCGTCCGCGGCCTGCCCGCGAAGGAGGCGCTCACGGTGCTGCAGTTCGCGCCGCAGGCTGCGAGCGAGCAGGTGTACAAGGTGCTCGCGAGCGCGATCGCCAACGCGGAGAACAACGAGCGGCTGGACCCCGACGCGCTGCTCGTCAGCGAGGCGTTCGTCGACGAGGGCCCGACCATGAAGCGGTTCCGGCCGCGGGCGCAGGGCCGGGCGTACCGGATCCGCAAGCGCACCTGCCACATCACCGTGGCGGTCGAGGCGGTCGCACCGGCTGCGCCGAAGAAGGCCGCCGCGAAGAAGGCCGCCCCGGCGAAGCAGGCCGAGGCCGCTGAGACGGAGAGCAAGACGGAGGGCGCCGAGTAATGGGTCAGAAGGTTCACCCCACTGGGTTCCGGCTCGGCATCTCGACCGACTGGAAGTCCCGCTGGTTCGCGGACAAGCTCTACAAGGACTACATCGGCGAGGATGTCAAGATCCGCCGGATGATGTCCAAGGGCCTCGAGCGTGCCGGCATTTCCAAGGTCGACATCGAGCGCACCCGTGACCGGGTCCGCGTGGACATCCACACCGCCCGGCCGGGCATCGTCATCGGCCGCAAGGGTGCGGAGGCCGACCGGATCCGCGGCGAGCTGGAGAAGCTCACCGGCAAGCAGGTGCAGCTGAACATCATCGAGGTGAAGAACCCCGAGTCGGACGCGCAGCTGGTCGCCCAGGGCGTCGCCGAGCAGCTCTCCAGCCGGGTCAGCTTCCGTCGGGCGATGCGCAAGGCGATGCAGTCGGCGATGAAGAACCCGGTCTGCAAGGGCATCCGGGTCCAGGTGTCGGGTCGTCTCGGCGGTGCCGAGATGAGCCGGACCGAGTTCTACCGCGAGGGTCGCGTCCCGCTGCACACGCTGCGGGCCAACATCGAGTACGGCTTCTTCGAGGCCCGTACCACCTTCGGCCGGATCGGCGTGAAGGTCTGGATCTACAAGGGCGACGCCGTCCCGGGCCGGGAGGCTCCGGCCGAGGCCGGTCCGTCCCGCCCGCGCCGTGACCGCGGCGACCGCCCCGAGCGGCCGCGCCGTGGCCGGTCGGGTTCGTCCGGCACGACCGCCGGCGGCACCGAGGCCGGCCGGGCTGCTGCGACCACCATCGCTCAGCAGGCCGAGACGCCGAGTGGCGAGCCGATCGACAGTGCTGCTGTCGCCTCGGCCGCGGCTGCTCCGGCAGAAACGCAGCAGGAGGGCTGACAGATGCTGATGCCGCGCAAGCCCCCGAAGGGCTTCCGCAAGCCGCACCACCCGGACCGCCACGGCGCGTCCAAGGGTGGTAACCGGGTGGTGTTCGGCGAGTTCGGGATCCAGGCTCTCGAGCCGGCGTACGTGACCAACCGCCAGATCGAGTCGGCCCGTATCGCGATGACCCGCCACATCAAGCGTGGTGGCAAGGTCTGGATCACGATCTTCCCGGACCAGGCCCTCACCAAGAAGCCGGCGGAAACCCGCATGGGTTCCGGTAAGGGCTCGCCCGAGTGGTGGGTCGCCAACGTCAAGCCGGGGCGGGTTCTCTTCGAGATGTCCTTCCCCAACGAGCAGATCGCGCGAGAGGCGATGCGTCGCGCGATCCACAAGCTCCCGATGAAGTGCCGCATTGTTACGCGCGAAGTGGGTGAATCCTGATGGCAGCGGGCGTCAAGCCTTCCGAGCTGCGTGAGCTCTCCGAGGAGGAGCTGGTCACGAAGCTGCGTGAGGCCAAGGCGGAGCTGTTCAACCTCCGCGTGCAGGCCGCAACCGGGCAGCTGGACAACAACCGGCGGCTGCAGGTCATCCGTCGGGAGATCGCCCGGATCTACACGATCATGCGTGAGCGCGAGCTGGGTCTCTCGGCCGCGCCGACTGAGGTGACTGCATCATGAGCGAGAACACCACCGCCGCCGCGCGGGCCCGCCGTAAGGTGCGTGAGGGCCTCGTGGTCAGCGACAAGATGGAAAAGACCGTCGTGGTCGAGGTCGAGGACCGGGTCAAGCACGCGCTGTACGGCAAGATCATGCGCCGTACCAGCAAGTTGAAGGTGCACGACGAGCAGAACTCGGCCGGTATCGGCGACCGGGTCCTGATCATGGAGACCCGGCCGCTCTCCGCCACCAAGC
The DNA here is from genome assembly GCF_029893845.1 of Micromonospora sp. A200. Taxonomy (NCBI): domain Bacteria; kingdom Bacillati; phylum Actinomycetota; class Actinomycetes; order Micromonosporales; family Micromonosporaceae; genus Micromonospora; species Micromonospora sp. A200. The sequence goes on along the minus strand of NZ_JARXXY010000004.1, from coordinate 181,705 downwards.
GGTGGCGGCTCGTGGAGATCCTCGAGAAGGCCAAGTAGCGAAGGCTCGAGCTCGGCCGGTATCGGTCGGGCGCACGTTCCGCCAGGCTCCGGCCGCCTCCGGGCGGCCGGAGAACCGGCAGACATAGGAGATAGACGTGATTCAGCAGGAGTCGCGACTGCGCGTCGCCGACAACACGGGTGCCCGGGAGATCCTGTGCATCCGGGTTCTCGGTGGCTCCGGTCGGCGCTACGCGAGCATCGGCGACGTCATCGTGGCCACCGTCAAGGACGCGATCCCGGGTGCCGGTGTGAAGAAGGGCGACGTCGTCAAGGCGGTCGTCGTCCGCACCGCCAAGGAGAGGCGGCGGCCGGACGGTTCGTACATCCGCTTCGACGAGAACGCCGCCGTCATCATCAAGGACGGCGGGGACCCGCGCGGTACCCGTATCTTCGGCCCGGTGGGTCGGGAGCTGCGGGACAAGCGGTTCATGAAGATCATCTCTCTCGCGCCGGAGGTGTTGTGACCGTGAAGGTCAAGAAGGGCGACACGGTCGTCGTCATCGCCGGCAAGGACAAGGGTGCCAAGGGCAAGGTCATCGCGGCCTACCCGCGGCAGGACAAGGTCCTGGTCGAGGGCGTGAACCGGGTCAAGAAGCACACCCGCATCAGCACCACCCAGCGTGGCGCCAAGACCGGTGGCATCGTCACCCAGGAGGCCCCGATCCACGTCTCCAACGTGCAGGTCCTGGACTCCGACGGGAACCCGACCCGCGTCGGGTACCGGATCGACGACAACGGCCAGAAGGTCCGCATCGCGCGTAGCACCGGTAAGGACCTGTGATGACCACGGCTACCGAAACCAAGACCATGCCGCGCCTCAAGGAGCGGTACCGTAACGAGATCGTGGCGCAGCTGCAGGAGCAGCACAGCTACGCGAACCCCATGCAGGTTCCGCGGCTGGTCAAGATCGTCGTCAACATGGGTGTCGGCGAGGCTGCTCGCGACGCCAAGCTGATCGACGGCGCGGTCCGCGACCTCGCCACGATCACCGGCCAGAAGCCGCAGGTGCGGCGGGCGACCAAGTCCATCGCGCAGTTCAAGCTGCGTGAGGGCATGCCGATCGGCGCGAAGGTGACCCTGCGCGGCGACCGGATGTGGGAGTTCCTGGACCGGCTGCTGTCGATCGCGCTGCCGCGTATCCGTGACTTCCGCGGTCTCGACGGTCGCAAGCTCGACGGGCACGGCAACTACACGTTCGGTCTGACCGAGCAGTCGGTGTTCCACGAGATCGATCAGGACAAGATCGATCGCCAGCGGGGCATGGACATCACGGTGGTCACGACCGCCACGACCGACGACGAGGGCCGGGCGCTGCTCAAGCTCCTGGGCTTCCCGTTCAAGGAGAACTGAGATGGCCAAGAAGGCGCTGATCATCAAGGCGGCCGCGAAGCCGAAGTTCTCGGTTCGCGCGTACACCCGCTGCCAGCGGTGTGGTCGTCCGAAGGCGGTCTACCGCAAGTTCGGTCTCTGCCGGGTGTGCATCCGGGAGATGGCCCACCGCGGTGAGCTGCCCGGCGTGTCCAAGGCTTCCTGGTAATAGCTATTGCTCTTCGCCGTAGGCCCGGGGCGGAACGCCCCGGGAACCCCGGCGAGAAAGGCTGACGAATTCATGACGATGACCGACCCGATCGCAGACATGCTCACGCGTCTGCGTAACGCCAACCAGGCGTACCACGACCAGGTGAAGATGCCCTACTCGAAGATCAAGGCGAACATCGCCGAGGTCCTCAAGGCCGAGGGTTACATCGCCACCTGGTCGGTCGAGGAGCCCGAGGAGGGCGCCGTCGGCAAGCGACTGGTCGTCGAGCTGAAGTACGGCCAGAACCGCGAGCGGAGCCTGGCCGGCATCAAGCGCGTGTCCAAGCCCGGTCTCCGGGTGTACGCCAAGTCGGACGGGCTCCCGCGGGTGCTCGGCGGGCTGGGCGTGGCGATCATTTCGACGTCCCAGGGGCTGCTCACCGACCGGCAGGCCCGCAAGCGGAGCGTTGGCGGGGAAGTCCTCGCCTTCGTCTGGTAACGGGAGACAGGTAGAAATGTCGCGTATTGGACGTAAGTCGATCCCGGTACCGGCCGGCGTCGACATCACGATCGACGGCCAGACCGTGAAGGTCAAGGGCCCCAAGGGCGAGCTGTCGCACACGCTCGCCGAGCCGATCACGGCGGAGCGTGGCGAGGACGGCCAGGTGCACGTCAACCGGCCGAACGACGAGCGCAAGGCCAAGGAACTGCACGGCCTCAGCCGTACCCTGGTCGCCAACATGATCGTCGGTGTGACCGAGGGCTACCGCAAGAGCCTGGAGATCGCCGGTACCGGTTACCGCGTCACCGCCAAGGGCAAGGATCTCGAGTTCGCGCTCGGGTTCTCGCACCCGGTGCTGGTGCCGGCTCCGAACGGCATCACCTTCACGGTGGAGAAGCCGACGCTGTTCCACGTGGCCGGCATCGACAAGCAGCAGGTCGGTGAGGTCGCCGCCAACATCCGGAAGATCCGCCCGCCGGAGCCCTACAAGGGCAAGGGCGTGAAGTACCAGGGCGAGGTCATCCGCCGCAAGGCTGGAAAGGCAGGTAAGAAGTGAGCGCCACGCTGCTCAAGCGCCGCCGCGGCGTCGCCGCCAAGCGTGCCGTCGGGCGTGCGCGCCGGCACTTCCGGGTCCGCAAGAACGTCAGCGGCACCGCCGAGCGTCCCCGCCTGGTGGTCACCCGCTCCCTGCGGCACATGGTCGCCCAGATCGTGGACGACACCAAGGGTCACACCCTGGCGTCGGCCTCGACCCTGGACGCGTCGCTGCGTGGTGCGGAGGGCGACAAGAGCGCCCTGGCCGGCAAGGTCGGCGCCCTGCTCGCCGAGCGCGCCAAGGCCGCCGGCGTCTCCAAGGTCGTCTTCGACCGCGGTGGCAACCGGTACGCGGGGCGGGTCGCCGCGCTTGCCGACGCCGCCCGCGAAGCCGGGCTCGAGTTCTAGAAACCCCGTCACGAGAGATAAGGAAGGCTGCTGATGCCAGGTCAACAGCGCCGTGGCGGCGGGTCCGGTGGCAACGAGGGTGGTCGCCGCGACAACCGCCGTGAGGGCGGCCGCGGAAACGCGCCCGTCGAGAAGACCCCGCACCTCGAGCGGGTCGTCGCGATCAACCGCGTCGCCAAGGTCGTGAAGGGTGGTCGTCGCTTCAGCTTCACCGCCCTGGTGATCGTGGGCGACGGCGACGGCACGGTCGGCGTGGGCTACGGAAAGGCCAAGGAGGTGCCCGCGGCGATCGCCAAGGGTGTCGAGGAGGCCAAGAAGCACTTCTTCAAGGTGCCGCGGATCGGCCAGTCGATCCCGCACCCGGTGCAGGGCGAGGCCGCTGCCGGCGTCGTGCTGCTCAAGCCGGCGTCGGCCGGTACCGGTGTCATCGCCGGTGGCCCGGTGCGTGCCGTGCTGGAGTGCGCGGGCATCCACGACGTGCTCTCCAAGAGCCTCGGCTCGTCGAACCCGATCAACATCGTGCACGCCACGGTGGCGGCGCTGAAGGGGCTCGAGTCCCCCGAGGCCGTCGCGACCCGTCGTGGTCTGCCGGTGGAGGACGTCGCGCCGGCCGCCATGCTGGCGTCGCGGGCGGGGGTGGCGTCCTGATGGCACGCCTGAAGGTCACCCAGGTCCGGTCCGGCATCGGCACCAAGCAGAACCAGCGTGATTCGCTGCGTTCGCTCGGTCTGAAGCGGATCAACGACGTGGTGGTCAAGGAGGACCGGCCGGAGATTCGCGGCATGATCTTCACGGTCAACCACCTCGTGAAGGTCGAGGAGGTCGAGTAATGACGATCAAGGTTCACCACCTGCGCCCGGCCCCGGGTGCCAAGACCGCGAAGACCCGGGTGGGTCGCGGTGAGGGCTCCAAGGGCAAGAGCGCCGGTCGCGGTACCAAGGGTTCCAAGGCCCGCAAGAACATCCCGGCGTCGTTCGAGGGTGGGCAGATGCCCATCCACATGCGCCTGCCGAAGATGAAGGGCTTCAAGAACAAGTTCAAGGTCGTCTTCCAGGTGGTCAACCTGGACCGGCTCGCCGAGCTCTTCCCGAACGGCGGCCAGGTCGGCCCGCAGGAGCTGGTCGAGGTCGGCGCGGTCCGCAAGGGCCAGCCGGTCAAGGTCCTCGGCACCGGCGACCTCGGCGGTGTGGCCCTCCAGGTGTCGGCGCACGGGTTCAGCGCGTCGGCCAAGGAGAAGATCACCGCTGCCGGTGGCTCCGTCACCGAGCTGTAAGGCACGACCCATGGCGCCCGCTCAGTTGTCCCCAACTGGGCGGGCGCCGTGGTCTACCAGGCATGTGTGCGCCGGGTAACATCGGATTCGGTTTATGTAGCCGGGCACGTCTGCCCGGACCGGGAGCGGGCTGTTAGAGTCCCTTCCCAGCTATGGATATCGGGCACTCGCCCGGCACCCACCCCGCCCCCGCCAGGGATCACCGGCGGCCCGCCTCGCGCAGGAGGAAGAAGTTGCTGTCCGCCTTTCTCAGTGCGTTCCGTACGCCTGACCTGCGCAAGAAGCTGCTGTTCACAGTAGGCATCATCGCGGTCTACCGGCTCGGCGCCACTCTGCCCAGCCCCGGCGTCTCGTACGGCAACGTGCAGAAGTGCCTCGACACCCTCCAGGGTCAGAGCACCGGAGTGCTGAACCTGCTGGACCTCTTCTCCGGCGGCGCACTGCTGCAGCTCTCGGTCTTCGCGCTGGGCATCATGCCCTACATCACCGCGTCGATCATCCTGCAGCTGCTCACCGTGGTCATCCCGCGGCTGGAGCACCTCCGCAAGGAGGGCCAGGCCGGCCAGGCGAAGATCACCCAGTACACCCGCTACCTGACCCTCGGGCTGGGCATCCTCCAGTCGTCGGCCTTCGTGGCGCTGGCCCGCTCCGGGCAGCTGTTCCAGAACCGCTGCGACCAGTTCCCGATCGTGCCTGAGGGCACCGGCATCCCGAACTGGCTCACCCTGTCCATCCTGGTCATGACGATGACCGCCGGCACCGGCATGGTGATGTGGCTCGGTGAGCTGATCACCGACCGCGGCGTCGGCAACGGCATGTCCGTCCTCATCTTCACCTCGATCGCGGCCCGCCTCCCCAGCGAGGGTTGGAAGATCAAGACCAACGAGGGCTGGGCCAAGTTCGGCCTGGTGCTCGTGCTGGTGCTGCTGGTCATCACCGCGGTCTGCTTCATCGAGCAGGCGCAGCGCCGCATCCCGGTGCAGTACGCCAAGCGGATGATCGGCCGGCGGATGTACGGCGGCACCTCGACCTACATCCCGCTGAAGGTCAACCAGGCGGGTGTGATCCCGGTCATCTTCGGCTCGTCGCTGCTCTACCTGCCGCAGCTGGGGCTGCAGTTCTTCGACCAGACCGACCCGGGCAAGACCCAGGCCTGGATCCAGAACAACCTGGTCGACCCGAGCAGCCCGATCTACATCGCGCTCTACTTCCTGTTGATCATCTTCTTCACGTACTTCTACGTGTCGATCACGTTCAACCCGACCGAGGTCGCGGACAACATGAAGAAGTACGGCGGCTTCGTGCCGGGCATTCGCCCCGGCAAGCCGACCGCCGACTATCTGGACTTCATCCTCAGCCGGATCACCCTGCCGGGCGCGCTCTACCTGGGCGTCGTCGCGATCCTGCCGAACTTCTTCTTCATCTGGCTGAACAGCCAGCAGTTCCAGAACTTCCCGTTCGGCGGCACCGCTGTGCTCATCATGGTCGGCGTCGGTCTCGAGACCGTGAAGCAGATCGAGAGCCAACTCATGCAGCGGAACTACGAAGGGTTCCTGCGGTAGATGCGACTCGTTCTGGTTGGCCCGCCGGGCGCGGGCAAGGGCACGCAGGCGGAATTCATCGCCGCACACCTTTCGGTGCCGAAGATCTCGACCGGTGACATCTTCCGGGCGAACGTCTCGCAGGGCACGCCGTTGGGTGTCGAGGCCAAGCGGTACATGGACGCCGGCAAGCTGGTCCCGGACGAGGTCACCATCAACATGGTCCGGGACCGGCTCGCCGAGCCGGACGCCGCCGACGGCTTCCTGCTCGACGGCTTCCCGCGGACGACGCCGCAGGCCGCCGCGCTGGACAAGCTCCTCGCGGACCTCGGCACCGCACTGGACCTGGTGCTGGAGCTGGTCGTCGACGACGACGAGGTGATCCGGCGGCTCTCCGGCCGGCGCACCTGCCGCGGCTGCGGCAAGATCTGGCACGTCGAGTTCGACGCCACCACCCGCGAGGGCATCTGCGACCGCTGTGGTGCCGAGCTGTTCCAGCGGGACGACGACAAGCCGGAGACGATCGCGGCCCGCCTGCGGGAGTACGCCGAGAAGACGGCGCCGCTGGTCGACTACTACGGCGCCCAGAACAAGCTGGTCGGGATAGACGCCACCGGGCCGGTGGAGGACGTCACGGTCCGCGCCATCGATGCGCTGCGGTCGTACGGCGGCTGAGGTCCTGCCGGGCTCCGGCGGATAGAGTGCGAACAGCGGGGTACGTGCGACGTGCCCCGCTGATCGCTGTCCGGCAACGAAAGGTATTCGCTCCATGCGCCGTCCCCAGCTGGACATCCAGCTGAAGACCCCCGACCAGATCGAGAAGATGCGGGCCGCCGGCCTGGTGGTCGCCGAGGCCCTGCGTCGGATGCGGGAGGCCGTCGCCCCCGGGGTCAGCACCGCAGACCTGGACGCGATCGCCGAGTCGACCATCCGCGAGGCCGGGGCCGTCCCCTCGTTCAAGGGCTACCACGGCTTCCCCGCCTCGATCTGCTCGTCGGTGAACGAGCAGGTGGTGCATGCCATCCCGTCGGCGCAGCAGGTGCTCCGCGACGGCGACGTGATCTCCATCGACTGCGGCGCGGTGCTGAACGGCTGGCACGGCGACGCCGCGATCACCGTGGGCGTGGGCGAGGTCGACCCGGCGCTGCTGAAGATGGCCGAGGTGGCGGAGGACGCCATGTGGGCCGGGATCGCCGCCGCCGCGCGGGGCGCCGCCAGCGGCAGGGGCCGGCTGACCGACATCTCGCACGCGGTGGAGAACGCGGTCCGCAAGGGCGGCCGGTACGGCATCGTCGACGGCTACGGCGGGCACGGCATCGGCACCGAGATGCACCAGGACCCGCACGTGCTCAACCACGGGCGGCCGGGCAAGGGTCCGCGGCTGGTGCCGGGCCTGGCGCTGGCCATCGAGCCGATGATCACGATGGGGTCGCCGCGTACCGTCGAGCTGGCCGACGGCTGGACGGTCGTCACCCGGGACCGGTCGATGGCGGTGCACGTGGAGCACTCGATGGCGCTGCTGCCCGACGGGGTCTGGGTGCTGACCGCCTTCGACGGCGGGCGGGCCCGACTGGGCGACCTGGTCACCGCCCGGCAGCCGGCCGAGTCCGCCGCGTCCTGATCCGGCTCCCGCGACGTCGACCCGGACAACGGGCTCAGCTGGCGCGGCAGGGCCGATCCGGGACCCAGCTGATCCGGCGACCGTCGGGCTGCCGGCCGGAGCCGGCGGCGGCGGGGGAGATGTCGCCTCGCGTCCGTTTTCCTTCCTCCGGGTGACGGGCGGGGTGGCCGGTTTGGCGACCGCCCGCACTCGGGCGTACACTTTCAGATCGGCGCACAGCGTCCACTCCGGCATGCCCACTACGCGCTTCGGTGGGAGTCGGAGCCGCGGCTGGCGCGGGCCCTCCGATCTCGGTCGGATGCCCGTGTAAGACGTTGTGGGCCGTCCGGAGTAACCGACGTCAGGACAGCGGAGGACATGCCGAAAAAAGACGGAGCCATCGAGATCGAGGGTCGGGTCATCGAGCCCCTGCCGAACGCAATGTTCCGGGTGGAGCTCGCGAACGGCCACAAGGTGCTGGCTCACATCAGCGGCAAGATGCGGCAGCACTACATCCGTATCCTGCCGGAGGACCGGGTCGTCGTCGAACTCTCGCCGTACGACCTGACCCGCGGGCGCATCGTCTACCGCTACAAGTAATCCTGACGACGGCCGGGACGTCCCCGTGTCCGTCTTCGACGTCCGGCGTCGCGCGTGGTCGCGCCACCGGGCCAGATGGGAAGTAAGGCAACCGTGAAGGTCAAGCCGAGCGTCAAGAGGATCTGCAACAAGTGCCGGGTGATCCGCCGGCACGGCCGGGTCATGGTCATCTGCACCGACCCGCGCCACAAGCAGCGCCAGGGCTGAACCAGTCCCACCGGTCGTGACACGGCCGGTCGGATCGGTCCGGACCGCAGATCCAGACAGCACATCATCAGCTCGTTCCAGCCACGAGCGGTACGCAGCGCGTACTCAATCGTGGTTGACCCCCGGTCGGAGGCCGGGGCCCGCTCGGGCACGACCGATCCCGGTCGCCGGCGCTGACAGCGTCGGAAGGACGGGACGGCCGGTAGCGGGGTGGGACGGGTCCAGACCTCCGCCACAACACCACGAGGAGTACGCCCGCACATGGCACGTCTAGTCGGCGTCGACCTCCCCCGCGAGAAGCGGATGGAGATCGCGCTCACCTACATCTTCGGGGTCGGTCGTACCCGCGCCCTGGAGACGCTCACCGCTACCGGCATCTCGCCGGACAAGCGCGTTCGGGACCTCACGGATGAGGAGCTGGTCCAGCTCCGCAACCACATCGAGGGCAACTACAAGGTTGAAGGCGACCTGCGCCGCGAGGTCGCCGCTGACATCCGCCGCAAGGTCGAGATCGGCTGCTACGCCGGCATCCGGCACCGCCGGGGCCTGCCCGTGCGTGGCCAGCGGACCAAGACCAACGCGCGGACCCGCAAGGGCCCGAAGCGGACCGTCGCCGGCAAGAAGAAGCCCGGCAAGAAGTAACTAGGAGCGCACAGACTTATGCCACCGAAGGCTCGTGCCGGAGCCGCCGTCAAGAAGGTCCGGCGCAAGGAACGCAAGAACGTCGCCCACGGGCAGGCGCACATCAAGAGCACCTTCAACAACACCATCGTGTCCATCACGGACCCGACCGGTGCGGTCATCTCCTGGGCCTCGTCCGGCCAGGTGGGCTTCAAGGGCTCCCGCAAGTCGACCCCGTTCGCCGCGCAGCTCGCCGCCGAGGCCGCCGCGCGTCGGGCGATGGAGCACGGCATGCGCAAGGTCGACGTGTTCGTCAAGGGCCCCGGCTCCGGCCGGGAGACCGCCATCCGTTCGCTGCAGGCCGTGGGCCTCGAGGTCGGGCAGATCTCCGACGTCACCCCGCAGCCGCACAACGGATGCCGTCCGCCGAAGCGTCGCCGGGTCTGAGAGGTTAGAGAGAGATGGCTCGTTACACCGGTGCTGACTGCCGCCGTTGCCGGCGGGAGAAGATGAAGCTGTTCCTCAAGGGCAGCAAGTGCGATGGTCCGAAGTGCCCGTTCGAGTCCCGGCCGTTCCCGCCCGGGCAGCACGGCCGCGGCCGCACGAAGGAGACGGAGTACCTGCTCCAGCTCCGTGAGAAGCAGAAGGCCCGTCGTGTCTACGGCGTGCTGGAGAAGCAGTTCCGCGGCTACTACGAAGAGGCCGTGAGCAAGAAGGCCAAGACCGGTGAGGTTCTCCTGCAGATCCTCGAGTCGCGGCTGGACAACGTGGTCTACCGGGCCGGCTACGCCAGCTCGCGTGACCAGGCCCGCCAGCTGGTCAAGCACGGCCACTTCACGGTGAACGGCAAGAAGGTCGACATCCCGTCGTACCGCGTCAAGGAGCACGACATCATCGAGGTACGGGGCAAGAGCAAGGAGCTCACCCCGTTCCTGGTGGCGCAGGCTCAGGCCGGTTCGCGGTCGGTTCCGGCGTGGCTTGAGGCCATCCCGAGCCAGATGAAGATCCTCGTGCACTCGCTCCCGGCCCGCCAGGTGATCGACACCCAGGTCCAGGAGCAGCTGATCGTCGAGCTCTACTCCAAGTAAGGGCTCGTTGCGGTGGCCCGCCCCGCGGGGCGGGCCACCGGAACAGTTTGTGTCGTGGGCGTCAAATAGCGGGCGTCCCGGAAGAGAAGAGAAAAGATGCTCATCAGCCAGCGACCCTCCCTCTCCGAGGAGTCGATCAACGAGACCCGGTCCCGGTTCACCATCGAGCCGCTGGAGCCCGGTTTCGGCTACACCCTGGGCAACTCGCTGCGTCGTACGCTGCTGTCGTCCATCCCGGGTGCGGCGGTCACCTCGATCAAGATCGACGGTGTGCTGCACGAGTTCACCACGATCCCCGGGGTCAAGGAGGACGTGGTCGAGCTCGTCATGAACATCAAGGAGCTCAACGTCAGCTCCGAGCACGACGAGCCGGTCAGCATGTACCTGCGCAAGCAGGGCCCGGGCGACGTGACGGCGGGCGACATCCAGCCCCCGGCCGGCGTCTCGGTGCACAACCCGGACCTGAAGCTCGCCACCCTCAACGGCAAGGGCCGGCTCGACATGGAGCTGACCGTGGAGCGGGGTCGTGGCTACGTCACGGCGGCGCAGAACAAGCAGGCCGGCGCCGAGATCGGCCGGATCCCGGTCGACTCGATCTACTCGCCGGTGCTCAAGGTGACGTACCGCGTCGAGGCGACCCGCGTCGAGCAGCGGACCGACTTCGACCGGCTGATCATCGACGTCGAGACCAAGCCGTCGATGGGCCCGCGTACCGCGCTGGCCTCCGCCGGCTCGACGCTGGTGGAGCTCTTCGGCCTGGCCCGGGAGCTGGACGAGACCGCCGAGGGCATCGACATCGGGCCGTCCCCGCAGGACGCCCAGCTCGCGGCGGACCTGGCCCTGCCGATCGAGGAGCTGGACCTCACCGTCCGCTCCTACAACTGCCTCAAGCGCGAGGGCATCAACTCCGTTGGTGAGCTCATCGGGCGTACCGAGGCCGACCTCCTCGACATCCGGAATTTCGGTCAGAAGTCGATCGACGAGGTCAAGATGAAGCTCGCCGGGATGGGTCTCGGGCTGAAGGACTCGGCCCCGAACTTCGACCCGGCGCACGTCGTGGACGCCTTCGGCGAGGCCGACTACGACACCGACGACTACCGCGAGACCGAGCAGCTCTAGTCCGCGCTGCCGCCACACCTGAGGAGCACCAAGCATGCCCACGCCCACCAAGGGCCCCCGCCTCGGCGGCAGCCCCGCGCACGAGCGGCTGATGCTGGCCAACCTGGCCACCGCGCTGTTCCAGCACGGCAAGATCCAGACCACCGAGACGAAGGCCCGGCGGCTGCGTCCGCTGGCCGAGCAGCTCATCACCAAGGCCAAGCGTGGCGACCTCGCCGCGCGCCGGCGGGTGCTGGGCGTCGTCAAGGACAAGGACGTGGTCTACGCCCTGTTCGACCAGATCGCGCCCCGGTACGCCAACCGCAACGGTGGCTACACCCGGATCGTGAAGACCGGTCCGCGCAAGGGTGACGCCGCTCCGATGGCGATCATCGAGCTGGTCGAGGAGCTTCAGGTCGCCGAGCCCAAGGCGAACAAGAAGACCGCCGCCCGCAAGGCCGCCCAGCAGGACAAGGTCGAGGCCCTGGCCCCGGCCGAGGAGACCCCGGAGTCGAACTCGGGCGACCAGGACGCCGAGCCGCCGGTGTCGGCGTCCGGTGACACCGACGCCGCCCGCGAGGACAGCGACGAGGCCAACGAGAACAAGGCCTGAGCACAGGCGTCATCGTCGGGCCCGGCATCCCTTCCTGGGGTGCCGGGCCCGACGGCGTGAACGGGAGGTACGAGGTGGACGAGCGGACCCGGCTGCGGCTGGACGTCTCGTACGACGGCACGGACTTCTCCGGCTGGGCCGCCCAGCCGACCCGGCGGACGGTCGCCGGGGTGCTGACCCAGACGCTGGACCTGGTCCTCGGCGCGGGCACGGCGACCGGGCTGACCGTCGCCGGCCGCACCGACGCCGGGGTGCACGCGACCGGTCAGGTCTGCCACCTCGACCTGCCCACCGCCGTGTGGCGGGAGCACGACGGACGGCTGCTGCGCCGGTTGGCCCGGCTGCTCCCGACCGACGTGCGGGTCCGCGCCATGAGCGAGGTGCCCGCCGACTTCGACGCCCGTTTCTCGGCGACCTTCCGGCGCTACGAGTACCGGGTGACCGACGCCCCCTGGGGCGCCGAGCCGCTGCGCCGGCACGACACCCTCGCCTGGCCGAAGCCGCTGGAGCTGACGGCGCTGAACGCCGCCGCGGCCGGGCTGGTGGGGGAGCACGACTTCGCCGCGTACTGCCGGCGCAAGGAGAACGCCACCACGCTGCGCGAGGTGACCCGGCTGGACTGGCGGCGCGACCCGGACGGCATCCTCGTGGCCACCGTGCAGGCCGACGCGTTCTGCCAGGCGATGGTGCGCAGCCTGGTCGGGGCGATGCTGGTCGCCGGGGACGGCCGGCGGCCGGTCGCGTGGCCGGCGAGCCTGCTGAGCCGGCGGGAACGCTCCAGCGAGGTGACCGTCGCGGCGGCGCACGGGTTGACCCTGGTCGCGGTCGGCTACCCGGACGACCCGGCCGAGTACGCGCGCCGCGCCGACCTCACCCGCCGCCTCCGCGTCGCCACCGAGGCCTGAGCGCACGGGGGTTCGCGAGACCCGGTGCAGCCAAGGGCACCCACCCGGTGCGCGCGCCCGCGCCGGCGGCGTGGCGCGTGACCAGGCGTTGCTCAGGCGGGCCTGAACACGTGGCGAGGCCCGGTCCGCAGGACTCGGACCGGGCCTCGCGTCGTGTCGCCGTCGACCGGCGGCTCAGTTGCCGGGCAGCCCGTCGGGAGTGGCGTTGCCGCCCTGGGTGCCGGTGCCCTCGGTCGCCCTCGCGGTGGGCTGGACGGCGCTGCCGCCGGCGGCCCGGCGTTCGAGCACGCCCTTGTCGAGGTGCAGCTCGATCAGGTCGTAGATGATGTCGCGGGCCGCCGTGTCCCCGGCCGGCACGGCGCCGCCGTCGGCGCGGACGACCAGGCAGTAGGCGAGGTAGTGGCCGCGTACCTGCCAGCCGACCCGGGCCGCAGCAGTGCTGAGCGCCTCGGTGCCGTCACCGGCGGCCAGGCCGCGGAAGCGGCCCTGCCGCTCGTCGAGCAGCTGCCGGATCCGGTCCCGGACGCGTTGCGCGCTGGCCTTGTCGGTCAGGTTGAACAGGCCGGCGGTGGCCAGGTGCTCGCCGTCGGCGGAGCGCAGCGTGCCCCGGACCACCTGGCTGCACCCGAGCCGGACCAGCAGATCGGCGATCTCGCCGGTGGCAGCGACCGCGCAACTGCCACCGGAGTGCGTCGTCAGCACGTCGTAGGCGGGTCGTCCGTCGGCCACCACCAGCTTCTTACCGGCGAAGACCTCGCGCGCGGTCAGCGGCTGCTGGTCCGTGTCGCGGGAGTCGAGGTCGTCGGCGGTCGACCCGTCGACCGGCGCGGCCGTGGTGGGCTGCGGCGCCGCCGCCGTCGGGTCGTCGCTCGGCGTGCGGTCGGCGAGGAGGGCCGCCGCGCCGAGGCCGCAGAGCGCGAGCAGGACCAGCACCGCCGCACCGCCGACGAGCACCTGCCACAGCCGACCACCGCCGCGCCCGGAGCCGGACCGGCCGGACGCGGGCGGCCCCGGCGGCTCGGTCGGCTCGGTCGGCTCGGTCGGGACGTACTCGCGGGGGAGGGTGGGCGGCGGCGGGACCTGGACGGACGCGCGGACCGGAACCGGGTCGGCGGCCGGGGGAGCCGGCCGGGTGGCCCGCGGCAGTGACGGGGTGGGGAAGCGGGACGGAGACGGCCCGGCCGGCGCGGGCGGGCCGGGCGGGAACTCCGGCAGGTCCGACTCGGACCGCGGGTACTCCACGAAGGCGTCCTCATCGGACTCGTACCGATACACCATGTCGCCCAGAGTAGGAGCCATTGCCCCTTTAGTGGGGTAATAACGGGAAATTCCGGCGCGGGCGCGTCGGAGTGCTACCCGCCGAGGCGACCGCGACCGCCCTCCGGCCCGGTGGGAGAATGCCGGACGTGACCGGCGACCACTACTTTTCCACCAGCCCCACCGCTGCGGCGCGCCCGCGGGAGGTCGAGTTCTCCGTCGCCGGGCGCGACTACACCCTGGCCTCCGCCAGCGGGGTCTTCTCCGCCGACCGGCTCGACCCCGGCACCGCCGTCCTGCTGCGCAAGGCCGAGCTGCCGACCGCCACCGTCGGCGGTGACCTGCTCGACATCGGCTCGGGCTTCGGGCCGATCAGCTGCGTGCTGGCCACCAGCGCGCCGGCCGCCACCGTCTGGGCGGTCGACGTCAACGAGCGGGCCCGCGCCCTCACCGCCGAGAACGCCCGCCGGGTCGGCGCCGCCGACCGGTTACGGGCGGTCGCCCCGGACGAGGTCCCGGCCGACGTCACCTTCACCCAGATCTGGTCCAACCCGCCGATCCACATCGGCAAGGCCGAACTGCACGAGCTGCTGCGCCGCTGGCTGCCCCGACTCGCCCCGGACGGCGTCGCCTGGCTGGTGATCGCCCGCCACCTCGGCGGCGACTCACTGCACCGCTGGCTGGTCGACGGCGGTTGGCAGGTCGAGCGGCACGCCAGCCAGAAGGGCTACCGGGTGCTGCGGGTCACCCGGTAATCGGGTGTCGCCCGCGCCGCCCGCTCCGGCAGGATGCCGGCGTGGGATACGTGGACGTGGCAGGGGTCGGGTACATCCTCCCCGACGGCCGGGAACTCTTCGCCGACGTGTCGTTCCGGGTCGGTGAGGGTGCCAAGGTCGCCCTGGTCGGCCCGAACGGCGCCGGCAAGACGACACTGTTGCGGATGGTCGCCGGCGACCTGCCGGTGAAGACCGGCGCCGTCGCCCGGGCCGGCGGCCTCGGCGTGATGCGGCAGTTCATCGGCATGATCGGGGACGACACCACGCTCGCCGACCTGGCGCTCTCGCTCGCCCCACCGGCGCTGCGCGACGCCGGCCGCCGGCTGGCCGAGACCGAGGCGGCCATGCGGTCGGCCGAGCTGCGCGGCAAGTACAGCACCGCCGCCGGCAAGGCCCAGCTGGCGTACGCGGACGCGCTGGCCGCCTGGGGCGAGACCGGCGGGTACGACGCCGAGGTGCTCTTCGACACGGTCGCCACCATCGTGCTGGACCTGCCCTGGGACGCCGCCCGGGACCGCCCGGTGCGCACCCTCTCCGGCGGCCAGCAGAAGCGCTTCGCCCTGGAACTGCTGCTGCGCGGCACCGACGAGGTACTGCTCCTCGACGAGCCGGACAACTTCCTCGACGTGCCCGGCAAGCGCTGGCTGGAGGCGCGGCTGCGCGAGTCCGGCAAGTCCGTGCTCTACGTCTCGCACGACCGGGAACTGCTGGCCCAGACCGCCGATCGGGTGGTCGCCGTCGAGGGCGGCAGCGCCTGGGTGCACCCGGCGGGCTTCGCCAGCTGGTACGACGCCCGGGTGGCCCGGCACGCCCGCCTCGACGAGCTGCGCAAACGCTGGGACGAGGAACACCAGAAGCTGCGCGAGCTGATGCTGATGTACAAGCAGAAGGCCGCGTACAACGACGGGATGGCGTCGCGCTACCAGGCGGCGCAGACCCGGCTGCGCAAGTTCGAGGAGGCCGGGCCGCCGCCCGTACCCCCGAAGGACCAGGACATCCGGATGCGCCTGGCCGGCGGGCGGACCGGCAAGCGCGCGGTCATCTGCGACCAGCTGGAGCTCGACGGCCTGACCTACCCCTTCGACCTGGAACTCTGGTACGGCGACCGGGTCGCCGTGCTCGGCGCCAACGGGACGGGGAAGTCGCACTTCCTGCGGCTGCTCGCCCGGGGCGGCACCGACCCGGACCCGGCCAACGGCCCGGTCGACGGCGCGGCCGCGTTGGCCCCGGTCGCCCACGACGGCACGGTCCGGCTCGGCGCGCGGGTCCGGCCCGGCCACTTCTCCCAGACCCACGACCGGCCCGAGCTGGTGGCGAAGACCCTGGTCGAGATCCTCTGGCGGGGCGACGACCACCGGGCCGGGATGGACCGGCACGCCGCGATGGCGGCGCTCAGCCGGTACGAGCTGGCCGCACAGGGCGACCAGCGCTTCGGCACCCTCTCCGGCGGGCAGCAGGCACGTTTCCTGGTGCTCCTGTTGGAACTGTCCGGGGCGACCCTGCTGCTGCTCGACGAGCCGACGGACAACCTCGACCTCGCCTCCGCCGAGGCGCTGGAGGCCGGGCTGGCCGCGTTCTCCGGGACGGTGGTCGCGGTCACCCACGACCGCTGGTTCACCCGGTCCTTCGACCGGTTCGTGCTGTTCGGCGGCGACGGCGAGGTGGTGGAGACGCCGGAGCCGGTCTGGGACGTGCGCTGACGGGCGGCGGGCGCGGGGCCCGTCGCTCGCGGCGGGCATAGGGTGGATCACGTGACTGAGATGACCTACCGCCGGTTGGGCGACTCCGGGCTCGTGGTGTCCCTGGTCGGCATCGGCTGCAACAACTTCGGCCGCAAGCTCGACCTCGACGGCACCCGGGCGGTGGTCGACGCCGCCCTCGACGCCGGGATCAACTTCTTCGACACCGCCGACATCTACGGCGAGCCGCAGGGCGGCTCCGAGGAACTGCTCGGGCAGGCGCTCAAGGGGCGCCGGGACGACGTGGTGGTGGCCACCAAGTTCGGCATGGACATGCACGGCATGAACGGCCCCGACCACGGCGCCCGGGGCGCGCGCCGCTACATCGCCCGGGCCGTGGAGGCGTCGCTGCGCCGGCTCGGCACCGACCACATCGACCTGTACCAGATGCACGAGCCCGACCCGGGCACCCCGATCGACGAGACGCTCGCCGCCCTGGACGACCTCGTCCGCGCCGGCAAGGTGCGCTACCTCGGCAACTCCAACTTCGCCGGCTGGCAGATCGCCGACGCCGACTGGGTCGCCTCCTCCAACGGGCGGGCCCGGTTCATCAGCGCGCAGAACCACTACTCGCTGCTGGAACGCTCCGTCGAAACCGAGGTCGTGCCCGCCTGCGAGCGGTTCGGCCTGGGCATGCTGCCGTTCTTCCCGCTCGCCAACGGCCTGCTCACCGGCAAGTACAAGCGCAACGAGGCGCCGCCCGCCGGCAGCCGGCTCTCCGGCGGCGGCCGGTACGCGCAGCGCCTCGCCGCCGCGGACTGGGACACCATCGAGGCCATCGAGGCGTACGCCGGCGAGCGCGGCCTGTCGATGCTCCAGGTGGCGATCGGCGGGCTGGCCGCCCGTCCGGCGGTGACCTCGGTGATCGCCGGCGCCACCACGCCGGAGCAGGTGCGGGCCAACGCCGAGGCCGGGACCTGGCAGCCCACCGACGAGGACCTGGACGCCCTCGACGCCATCCTCTGATCGTCGGCCGGTCGGCCGACCCACCGGCGGTCGCACCACCCGTGAGCGGGGCACCTCGGAGTCGTTGCGACGCCTCCGAGGTGCCCCGTTCTTTCGTGCCCGGTCCGTCCACTCAGGGCCAACCGGACAGCATGGCGTGAGGGGTTCGTCACGCGCTGCCCGCACCGTCGAGTTGAGACGGTCCGTGGGAAAAGCGCACCCCGCCCTTGGCGGATCGGCGCATCCGTCGTACGGTATGCCGCAAGTGACCCACGGGAGCCCGGTGCACCGGGCTGAGAGGGGGGCTGAAGCCCCCGACCGTCGAACCTGATCCGGGTAATGCCGGCGCAGGGAGGAGCGTTGCCGTGCCGTCCCTGGGACGACTGCATCTGATCACCGACACCCGGCCGGGGCGCGACCCGCTCGCCGTGCTGCGCGCCGCCCTGCCGGTGGCCCGCGCCGAGCTGGTCGTACAGGTCCGGGTGGACGACGACGCCACCGACCGGCAGGCGTACGAGCTGGCCCGCCGGGTGCTCGCGCTGTGCGCGCCGTACGGGGTGCCGTGCCTGGTCAACGACCGGCTGCACGTGGCGCTCGCGGTGGGCGCCGCCGGGGGCCACGTGGGCGCGGACGACCTGCCGGTCGGGGCGGCCCGCCGGGTGCTCGGCGCCACCGCCGTGCTCGGCGCCACCGCCCGGGAACCGGTCGCCGCCACCGAGGCGGTCGCCGCCGGAGCCAGCTACCTGGGCGTGGGCCCCTGCCACGCCACCACCACCAAGACCGGCCTGCCGGCCCCGATCGGCCCGGACGGGGTACGCGCCGTCGCCGAGGCCGTCGCCGTGCCGGTGATCGCCATCGGCGGGGTGACCGCCGCGTCGGTGCCGGCGCTGCGGGCCGCCGGGGCGTACGGGGTGGCGGTGGTGGGGGCGCTGTCCGGATCAACGGATCCGGCCCGAGCTACCGCTGAACTGCTCGGGGCGCTGACGTGCTGACCCGACCGGACGTCGCCGTGGTGGGGGCGGGACCGGTCGGGCTGGCGATCGCCTGGCGCTGCGCCGCGCGCGGGCTGCGCGTCGTCGTGCACGATCCCGCCCCCGGCTCCGGCGCGTCCCACGTGGCCGCCGGGATGCTCTCGCCGGTCGCCGAGGCGTACTTCGGGGAGCACGAGCTGACCGGGCTGCTCACCGAGTCGGCCGCCCGCTGGCCGGGCTTCGCCGCCGAGCTGGCCGAGGCCGCCGGCACCGATTTCGGCCACCGCACCGAGGGCACCCTCGTCGTCGGGCTCACCGGTGACGACCTGGCCGAGGCGCGGCGACTCTGGTCGTACCAGCGGGGGTTGGGGCTGCCGATCACGCCGCTGCGCCCCTCCGAGTTGCGGGACCGCGAGCCGGCGCTGGCGCCGCGGGTGCGCGGCGGCGCGGTCGCGCCCGGCGACCACCAGGTCGACCCCCGGCGGCTAGTGGCCGCGCTGCGGGCGGCGGCCGAGCGGGCCGGGGCCACGCTGGTACCCGGCGCGGTCGCCAGCCTCACCGACGTGGACGCCCGGGTCACCGTGGTCGCCGCCGGCTGCGGCGCCGCCGCGCTCACCGGCCTGCCGGTCCGGCCGGTGAAGGGGCAGGTGCTCCGGCTGCGCGCGCCCGGTCGCGGCACGCCGGACTTCCGGCACGTGATCCGGGGGTACGCCGACGGCGAGTCGGTGTACCTGGTGCCGCGCGCCGACGGCGAGGTGGTCCTCGGCGCGACCGTCGAGGAGCGCGCCGACACCGAGGTGACCGCCGGGGCGGTGCTGCGGCTGCTCCGCGCCGCCGTCGACCTGGTGCCCGACCTGGCCGAGTACATCCTGGTGGAGGCCGCCGCCGGGCTGCGCCCCGGTACGCCGGACAACGCGCCGATCCTCGGGCCGCTGCCCGGCCGGCCCGGTGTGCTGGTCGCCACCGGCCACCACCGGCACGGCATCCTGCTCACCCCGGTCACCGCCGACCTGATCACCGAACTGGTGCTCACCGGCGCGGCGGACCCGCTGCTCGCCCCCTTCGCGCCGGACCGGTTCACCGCCGGCGCCGCCGCCCGGGCCGCCGGCCGGGACCGGATCGCACCCACCCCCGAGGAGGAGACGTGCAACTGATCGTCAACGGTGCCGGCCGGGACCTGCCCGGCGGGTCGACCGTGGCGGACCTGGTCCGCGCGGTCACCGAGCAGCGGCGCGGCCTCGCGGTGGCGGTGAACGGCGAGGTGGTGCCCCGCACCGGCTGGCCGGCGACCGTGCTGCGCGACGGCGACCGGGTCGAGGTGCTCAGCGCCGCCCAGGGCGGGTGAGCGGCATGACGCTGACCATCGGCACCGTCACCCTCGGGTCGCGGCTCATCCTCGGCACCGGCGGCGCGGCCAACCTGCACGTGCTGGAGCAGGCCGTCCGGGCCTCCGGCACCGAGCTGGTCACGGTGGCCCTGCGCCGGGTGGACACCACCCCCGCCGCAGCCGGCGGGCTGCTCGACGTGCTGGACCGGTGCGGGGTGCGGCTGCTGCCGAACACCGCCGGCTGCTACACCGCCGGCGAAGCGGTGAAGGTGGCCCACCTGGCCCGGGAGGCGTTCGACACCGACTGGGTGAAGCTGGAGGTGATCGGCGACGAGCGCACGCTGCTGCCCGACGGGGTGGAGCTGCTGCGCGCCGCCGAGGAACTGGTCGCCGACGGGTTCACCGTGCTGCCGTACACCTCCGACGACCCGATCCTGGCCCGCCGGCTGGCCGATGTGGGCTGCGCCGCGGTGATGCCGGCCGGCGCGCCGATCGGCTCCGGGCTGGGCGTGACCAACCCGCACCACATCCGGCTGATCCGGCAGAGCGTGGCCGTGCCGGTGATTCTCGACGCCGGCATCGGTACCGCCTCCGACGCGGCGCTCGCCATGGAGCTGGGCTGCGACGCGGTGCTGCTGGCCAGCGCGGTCACCCGGGCCGCCGACCCGGTGGCGATGGCCACCGCCATGCGGTACGCGGTGGAGGCGGGCCGGCTCGCGTACGGCGCCGGCCGGATCGCCCGCCGCTTCCACGCCCTCGCCTCCACCCCCGACGAGGGAAGGCCCGACCTGTGACGGTGACGCGGCAGGTCGTCGACGGGCCGCCCGAGGCGGGCGCAGTGCGCGGTCCACGCCCCGCCGGGACGCGCCCGGACCCCCGGCGAGCCGGCTCGGGGCGGCTCGCCGCGACCGGGCCCGCCCGTCCGGTGGTGCCCTCGGGCCTGGTGGTGCTCACCGACCGCTGGCAGGCCCGGCGGCCGCTGCCGGAGGTGGTCGCGGCGGCGGTGGCCGGGGGAGTGCGCTGGGTGGTGCTACGCGAGAAGGACCTGCCCCGCGCCGAACGTGCCGCTCTCGCCGCCGCGCTGCGTCCGCTCCTCGCCGAGGCCGGCGGCACCCTGATCGTCGCCGGCCCCGACCCCCTGGACGGCGACGCCGTCCACCTGCCGTCGGCCGGCCCCTACCCGCCACCGACCCTCGGCCTGGTCGGCCGCTCCTGCCACGACCGTGCTGAACTGGCCCGACTCACCACCGAGGACTACGCCACCCTCTCACCCGTCTTCCCCAGCAGAACCAAACCCGGCTACGGCCCACCCCTGCATCCGGACGGGCTCGCCGAGCTGATCCAGGCCAGCCCCGTGCCGATCCTCGCCCTCGGCGGCATCGACACCCCCGACCAGGTGTACGCCTGCGTCGAGGCGGGAGCCGTCGGCGTGGCCGTGCTCGGCGCCATCATGCGAGCCGAAGACCCCACCCGGGCAGCCGCCACCCTGACCGAGGCCTTCCAAGCAGCGACTCCGGCCACCACATCAGCCGGCTCGGCGCTCGCGCCCGCCCCGGTGCCGCGAAGCCGGCACGCCCGCGCGGAGGTTCCCGACACGGTGCTGCGGCCGACCGTGCCCACGCAGGGATCAAGCCTGACCGCCCGGAGTGGGCACGGTCGGCCGCAGCCCCCCACGCCGACAGCGACGAACCCGCACGGTCGGCCTCCAACAGCGACCCGGGAAGAGGGACAGTGACGCCGAAGACCGTCCTCACCATCGCCGGCTCGGACTCCGGTGCCGGTGCCGGCATCCAGGCCGACCTCAAGGTCTTCGCCGCCCTCGGCGCGTACGGGACCAGCGTGATCACGGCCGTCACCGCGCAGAACACCCGGGGCGTCGACGCCGTGCTGCCGTTGCCCCCGCGAACGGTCACCGAGCAGCTCGACAGCGTGCTCGGCGACTTCCATGTCCGGGCGGTGAAGACCGGAATGCTCGGCACCCCGGCGGTCGCCGACGCCGTGGCCGAGGCGGCGAAGGCGGGCCGGCTGCCGTACCTGGTCGTCGACCCGGTGCTGGTCGCCACCAGTGGACACCCGCTCGGCGTGGTGGAGGCGGTCGAGCGGCTGCTGCCGTACGCGGAGGTGGCGACGCCGAACTGCGCGGAGGCCGCCGCCCTCACCGGACGCCCGGTGACCACGGTCGAGGAGATGGCGGTCGCCGCCGAGGCGATCGCCGCCGGCGGCCCGGCGCACGTGGTGGTGACCGGCGGTGACGTGGACGCCGGCGGCGAGTCGGTCGACGTGCTGTGCGGCGGCGGGACGACCATCCTGCTGCGCGCGCCCCGGGTGCGGACCCGGCACACCCACGGCACCGGCTGCTCGTTCTCGGCGGCGATCGCCGTCCGGCTGGCGGCGGGCGACCCGGTGCCGGTCGCGGTCGCCGCCGCCAAGGAGTACGTCACCCGCGCGCTGACCGGCGCGCGGGACTGGGAACTGGGCGCGGGACGCGGCCCGCTGGACCACTTCGGCTGGTCCTGTTGACCATCAGGGAGGCTGTCATGCAGGCACGTCGCAAGGTCTACGTCGAGGGGTCACGGCCGGACGTCCGGGTGCCGTTCGCCGAGGTGGAGCTGACCGGGGACAACCCGCCGCTGCGCCTTTACGACACCTCCGGCCCGGGCTCCGATCCGGAGGTGGGGTTGCCGCCGCTGCGCGGGGATTGGATCGCCGAGCGCGGTGACGTGGCCCCGGTGCGCGGTGCCGGCACGCCGTTGGCCGGGGCGGACGGGAAGCGGCCCACCCAGCTCGCGTACGCCCGCGCCGGGGTCGTCACGCCGGAGATGGAGTTCGTGGCGATCCGGGAGGGGATGGCGCCGGAGTTCGTCCGGGACGAGATCGCCGCCGGGCGGGCGGTGCTGCCGCTCAACGTCAACCACCCGGAGTGCGAGCCGGCGATCATCGGCAAGGCGTTCCTGGTGAAGGTGAACGCCAACATCGGCACCTCCGCGGTCACCTCGTCCGTCGCGGAGGAGGTGGAGAAGCTGACCTGGGCGACCCGGTGGGGCGCCGACACCGTGATGGACCTGTCCACCGGCAAGCGGATCCACGAGACCCGCGAGGCCATCGTGCGCAACTCGCCGGTGCCGATCGGGACCGTGCCGATCTACCAGGCGCTGGAGAAGGTCGGCGGTGACCCGGTGAAGCTGAGCTGGGAGGTGTTCCGGGAGACCGTCGTCGAGCAGGCCGAGCAGGGCGTCGACTACATGACCGTGCACGCTGGGGTGCTGCTGCCGTACGTGCCGCTGGCGGTGGACCGGGTGACCGGGATCGTCTCCCGGGGCGGGTCGATCATGGCGGCCTGGTGCCTGGCGCACCACGAGGAGAACTTCCTCTACACCAACTTCCGAGAGCTGTGCGAGATCCTGGCCCGCTACGACGTCACGTTCTCGCTCGGCGACGGGCTGCGGCCCGGGTCGATCGCGGACGCCAACGACGAGGCCCAGTTCGCCGAGCTGCGGACCCTCGGCGAGCTCACGAAGATCGCCTGGGAGTACGACGTGCAGGTGATGATCGAGGGCCCGGGCCACGTGCCGATGCACAAGATCAAGGAGAACGTGGACCTCCAGCAGGAGTGGTGCCACGAGGCGCCGTTCTACACGCTCGGCCCGCTGACCACGGACATCGCCCCCGCGTACGACCACATCACCTCGGCCATCGGCGCGGCGATGATCGGCATGTTCGGCACCGCGATGCTCTGCTACGTCACCCCGAAGGAGCATCTGGGGCTGCCGGACCGGGACGACGTGAAGGCGGGCGTGATCGCGTACAAGATCGCGGCGCACGCGGCCGACCTGGCCAAGGGCCACCCCGGCGCGCAGGCCTGGGACGACGCGCTGTCCAAGGCCCGGTTCGAGTTCCGCTGGGAGGATCAGTTCAACCTCTCGCTGGACCCGGAGACCGCCCGCTCGTACCACGACGCGACGCTGCCGGCCGAGCCGGCGAAGACCGCGCACTTCTGCTCGATGTGCGGGCCGAAGTTCTGCTCCATGAAGATCACCCAGGAGCTGAAGGACTACGCCGCGCGCGGCATGCAGGACAAGTCGGCGGAGTTCCTCTCCTCCGGCGGCCGGGTGTACCTGCCGATGGCCTGACCCAGAACCATGCCGGTCCGGCGACGGCGGGTGCCGTCGCCGGACCGCTGCGCTTCCTCAGTCCCGGTGGTGCCGGCCGCTGGACCGCAGCGAGCGGCGGCCGCTCTCCGTCTCCGGCTCGTTGTCGGCCATCGGGCGGCTCAGGCCGGAAACCCAGTCGACGTACTCCTCGTCCTGCGCGGCGAGCGGCTCCGCCTCCGGGTTCTCGGCCGCCGGTTCGGCGCCGCGCGCCTTGTTGCGGCGGAACAGGCTCCGCTTCGTACGGGACCGGTCGGCCGCCGGCTCCGGCTCGACCTCCGACGACGGCTCGGCCCCGCGAGGTTCGACACCGGGCACCTCGGCGGCGGGCAGGTCCGTCGACCGGCTCGCCGTAGCGGGGGTGCCGGGCCGGGAGTCGTCCGCGTCCCAGCGGAAGGTGACCGGCTTCGGTTCCTCCTCCGGACCGTGGTCCGGGAAGGGCAGGCCGGCGCGGGGCGGCGCCGGCGCGGGGCGGGGAGCGGTGAAGGCGTTCCAGCTCGCCGCGCTGTTCAGGTCGGGCAGTTGGTGCCGGGGGCGGGGCGCCTGCTCGGCGGTCGCGGGAGTGGCGCCGGTGGTGGACGGGGTGTGGCGCGCCGGGCTGCGGTCCGCACCCGACGACCGCATGCCGGGCCGGGGAACCGGCGCGTCGTGGACGTCGTCCCTGGTGGACCCGGCCGAGGGGTACTCGGAGCGGGCCGAGTCGAGCGCTGCCGGGTCGAACCGTGCCGGGTCGGGCGTGGCCGGGTCGAGTTCGGTGGTGCCATGGCCGGCTTCGACGAGCCGGGCTGTGTCGAGTTCCGGCCGGTCGAGGCGGCTCCGGTCGAGTGCCCGATCGAGCCCGGGGCGGTCGAGCCTGGGCCGGTCGAGCGCACGCTCGGGGTCGTCGGCCGGCGCGGTGTCCGCACCGGAACGGGCGGCGGGCGCCGGAGCCGGGGAGGCGGCCGGCTCGGGGGCGGCTGTCGGGTCCGTCGCGGGGCGGATCGTCCGTTTCGCCGAGCCCTTACGGCCGGTGACCGCAGCGGCGGAGCCGGCGGCAGCGGCAGGAGCGGCGGAGCCGGTGGTGGCAGCCGCGGGGGCGGTGGTGGCAGCCGCGGGACCCGCGTCGGTGGCCTCCGCCGCGTCGCCGGTGGTGGCGAGGGTGGCCGCCACCGGGTCGCCGGATCCGGCGTCGCTGGTCG
This sequence comes from Micromonospora sp. A200, assembly GCF_029893845.1. NCBI lineage: Bacteria > Bacillati > Actinomycetota > Actinomycetes > Micromonosporales > Micromonosporaceae > Micromonospora > Micromonospora sp. A200. The sequence continues at coordinate 156,815 of NZ_JARXXY010000004.1, read as the reverse complement.
TGGTGGAGGTGGCGGCCACCGGAGCGTCCGATCCGGTGCCGCTGGCGGTGCTGGCGACCGGCTCGTCCGACCCGGCCGAGCGGGACTTGCGGGTCCGATTCGGTCGGGGCCGGGGGGTGACGGTGGTGGGCTCGGCCGGCTCGGCGGGCGCGGTGGGGTCGTCGGTCACTGCCGTCTGCTCGGTGTCGTGCGGCTGCTCGGCCCTCGCGGTGTGGTGAGTGGTCGCTGCCGTCTCCTCGGTGCGGTTCGGCTGCTCGGCCCGGTCCGCTACCGGTGGGACCGCCACGGACCCGACCACGACCTGCGGTGTGACCTCGCCGGTTGCTGCCGGCGCGTCGGCCGGACCGGCGGCCCGAGCCACCTGGACCGGATCGGCCGCACGCGGCCCGTCGGACGGAACGGCAGCCGGTGCAACCTGGGCCAGGTCGGCGGGCGGTGGCACCTGGATCGGGTCGACCGCTCGCAACCCGTCGGACGGGACCGGCGCGGAGGAGCTGCCCACCACCGGCTCCCCGGTGGACATCGCCGACGTGATCCGGCTGGCCGTACCGTCCCAGTCGGCTCCGTCCCCGACGTCAACCCCGCTGGCCGGCTCCGCCAGCGCCTCCCGGTCCGCCGCGGCGTCCCACGCCGTCGGCTCCACCCGGTGACCGACGAGGGACGCCGGCTCGCCGGTCGGCGCGGCCGGGTCGGCCGTCCACCGGGACTCCGGCGTACCGCGACGGTCCCGGGGCTGCGGGGCGCCCGCCGCGCCGGCGGCCTCGGCCTGCGGCGCGCGGCTCGGGCCCGTCGGCAGGTCGCCGTACGACGGCTCGTCGGGCGTCCGGCCGGATGGCTCCGGCCAGGTCGCCGACGCGGGTGCGCCGGCCGGGGCGTCGAGGGCGAAACCACTGTCCGGGGCGTCGAGGGCGAAACCACTGTCCGGGGGCGTACCGGACGGGGTCGGGGTGCCGGGGGTGACCGGCCAGTCCCAGTGCGCCGGGGTCGGCCCGGTCGCCCGGGTCGCGGCCCGGTCAGCGGCCCGGTCCGCGCCGGTCGGCGTGCCGGATCCCGGCAGGGTGCCCGCGCCGGCGGCGCCGGCCAGATCCACGGTGGCCGAACCGTCGCCGGGGGCGCTGCTCAGGGCCGGGCTGTCGGGCAGCGGGCGCAGGATGTCGGTCGGCTCGATGGCGTCGTCGGCTCCGGCGGCGTTCCCGGCGTCGGTCGCCGGGAAGAGCGGCCAGCGCAGCAGCGTGGCGGCGGCCGAGCCCAGGGCGCCGGCCGCGACGGCGATCACCGCGCCGTAGTACGGCGCGAGCTGGTAGCGGTCGGCGGAGTCGCCGGGGCCGGCGGTCAGGTAGGCGAAGGCGAGCAGCACCGGGCCGGCCACCCCGGCCGCCCCGCTGACCAGCGGGACGTGCCCGCGCCAGCGGGCCAGCGCACCGGTCGCCGCGCCGGCCAGCAGTGCCACCGCGGGGAGGGTCAGCATGGCCAGCCGCTGCGCCGCGTCCGCGTCCAACCAGGACGGCTCCAGCACGCCGAGGCGTACGGAGCGCAGCACCCCGGTGGACAGCAGCGCCGGCGCGACGGAGACCAGCGCGATCAGCCAGACCGCGCCGGTCAGCAGGGCGACGTTCCAGCCCAGCGGCGGCCGGAGCAGCACGGCCGAGGCGGCGCCCGCGCCGACCACCGCGCCGACGACCGCGCAGATCCCGACCGCCCAGACCGGGTCGACGGTGCTCAGCTCCGCGGCCCGGGCGGGTTGCATGCAGAGCGGGGCGACGACGGTCGCGCCGAGTGCGGCCGCGCCGGAGACGGCGAGTTGTGCGCCGCTGCCGTCCGACAGCCCGACGCGGCGGGCGAGCCGGACGGTGACCACGGCGCCGACCACGGCGGCGGTCACGGCGAACCAGCCGACCCAGGCGAGCTGGGCTGGCCACCGGTTCACATCCGTGAACGCGCCGTTGAGTCGTACGATCCCGAACCCGTACGCGATGCCGAGCTGACCGGCTCCGGCCAGCACGCTCACCCCGAATGCGGTGAACAGCAGCTTGCCCCACGTCCGAAAGGCCATGTCGCGCACGTTACGGCCCGGTGCGCCCGATCGCCACTGTGGCGCGGCGGGGCGACTGCCTGGGGTTACTTCAACTCGACGAGACGGGCCAGATACGTGGTGTCGCCGACGTTGGTGAGCATGTGGACCGCGCCCGGGTCCCGGTAGACCACCCCGCCGGTGGGTTCGTCGGCGTCGATCCGGGTGCCGTCGATCGTCTGCACCACGTTCTTCGCGCCCTGGACGGCCACCACCAGGTACGGGTGGTCGTGCCGGTGCAGCGGCTGCCGCTCACCCGGCTCCAGGCGGATGTGCCACACCCGTACCCGGTCGTTCTCGAAGACGATCTCCTGGCCCACCGGGCCGAGTTCCGTATCGTCGACCACGTCGGTCATGTCGTTCCGTTCAGTTGGGGGAGCACCTCGCCGGCGATGAGCTCCAGGTGGTCGAGGTCGTCGAGTTCGATCAGGCGCAGGTGCACCCGGGTGGCGCCGATCGCGGCGAACTCGCCGAGCCGGTCGACCAGTTGCGCGGGGGAGCCGACCACCGGGTCCTCCGGCGGCAGGGCGCTCTTGACGTGCAGCGGCTCCGCCCGGCGGCGGGCCTCGGCGTCGGTCCGCCCGATCGCCACCACCACCCCGGCGGAGAGCACCAGCGGGGCCCGCCCCGACTCGGTACGCCCGGTCCGGTCGCACGCCTCGCGGACCCGCTCGTACGCGCCGGCGGTCTCCTCGACCGACTTGAAGGGCATGTTGAACTCGTCGGCGTACCGGGCGGCCAGCTCGGGGGTGCGCTTCGGGCCGCGCCCGCCGACGATCACCGGCGGACCGGGCCGTTGCACGGGCTTGGGCAGCGCGGGCGCGTCCACCAGACGGTAGTGGTCGCCGAGGTGGGTGTAGGTGTCGCCGACCGGGGTCCGCCACAGCCCGGTGATGATCTCCAGCTGTTCGGCCAGCCGGTCGAAGCGCTCACCCACGCCGGGGAACGGGATGCCGTACGAGGTGTGCTCGCGCTCGTACCAGCCGGCGCCGATGCCCAGCTCGACCCGGCCGCCGCTCATCTGGTCCACCTGGGCCACCATCACGGCCAGCGGCCCGGGCAGCCGGAAGGTGGCCGAGGTGACCAGCGTGCCGAGCCGGATCCGGGTGGTCTCCCGGGCCAGCGCGGCGAGGGTCAGCCAGGCGTCGGTCGGGCCGGGCAGCCCCGGCTCGTCGCCCATCGCCTGGTAGTGGTCGGCCCGCAGGAACCCGTCGAAGCCGCCCGCCTCCACCAGCCGGGCGAACCGGAGCTGGTCGTCGTAGCTGGCACCGCGGTGCGGCTCGACGAAGACGGCCACCCGCATGCTCATCGTCCCTCCGCCACGGCCGGCGTCTCGCGCTCCATCAGCAGTTCGTGCAGTTCGGCGCTGACCCGGGCGACGTCGGCCAGGTGGGCGTTGCGGCCGAGGGTGCGCGGTCGGGGGATGGTCACCTCGACGATCCTGCGGATCCGCCCCGGACGCGGGCTGAGCACGACCACCCGGTCGGCCAGCAGCACCGCCTCGTCGATGGAGTGGGTGACGAAGACGACGGTGGCTCCGGTCTCCATGTGCACCCGTTGCAGTTCGCCGGCGAGTTCCTCGCGGGTGAGCGCGTCCAGGGCGGAGAAGGGCTCGTCCATCAGCATCACCCGGGGCTCGCCGATCAGCGACCGGCAGAGCGACACCCGCTGCTGCATACCGCCGGAGAGCTCGTGCGGCAGCCGCTTCTCGAACCCGCCGAGGCCAGCCATCTCCAACAGCTGGCGGGCCCGGTCGCGGTGCCCGGCCCGGCTCCAGCCGAAGATCTCCACCGGCAGCAGGACGTTGTCCAGCACGGTGCGCCAGGGGAGCAGGGCGGGGCGCTGGAAGAGCATCGCGATGTCCTGGCGGGGCCGGGTGACCGCCGTGCCGCCCACGGTGATCTCGCCGCCGGTCACCGGCAGCAGCCCGGCGACCATGCGCAGCAGGGTGGACTTTCCGCAGCCGGAGCGGCCCAGCACCGCGACGAACTCGCCCTCGGCGACCGCCAGGTCGATGCCGCGCAGCGCCTCGACCCGGCCGGAGCGGCCGTCGAAGGTACGCGACACGTCGGCGAGTCGGATCATGTCCGGCGGGCCTCCCCTGAGTGGGCGGTCAGGAATCCGACAAAGGCTATCCGGCGTGTGGCACTTGCCGACAGTCCGGGGTGGACGCTCAGTTGTTTCCGTTCCGCAACCCGGTGCGACTGGTGTCGTGACGGTGGGTCTCTCGTACGCTGTGCCCGCGAAGAGTCCCTTCACGACGGTGGCGTCGGCTCCCCCCTTTCACGCCGAAACCGCCGGACCGACAACCCCTCCGGGTGGCATGACCCGGTCGGAAAGGACATGGTGCACTGATGAGAAGGCTGACCCGTACGGTCGCCGCGGCCGCCCTGGCCACCGCCCTCGCCCTGGTCTCCGCGTGCAGCAGCGGCTCGGACGACTCCGACGCCAAGGGCGGTGACGGCAAGGCGTTGGAGAAGGTGACCTACCTGACCTCCTTCGGCAACTTCGGCCGTGACTCGTACGCCTGGGTGGCGAAGGAGAAGGGCTTCTTCAAGGAGGCCGGCTTCGACGTGGAGATCAAGCCGGGCCAGGGCACCGGCTCGGTCATCCAGACCGTCGTCGGCGGTCAGGCCGACTTCGGCCCGATCGACCTGACCGGTGGCCTGCTCCAGCTCGGCAACGGCGCCGCCAAGGACTTCGTGGTGGTGGCGGCGATCCAGCAGCGCACCATGGCCGCCGTGGTCACCGTCGAGGGCAAGAACATCGCCACGCCGAAGGACCTGGAGGGCAAGAAGCTCGCCGACACCCCCACCTCCGTGGTCCGCCAGCTCTTCCCGACGTACGCCCGCCTCGCCGGCGTTGACGCCAGCAAGGTGACCTGGGTCAACGGCGAGGCGCAGACCCTGATGGGCACCCTGGCCTCCGGCACGGTCGACGGTATCGGCCAGTTCGTGGTCGGCCAGCCCACCGTCGCGGCGGTCACCAAGAAGAAGCCGATCGTGCTGCCCTACAGCGAGGTGATGCAGGACCTCTACGGCAACGCGCTGATCACGTCGGCGAAGCTCGCCAAGGAGAAGCCGGAGATGGTCAAGCGCTTCACCGCCGCGCTGCTCAAGGGCCTGGAGTACGCCCTGGGCAACCCGCAGGAGGCCGCCGAGCTGCTGAAGAAGAACGTCGCCGCCACCGTCCCGGCCGCCGCCGCCGCCGAGCTCCAGCTGATGGCCGGGTACGTCCGGTCCAGCAACTCCGGCACCGCCATCGGCACCCTGGACAACGAGCGGGTCGCCAAGAGCATCGCGCTGCTGCAGGGCGCCGGCGCGCTCAAGCAGAACATCACCCCGGACCAGATCATCGACTTCAGCCTGGTGCCGAAGGCCTGATCGACACCGACCGTGCCACGGGGGTGCGGTCACCGGGACAGGGACCGGTGGCCGCGCCCCCGTGGCCGTGCCGGCCCCGGGCCGGCAGGAGAGGATGGGACACGTGACGCAGATCCGTACCCGCTCCGGAGCGGGGGAGGCGGAGCGCGACAGGGCCGCCGCGGCCGACCCGCCCGGGGTGCCGACCACGCCACCGGCCGCCGCGGCGTCGCGGCGCCCGCAGGTACGCCCGGCGACGGTCGGCCTGCCGCTGCTCGGCCTGGTGATCGCGGTGACCGTCTGGTGGCTGGTCACCTCGGGGTTGAAGCTGGTCCATCCGGCGTCCCTGCCGCCGCCGCAGGACGTCTGGGCGGCGCTGACCGCGGCGGCCGACGTGCTGCTGCCGGCGCTGGGGATCACCACGCTGATGACGCTGCTGGGCTTCGTGCTCTCCGCCGCCGCCGGGGTGCTGATCGGGATGGCGCTGGCCGCCTCCCGGCGGGCCGAGCGGATGTTCGCGCCGCTGCTGGTGGCGATCAACGCGGTGCCGAAGATCGCCCTCGGGCCGCTGCTGGTGGTCTCGGTCGGCTGGGGCGAGAAACCCATCCTGACCATGGTCTTCCTGCTCTGCTTCTTCCCGATCGTGCTGTCCACCGCGACCGGGCTCACCACCACCCCGGCGGACCTGGCCGAGCTGGCCCGGTCGCTGAACGCCTCGTGGTGGCAGGCGTTCCGCAAGGTGCGCTTCCCGGCCGCGCTGCCGCAGATCTTCGTCGGGCTGAAGGTGGCGATGCCGCTGGCCGCCATCGGCGCGGTGATCGGCGAGTTCTACTCCGACAAGCCGGGCCTCGGCTACCAGATTCTGCAGTACAACGGCATCGGGGACACCGCCACCGCCTGGGCGGCGATCGTGCTCATCGCGGCGATGAGCATCCTGCTCTACGCCGCTCTCTCCCTGGTGGAGCGCCTCGCCCTGCCCTGGGTGCGCGCCACCACCAGCGCCCGCTGACCACGTCGACCGTTGACCTCGACGTCAACCGTCCGAGTTGCGAGATCGCCCGAGGTGTGGCCCACCGTCCCCGGCGCAGGGATCAAGCCTGACAGTGAGGAGCCGGGGACGGTGGGGCCACACCGCCCCCTCAGCCGGCCAGGCGCCAGCGCCCACCCCGGGCGACCAGCGTCGTCAGCGCCTGGGGCATCAGCCCGGAGTGGTTGTCCGGCGTCATCCGGATCGGTCCGGACAGCCCGTCCATCTGGGACGTCTCCAGCACGTCCCGGATGCCGTCCCGGTTGACCTGGTCGGCCGGGCCGCCGGCCCGCAGCGCGGCGTCGGCGATCAACTGGACGGCGTCGGCGGCGAAGGAGGAGAAGCCGTTGTAGCCGCCGAACCGGGCGGTGTAGTCCTGGAACCACTGCCGCCGGGCCGCCTTGGCCGGGGTGGTGGCGATGACGTCGTCGATCACCATGGTCTGGGTGAAGATCAGGGTGGCCCGCTCGGTGGACCGGGCGGCGTTGCCGAGGAAGAGGTCGCCGGCGGCGGCCGCGTCGAGGAAGAGCGACCCGGAGAAGCCCGCCTCCTGCGCGCTGGTCGCGGCGAGGGAGGCCTGCTCCGGCGGGGTCCAGAGCAGCAGCGCCTGCGCCTCGCCGGAGGTGAGCAGGCGGACCGGCTGGCTGACGTCGGTGTCGGTGGTGCGCACCGCCTCGTTGCGGACCAGCCGGATCTTGGCCTTGCCGAACTCGCCGCGCAGCGCGGTCAGGCCCTCCCGGCCGTAGTCGTCGTCGCTGTGCAGCACGGCGACCTTACGGATGCCCTTTCGGCGCAGTTCCGTGGTGAGCGCCGCGGCGCTGTCGGCGGCGTTGGGGGCCAGTTTGAAGATGTACCGCCGATCGGCGACCGGGTTGGAGATCGCGCTGGACGGCGCGAGCGCGATGGTGGGGATCTTCTTCTCGTTGATGGCGAGTACGGCGCCGACGGCGCATTCGTTGCAACCGCCCATGATGATCGCGCTGACCTTGGAATCGCCGCTGAAGTCGGTGATGTTCCGCAGTGACTCACTGGCGTCGGAACGGTTGTCCTTCACCTCGAGCCGGATCTTTCGGCTGCCCAGGGCGCCGGACGTGTTCAGCTGCTCGATCTTCAGTTCCAGCGCGCGCTGGTACGCCTTGCCGACCGGGGCCGCCGCACCGGAGAGTTCGAGGTCCGCGGCGATGACGATGGGGCTGGTGGCCTCCTGCCCCGCCCCGAACGAACAGCCGGTGAGCGTGGTGGCCAGCACGGCCGATGCGAGCGCCACGATGGTCGCGGAGCGGATGGGGCTCAACTCAGTCCTCCAGGTGCGGCGCGGGCGCTGCCCGGTCACCGCCGCTAGTCCGTCCTCTGTGGAGATACGGGATTGTCTGCCGTACGGTGTGCGCGAAGCCTGCAAAACCTTGCCAATGCCGGGCCCCGCGGTCAAGCGCGGAAGCCCGATGTGGTTTCGGGACGGCTTTCCCACATGTTGGGGTCATCAGATATTTACCGACGCTCACTTCGGAGACGCGATCGGCCACTCTGGAGTGAGAATGCCTGTTCAGAGCGTGGGCGACAATGAGGCCAAAGGGCGACGAGGCCGCCGGTTGACCGTTTCCTGCCTCACTGCGGCTTCCCAAACGCGATCTTCTCTGATGAAATCGCGGCCGTGCCGCGCGTGGCGCTCTCCGCTGCACCAGGCACGGGTCGGCGGGTCAGGCGTGGAAGATACGACGGAGGCGATGTCGTGAGCACCGGACCGACGACCCTGCCCGAAATCGGCGACGCCGCCCAGCGCGACCGGGGGCGGCGGCTGCCCCGACTGCGGGACGCGCGGATCCGCTCCAAACTCGCCCTCATTCTGGTGGTTCCGGTCGCCGCCGTCATTGCTCTGGCAACTATCCGACTGATCTCCACCGGTGAGGGCGCGTACGACGCCACCCGGATCCGGTCGCTGACCGCGCTCTCCGTCGACGTCTCCGCGCTCACCCAGGATCTGCACAAGGAGCGGATGGCGGCGGCCGGCTACCTGGCCACGCCGCAGCAGAAGGCCGACGACTACAACCTGCGGGTCCGCGCCACCGACCAGCGGATCGGGGAGTACCGCGCCGAGCGCGGCAGGATCGGCGAGGTCCCGTCGGCCGTCCGCGACCGGCTCAAGGTCATCGACGATCACCTGGAGACGCTCAACGGCACCCGCCAGGAGGTGCTCGACCGCCGGCAGATGCCGGTCGCCGAGGCCACCCTGCGCTACGGCATCGTCCTGACCGACCTCGTCTCGTACGGCGACGCCCTGGCGCAGCTCCCCGGCCAGGAGAGCCTCGCCGACGCCCGCCGCGCGGTGGCCGCGTTCAGCCGCGCCAAGGCGGCCGTCGCCGAGGAGGAGGCGGTCGCCTACACCGCGCTCAGCGCCGGCCGGATCGACGAGGAGCAGTTCTCCGCCTTCGTCACCACGCTGACCGGCCAGCAGGAGGCGCTGGTCGCCTTCTCCCTGGCCGCCGACCCGGACCAGCGGGCCCTGGTCGAGGGCACCGTCTCCGGCGACGCGGTCGGCCTCGCCGACCGGGTGGCCGCCGACATCACCCGCTCGGTGGGGCAGCAACCACTGGTCGGCGCGGCCGACGCGAGCGCCTCGATCGGCGCGGTCAACGACCTGATGCGGTGGGCCGAGATCCAGCTCCAGGACCGCCTGCTCGACCGGGCCGAGCAGGCCCGCAGCGACGTCATCCGGCAGGCCGTGATCGAGTCGGCGCTGGTGCTGCTCACCCTGATCATCGCCGTCTCGCTCGCCGTGGTGCTGGCCCGCTCGCTCAACCACTCGCTGCGGCGACTGCGCGAGGGCGCCCTGTCGGTGGCCAACCACGACCTGCCGGACGCGGTGCGGCGGCTGCAGAACATGGGCAGCGTCGGCGAGGGCGGCGTGGACGAGATCGTGCGCCAGGTCCGCGACCCGATCCGGCTGCGCAACCGCGACGAGGTCGGCCAGGTGGCGCTGGCCTTCAACGTCGTGCACCGCGAGGCGGTCCGGGTCGCCGCCGAACAGGCCGCCCTGCGCACCAGCGTCTCGGCGATGTTCCTCAACCTGGCCCGGCGCAGTCAGACGCTGGTCGACCGGATGATCGGCGAGCTGGACGCGATCGAGCGCAGCGAGGAGGACCCGAAGCGCCTCGCCCAGCTCTTCGAGCTCGACCACCTGGCCACCCGGATGCGCCGCAACGACGAGAACCTGCTCGTCCTGGCCGGCGCCGACTCGGCGGTGCCCCGCCGCGACGACGCGCTGCTGGTCGACGTCCTGCGGGCCGCCCAGTCCGAGGTCGAGCTCTACAACCGCATCGAGTTCGGCACCGTCGACACCGACATCTCGGTCTCCGCCCACGCCGTCAACGACGTGGTCCGCCTGGTCGCCGAACTGCTCGACAACGCCACCCGCTTCTCGCCGCCGACCACCACAGTGGTCGCCGACGGCCGCCGGATCCGCGACTACGTGCTGATCCAGATCGAGGACCGGGGCCTGGGCCTCACCGACGAGCAGCTCGACTCGCTCAACCGCCGGCTGGCCGCGCCGCCGAGCGTGGACGTGGCCGCGTTCCGGCTGATGGGTCTGGCCGTGGTGAGCCGGCTCGCCACCCGGTACGGCATCCGGGTGGAGCTGCGGCGCAACGTCGAGGGCGGCACGGTCGCCCAGGTGACGCTGCCCACCTCGACCGTGGTGCTGCCCGCCCACCGGGGCCGGGACCAGTCGCTGCCCCGGTCGCGCCAGCCGCTGGCGGTCGAGCAGCCGCCGCTCACCCCGGCCGGCCTCGGCGATTCGCTGACCAGCGGGCGTACCGGCGCGGCGACGCTGACCGACCAGTGGCGGGCCGCCCCGCCGGCTCCGGCGCCCTGGCAGCCTCCGGTAGACGCGCGGGACACCGCCCCGGCGGTGACGCTCGGCGGCCAGCTTCCGTCCGCGCCCACCTCCGCCGTGCCCGCCACGGCCGTGCCGACGTCCGCGGTGCCGGCCTCGGCCGTGCCGACGTCGGCTGCGCCCACCTCCGCGCTGCCGTTCTCGGCCGCCCCGGCGGAGCCGGCGTACGGAGCCGGCTACCCGACGGGGGCCCAGCCCCTGGTCGACCCGCGGCCGAGGCTGCCGAAGCGGACCCCGGCCGCCGACGCCGCCCCGGCGCTGCCCCTCGGGCCAATCGCCGGCGTGCCGTCGGCACCGGCCGAACCGTTCACCCCGGCACCCCCACCGTTCACCCCGTTCGGGGCGGCACCGGCGGCACCGTTCGCCCCGGCGACCGCGGCCGCGTCGGAGACCCCGGCGGCGCCGTACACCCCGCCCGCCCCGGCGCCGGCCGTCCCGGTGGTGGCCCGCCCGACCCGGCCGGCCGACTCGCCGATCTTCCGGGAGATGGAGGCGGTCTGGTTCCGGTCCCACGGGGACGACGCCACCGCGATCTTCACCCGGCCCAACTTCGACGAGCCGCGGGCCGACGCCTCCGCCGCGAAGCCCGGCCGGCCGCCGCTGCCGACCCGGGTGCCGGGCGCCCCGAACGCGACCGGCACCCCGTCCGTGGGGTCACCCACCGCCGGCACCGCGTCCGTCGGATCGGCCGCCGGGCAGCCGCCGGTCGCGCCGCCGCCCCCGTCGTACGTCCCGCAGGCGGCGCCGTCGGCCCCGCCGGCGACCCCCACCGCCCCGCCGCCCACGGAGCCCGCCACCCCGCCACCCGCGGAGTCGGACGCCTGGCGGACGGCGGCCGACGAAGGCTGGTCCCGGGCCACCCGGGCCGCCGAGCCGGCCACCGGCGGCACCACCCGCTCCGGCCTGCCGAAGCGGGTGCCCCAGGCCCAGCTCGTCCCCGGCGGCATCCAGCCGAAGGACGGGCGGGACCATAGCCGCCGCACCCCCGACGAGGTCCGCGGCCTGCTCTCCGCCTACCACCGCGGGGTGCAGCGCGGCCGTTCGGCCGGTACGGACCAGAACAGCACCTCGACCAAGGAGACGCGCCGATGAACAGGCCAGCTGCCATGCAGGACATGGGTTGGCTGCTCACCAACTTCGCCGACAGCGTGGCGGGTATCGCCCACGTGGTGGCGGTGTCCGCGGACGGGCTGCTGCTCGCCTCGTCGCGGGACCTGCCGGGGGACCGGGCGGACCAGCTCGCCGCCATCACCTCCGGCGTGGTGAGCCTGACCGAGGGAGCCGCCCGGATGTTCAGCGCGGGCGGTGTGCTCCAGACGGTGATCGAGATGGACAGCGGCTACCTGTTCCTGATGTCGATCAGTGACGGGTCGTCGATGGCCGTGCTCGCGGCGCGCAGCTGCGACGTCGGGCAGGTCGGCTACGAGATGGCGCTGCTCGTCGAGCGGGTGGGCGCCGCGCTGGTGCCGCTGCCCCGCGACGCCGTGCGCTCGTAGGCGGGCGGTACGACGCCGGGCGCGCTCGCGCCCGGCGAGGGACAGGCGATCCGGTGCCGGTGGGCTCCGGGCGGAGGAGGTGATGGCGGATGGAACCCCGGCGGGACCCACGCGGGGCGTTGGTGCGGCCGTACGCGGTCACCCGGGGCCGTACCGAGCCGAGCCGGGACATCGCCTTGGAGGCGGTGCTGTCGGCCAGCCTCACCCAGAGTGCGGAAGCGCGCTTCGCCGGGCACGACAAGTACCGCATCGCCACGGTCTGCGAGGGCCGGGCACAGTCGCTGGCGGAAATCGCCGCGTACACCCGGATGCCGCTGGGCGTCACCCGGGTGCTGGTCGCCGACATGGTGGCCGAGGGCCTGCTGACGCTACACACTGCCGCTCCGGCCGAGGGCTACGAGGAGCGGATGAACCTGCTGGGAAGGGTGCTAAGTGGACTTCGCGAACTATGACCCCGCCGGGGCGCGCCGCAGCCGGGAGATCATCTCCGCGAAGATCGTGGTCGCGGGTGGCTTCGGCGTGGGCAAGACGACAATGGTCGGCGCCATCTCCGAGATCACGCCGCTGACCACCGAGGCGCTGATGACGGCGGCCGGCGTGGGCATCGACGACCCGTCGAAGGTGCCCGGCAAGGAGACCACCACGGTCGCCATGGACTTCGGCCGGATCACCATGGCGCAGGATCTGATCCTGTACCTGTTCGGCACGCCGGGGCAGACCCGGTTCTGGTTCATGTGGGACGAGATCATCCGGGGGGCGGTGGGTGCCGCCGTGCTGGTGGACACCCGCCGGATCACGGACGCCTTCGCGCCGCTGGACTACTTCGAGAACCGGAACCTGCCGTACGTGGTGGCGCTGAACCGGTTCGACGACGCGCCGCAGTACGAGCCGGAGGAGGTCCGCGAGGCGCTGGCCATCTCGCCGGACGTGCCGCTGGTGATGTGCGACGCCCGGCGGCGGGACTCGGTGAAGCAGGTGCTGGTGACCGTGGTCGAGCACGCCATGCTGCGGCTGGAGTCCGAGCACGGTCGGGGCTACGCCCCGGTGGGCTGAACCGCCTCCGGGTCAGTCGACCCGGAGGCGGTAGCCCCGCTTGACCACGGTCTGCACCACGCTGGGGGCCTGGAGCCCGACCCGCAGCCGGGCCACCGCCATCTCCACCGCGTGCTCGTCCGCGCCCCGGGGCAGGGTCCGCAGCAGCTCGGTGCGGGACAGCACCCGGCCGGGCGACGCGGCGAGCGCCCGGAGCACCGCCATCGGGGCGGGCGCGAGCGGCCGCAGCTCCCCGTCGACCACGGCCGCGTGCCCGCGCAGGGTCAGCAGGTGCCCGGCGGCCTTGACGGTCACCGTCCGGCGGGGCAGCTCGTCGACGATCTGCCGGACCAGTGCCCCGAGGCGGGCCCGGGCGGGCGCGCTGACCGGTACTCCCCGGCGGACCAGGGGCTCCGCGGTGACCGGGCCGACGCAGCTGGCCAGCACGTCCCCGCGCATCGCCTCCAGCACCGTCTCGGCCCGGTCGCCGGCCGCCCGCAGCAGCGCCTCCGCCGCCGGCGCGGAGGTGAAGGTGACGGCGTCGACCAGCCGGCCGGCGACCAGGTCGATCAGCCGGTGCAGCGGGGCCGGGTCGGTGGGCGGCGCCCAGCGGTAGACCGGTACCTCGATCACGGTGGCTCCGGCCGCCTCCAGCGCCTCGGTGCACTCCGGCTGCCGGTCGCCGTGCAGCTGCATGGCGATGACCTGACCGGCCACCCCCCGCCGGCACAGGTGGTCGATCACCTCGTCGCAGCTCTCCGACTCCGGCGACCACTGGTCGTGCAGCCCGGCGGCCCGGATCGCGCCACGCGCCTTGGGTCCCCGGGCCACCACGTACGACTGGGACAGCACCGAGCGCAGCGGCTCGGCGAGCCCCCAGCCCTCGGCCGCCTCCAGCCAGCCGCGCATCCCGATGCCGGTGTTCGCCATCAGGATGTCCGGCGGCCGGTCCAGGCAGGCGCGGGTGGCCTCGCGCAGGTCGCTGTCGTCGGCCAGCGGCACGATCCGCAGGGCCGGGGCGAGCACCACCCGGGCACCGCGGCGTTGCAGCAGCGCGGCCAGTTCGTCGCGCCGCCGGTCGGCGGTGACCCCGATGGTGAAACCGGCCAGTTCCTCCCGCATCACTCCTCCTGTCGCAGCCGCACCTCGACCAGCCCGTCCCGGCAGCGGACCCGGTGCACGGGCAGCGTCACGCCGGGCAGGTCCAGGCAGCGCCCGGTACGCAGGTCGTAGACCTGCTTGTGCAGCGGGGAGGCGAGGGTCGGCACCCCGCCGCGGCTGCCCACGATGCCCCGGGACATCACGTACGCGCCGCCGACCGGGTCGAGGTTGTCGACCGCGAACAGCTCGCCGCCGGTCGAGAAGAGCGCCACCTGTACGCCGTCGACCAGCGCGGCGACGCCCCGGTCGGGATCCAATCGGTCGAGGGGGCAGACGGCCGTCCAGTCCAGGGTGCTCGTCAGGCTCATCGACCTGCCTCCGTCCACGGTGCTCGTCGGGCTCATCGCCGTACCTCCGGAAGGCCGAGGGCGACCGGCTGGCGGCGGCGGTCGGTCGCCGGGGTGGCTGGTGCGCCGCGGGCGGGCACCGGTTGCCCGCGCTCGACGGCGAAGCTGATCGACGGGTCGGGCACGTCCGGGGCGTTGACGAAGGAGGTGAAGCGGCGCAGCCGCTCCGGGTCGTCGAGGACGTCGCGCCACTCGTCGGAGTAGGCCGCCACGTGCCGGGCCATCGCCGCGTCGAGGTCGGCGCAGAGCCCGAGCGAGTCGTCCACGATCACCGAGCGCAGGTGGTCGAGGCCGCCGTCCATCGCCTCGATCCAGGCGGCGGTGCGTTGCAGCCGGTCGGCGGTGCGGATGTAATACATTAGAAATCTATCGATCAGCTGGATCAGTGCTTCTGTGGATAAATCAGTGGCGAAGAGGTCGGCGTGCCGGGGCCGGAAGCCCCCGTTGCCGCCGACGTAGAGGTTCCAGCCGGTGTCGGTGGCGATGATGCCGAAGTCCTTGCTGCGGGCCTCGGCGCACTCCCGGGCGCAGCCGGAGACCGCCGACTTGATCTTGTGGGGGGCGCGCAGGCCCCGGTAGCGCAGCTCCAGCGCGATGGCCAGGCCGACCGAGTCCTGCACTCCGTACCGGCACCAGGTCTCGCCGACGCAGGACTTCACCGTCCGCAGCGCCTTGCCGTACGCGTGGCCGGACTCGAAGCCCGCGTCGACCAGCCGCCGCCAGATCTGCGGCAGTTGCTCGACCCGGGCGCCGAACAGGTCGATCCGCTGCCCGCCGGTGATCTTGGTGTAGAGCCGGAAGTCGCGGGCCACCTCACCGATCACGATCAGCTTCTCCGGGGTGATCTCCCCGCCGGGGATCCGGGGCACCACCGAGTAGCTGCCGTCGCGTTGCAGGTTGGCCAGGAAGTGGTCGTTGGTGTCCTGCAACGACGCCTGCTCGCCGTCGAGCACGTGCCCGGTGCCGAGCGAGGCCAGGATCGAGGCCACCACCGGCTTGCAGATGTCGCAGCCGCGTCCCCGCCCGTGCTCGGCGATGAGCCCGGAGAAGGTGCGGATGCCGCGCACCCGGACGATGTCGAAGAGTTCCTGCCGGCTGGCGTCGAAGTGCTCGCAGAGCGCGGTGGACTGCTTCACCCCGGCCGCGTCGAGCAACTGCTTGAGCATCGGCACGCACGATCCGCAGCTGGTGCCGGCCCGGGTGCACGCCTTCAGCGCCGGCACGTCCGTCGCGCCGCCGGCGATCGCGGTGTCGATGTCGTCGCGGGTCACCGCGTTGCAGGAGCAGACCTGCGCCGCGCCGGGCAGCGCCCCGGCCCCGGCGCCCGCCCCGCCGGCCGGGGCCAGCAGCGCCAGCGGGGGAGCGGGCAGCGGCCCGCCGACGCTGGCCCGCAGCGTGGGGTAGGCGTTCGCGTCCCCGACCAGCACGCCGCCCAGCAGCGTCTGCGCGTCGTCGGAGAGGACCAGCTTCGCGTACGACCGGGTGGCCGGGTCGGTGAAGGTCACGTCCAGGCAACCCGGCGTCGTGCCGTGCGCGTCGCCGAACGAGGCCACGTCCACGCCGAGCAGCTTGAGTTTGGTGGCGGTGTCCGCCCCGGGGAAGGTCGCCGACCCGCCGAGCAGCCGGTCGGCGACGACCTCGGCCATCGCGTACCCGGGGGCGACCAGGCCGTGGCAGGTGCCGTCGACGGCCGCGCACTCGCCCACCGCCCAGATCCGCTCGTCGTCGCTGCGGCAGGTCGCGTCGACCAGCACCCCGCCGCGCGGGCCCAGCGCCAGCCCGGCGGCCCGGGCCAGCTCGTCGCGGGGGCGGATGCCGGCGGCCACCACCACCAGTTCCGCGTCGACCGTGCTGCCGTCGGAGAGCTCCAGCCCGGCCACGACGCCGTCCGGGCCGGGGCGCAGCGCGGTGGTGGCCACCCCGAGGTGGGTGGAGACCCCCAGCTCCTCGACGTACCGGCGCAGCATCGCGCCACCCGCCTCGTCGACCTGCACCGGCATCAGCCGGGGCGCGAACTCGACCACGTGGGTGGCCAGGCCGAGCAGGCGCAGGGCGTTGGCCGCCTCCAGGCCGAGCAGGCCGCCGCCGATCACCGCGCCGGTACGCCGACCCCGGGCGTGCGCCCGGATCGCCTCCAGGTCGTCCAGGGTGCGGTAGACGAAGACCCCGGGCAGCGCCGCGCCGTCCACCGGCGGCACGAACGGGTACGACCCGGTGGCCAGTACCAGCGCGTCGTACGGGTGCTCGCCGGCCGCGGTGGTCACCACCCGCCGTTCCCGGTCGACGCCGGTGACGGCCTCGCCGAGGCGCAGGTCGACCCCGTCGTCGGGGGTGTGCAGGTTCAGCTCGTCGGCACTCACCCCGTCGAAGAACGCCGAGAGCCGCACCCGGTCGTACGCCGCCCGGTGTTCCTCGGCGAGCACCGTCACCCGCCACCGCCGGTCGTGGTCGCGGGCGCGCAGCGCCTCGACGAACCGTTGTCCGACCATGCCGTTGCCGACGACGACCAATCGTCCGCCGGTCATCGCGTCACCTCCTCGGGGTCCGTCGCGTCAATTCCGTCGATCGCATTCCGCCCGGTCATCGGGTCGCCCCCACCGAGTCCGCCTCGGACAGCCAGTCGACGATGCCGGCGACCGCGTCCCGGCAGCCGCCGCAGCCGGTGGCCGCCCGGGTGGTCGCCACCACCTCGTCCACCGTCCGGGCCCCCGCCCGCCAGCAGGCGACCAGCGCGCCCTTGCGCACGTCGTTGCACTGGCAGACGGTGGCCGCGTCCGGCATCAGCGCCGGGGACTCCGCCGGCGCCGCCGCGGTCCCGCCCAGCGCGCGGCCCAGCAGCAGCGCCCGCCGGTCGGCCGGCACCGGCGCGCCCCGGTCGAAGAGCTGCACCACCGTGCCGACCGACGGGTTGTCCCCGAGCAGGATCGCGGCGGTCAGCCGCTCCTCGTGGATGCGCAGCCGGGCGTAGGTGCCCCGGGCCGGGTCGGCGAAGGTCAGCTCCTCGCCCGGGCCGTCGGCGGGGTCGCCCATGGCGGCGAGGTCGATGCCGGCCGCCTTGAGCCGGGTCACCACCGGCCGGGGCCGGTAGCGGGCGGCCGGGTCCTCGCCGGTGAGCGCCTGGGCCAGCACCCGGGCCTGCGCCCAGGCCGGCGCGACCAGCCCGGTCAGCGCGCCGTCGTGCTGGGCGCAGTCGCCGATCGCCGAGATCCGGGGGTCGCCGGTGCGGAGCTGGTCGTCGACCACCACGCCCCGGTCCACGCTCAGCCCGGCCGCGGCGGCCAGCGCGGTGTCGGGGCGTACCCCGCAGGAGATCACCAGCAGGTCGGCGGAGAGCGACCGGCCGTCGGCCAGGTCGAGGCGCACCCCGTCGGCGTCCGCCGCCACCCGGGTGGCCGCGACGGCCAGGTGGGTGGTCACCCCGAGGCCGGCGAGGGTGCCGGCCAGCACGGCCGCGCCGGTCGGGTCGAGTTGGCGTTCCATCAGGTACGGCACCGGGTGCACCACGCCGACGTCGAGCCCCCGGGCGGCGAGCCCGCGCGCCGCCTCCAGCCCGAGCAGCCCGCCGCCGAGCACCAGGGCGCTGCGGGCGCCCTCGGCGGCGGCGAGGATCCGCCGGCAGTCGTCCAGCGTGCGGAACGGGACCACCCGCTCCGGCAGGTCGGCCGGGTCCAGGCCGGGCAGCGGCGGCACGATGGCCCGGCTGCCGGTGGCGAGCACCAGGTGGTCGTAGGGGATCCGGTCGCCGTCGTCGGTGTGGACCACGCGGGCGTCCCGGTCGATCGCGGTCACCTGCACGCCGGTACGCACGTCGACGCCCTGCCCGGCCACCTCGGCCAGTTCCACGTCCGGCTCGGCGACCTTCCCCGCCAGCAGGGTGGAGAGCATGATCCGGTTGTACGCCCGGTGCGGCTCCGCCCCGAGCACGACGACCTTCAGGTCCCCGTCCCGGGCGTGCAGTTCGGCGGCGAGCCGGGACCCGGCCATGCCGTATCCCACGATGACTACGTTCATGCCTTCTCCACCCGTACGGCGCAGATCTTGAATTCGGGCATCCCGGAGACCGGGTCCGTCGCGTCACTGGTCACGGAGTTTGCCCGGGCCGCGCCGCCCCAGTGGAACGGCGCGAAGACGGTGTCCGGCCGGATCGTCGGGGTGAGCCGGGCCGGGGCCTGCAGCTCGCCCCGACGGGAGGCGACCCGTACCTCGTCGCCCTCGGTCACGCCGAGCCGGGCGGCCAGGTCCGGGTGCAGCTCGACGAAGCCGCCGGGGGCGGCCCGGCGCAGTGCGGCGACCCGCCGGGTCTGGGTGCCGGACTGGTACTGGGCGAGCACCCGACCGGTGGTGAAGTGCAGTGGATAGTCGACGCAGACCGGCTCGGCGGCGGGCCGGTGGGTCACCGGCTGGAACCGGGCCCGGCCGTCCGGGGTGGCGAAGGAGTCGGCGAAGAGCCGGGGCGTGTCCGGCCCGTCGGGGTCCGGGCAGGGCCAGAAGACCCCCTCGTCGGCGTCGATCCGTTCCCAGCTCACCCCGGCGTAGTCGGCGACGCCGCCGGCCGAGGCCCGGCGCAGCTCGGCGAAGACCTCGGCCGGGTCGGCCGGGAAGGACGCCGGGGCGTCGAGCCGGGCGGCCAGCTCGGTGAGGACTGCCAGGTCGGTCCGGACCCCGGGTGGGGGTTGGCGCAGCGCGTGGCGGCGCAGCACCCGACCCTCCAGGTTGGTCATCGTGCCCTCCTCCTCGGCCCACTGCGCGACGGGCAGCACCACGTCGGCGAGGGCGGCCGTCTCGGAGAGCAGGAAGTCGGCCACCACCAGCAGGTCGAGCCCGCGCAGCCGGGATTCGATCAGGGCGGCCCGGGGTGCGGAGACCACCGGGTTGGAGCCGAAGACCAGCATCGCCCGGGGGCCGCCCGGGGTGCCGAGCGACTCCAGCAGCTGGTATGCCGGCACGCCCGGCCCGGGCAGGTCGTCGGGGTCGACACCCCAGACCTGCGCCACGTGCTCCCGGGCCGCCGGGTCGTCAATCTTCCGGTACCCGGGCAGCTGGTCGGCCTTCTGCCCGTGCTCCCGCCCGCCCTGGCCGTTGCCCTGGCCGGTCAGGCAGCCGTAGCCGGAGCCGGGGCGGCCGGGCAGGCCGAGGGCGAGCGCCAGGTTGACGAAGGCGCTGACGGTGTCGACGCCCTTGGCGTGCTGTTCCGCGCCCCGGGCGGTGAGGATGATCGCGCTGCGTGCGGTGCCCAGCGCGCGGGCGGTCGCCTCCAGGTCGGCCATCGGCACTCCGGAGAGCCGTTCCACCTCCGCCGGCCAGTAGCCGGCCACGGTACGGCGTACCTCGTCGAAGCCGGTGGTCCGGGCGGCGACGTAGTCCTTGTCGATGAGGCCCTCGGTGAGCGCGATGTGCAGCAGCGCGTTGGCCACCGCCAGGTCGGTGCCGGGCAGCGGTTGCAGGTGCAGGTCGGCCTGCCGGGCGGTGGCGGTGACCCGGGGGTCGATGACGATCAGGCGTCCGCCGCGTTCCCGCTGGTCGGCGAGGTGGCGCATCAGCGGCGGCATGGTCTCCGCCGGGTTGGCGCCGACCAGCAGCAGGGTCTCCGCGCGGCCGAGGTCGGCCAGCGGGAAGGGCAGCCCCCGGTCGACGCCGAAGGCGCGGATCCCGGCCGCGGCGGCCGAGGACATGCACCACCGGCCGTTGTAGTCGATGTGCCGGGTACGCAGCGCCACCCGGGCGAACTTGCCGAGCGCGTACGCCTTCTCGTTGGTGAGCCCGCCGCCGCCGAAGACCGCGACCGCGTCCCGGCCGTATCCGGTCTGGACGGCGCGGATGCCGGCGGCGATCCGGTCGAGCGCGGCGGCCCAGGTCGCCGGGCGCAGCTCGCCGGTGGCCGGGTCGCGCACCAGCGGGGTGGTCAGCCGGTCCGGGTGGTCCAGCAGCTCGGCGGCGGTCCAGCCCTTCTGGCACAGCCCGCCCCGGTTGGTGGGGAACTGGCGGGGGAGCACCTCCACCCGGTCGCCGGTCTCGCGCAGGACCATCCCGCACTGCAGGGCGCAGTACGGGCAGTGCGTCTCCGCCTGCCGGGGGTCGCCCCCCGATCGGGTCGCGGAGCGGGCACGGTCTGTCATGCCAGTGAAGCGTGCCGGGGGGCGGTTTCCGGTCCGGGTCCCGTCTGTTTCGGTCCTGTCAAGAGCGCCTCACACCGCCCCGGGGCAGCCGGCCGGTCGGTGGGTCTATGATTTGGGACAACCGTCCTGACATATGGGAGGCGACGATGAGCGTGACGGCGGCGTTCGACGCGGTCGCCGGCGGCTACGACCAGGCCAGACGGCGCCTGGTGCCGCGCTTCGACGACTTCTACGGCACTGCGGTGGAGGTGGCGGCCGTGCCGCTGCGGGCCGCGCTGGCCGCGGGGCGTACCCCCGAGGTGCTGGACCTGGGCGCGGGCACCGGCCTGCTCTCGCTGCTGCTCACCGCGGCGCTGCCCGGGGTCCGGGTGACCCTGCTCGACGGCGCCCCGCGGATGCTCGCGGTGGCCGCCGACGCGCTGGCCACCCGGGGCGTGTCGCACCGGACGGTGGTCGCCGACCTGGCCGATCCGCTCCCCGCCGGCCGGTACGACGCGGTGGTCTCCGCCCTGGCCGTCCACCACCTCGACGACGACGGCAAGCGCGCCCTCTACCGGCGCGCCGCCGCGGCGCTGACGCCCGGCGGGGTGTTCGTCAACGCCGAGCAGGTGGCCGGCCCGACCCCCGGGCTGGACCGCCGCTACGACGAGGTCTGGATCGCCCAGGCCACCGCGCTCGGGTCCGACGAGGCGGAGCTGGCCGCCGCCCGGGAGCGGATGCGGCACGACCGGCCGGCGCCGGTGGACGTGCAGTGCCGGTGGCTCGCCGAGGCCGGGCTGGTCGACGTGGACTGCTTCTTCAAGGCGTGGCGCTTCGCTGTCTTCGGCGGCACCCGCCCGCCCACCTGACCCGCCGCGCCGCTGGACGGATCGCCGGGGCCACCCGCCGCGCGCCGCCGTGCTGCGACACCGTTTGCGGCGTGTCGCGGTGTCCGGGCTGCCGGAAACCGCCACACGCCGCAAAGCGGGACCCATGCAACACGGAAACGCGACACGCCGCGTGGCCCGACCCCGGACGAGGGCGTTTTGGGTCGTTGGTCGGCCGGCGCGAAGCGGGATGACTGCTGGTCATACCAGCGGGTAGTCTCAGCGGCATGACTGCCAAGGTGACGCTGTCGTTCTCCGACGAGACGATCGAGGAGGCACGCCGGTTCGCCAAGCGCGAGGGGCTGTCGCTCTCCGCGTGGATGGACCAGGCGGCCCGGGAGAAGGCACTGCGCGAGGTCTTCACCGCGCACGCCGCCGCGGTCGGCCGGGCGGGGCTCGACCTGGAGACCGCCGCGCTCGCCGACGCCCGGGAGGTCGGCATGGTCGACGACGCGCTCTTCGGCGGACGTCCGCGTGCTGCGTAGGGGCGAGATCTGGCGGATCGAGGGCGCCCGGGAACGGCTCGGGCTGGTGATCAGCACCGACGTCTACAACTCCACCGACGTGCCGATCGTGATGGTGGCCGAGGTGGTCGAGACGGCACTGCTGCGGGACTCCCCGCTCGCCGTGCCGATGGGCGGGTACGTGGTGATGCCCGACCGGCTCTCCTCGCCGATGAAGAAGTGGTTCACCGAGTGCGTCGACGTCGCCGACACCGAGACCATGCAGCGGGTGGGGCGGGCGTTGCGCATCCTCCAGCAGCTCTGACCGCCTCACCACCGCCCTGCGGCCGACGTGCGATCTCCGTTTCCGGAACGACCCGCGACAGGCACCGTCGGGTAACCGGCCGTTCCTAGTCTCCTGAGCGTCACATCGACCAGGAGGAGCCGCCGTGAGCACGCTCGCCCCCACGACATCAGCCCCCGCCGACCCCACGGCCGCCGCCGGGCGCCGGCACCGGATCGACGACTGGCGCCCCGAGGACCCGACGTTCTGGGGTACGACCGGGGCGCCGATCGCCCGCCGGAACCTCTGGGTGTCGATCTTCGCCGAGCACATCGGCTTCTCCGTGTGGAGCCTCTGGTCGGTCACCGTGCTCTTCCTCGGTCCCGCGTACGGCATCGACCCGGCGGGGAAGTTCCTGCTCACCGCCGTGCCGGCCGCGCTGGGCGCGGTGCTGCGGCTGCCCTACACGCTGGCGGTGGCCCGCTTCGGCGGCCGGAACTGGACCATCGTCAGCGCCCTGTTGCTGCTGGTGCCGGCGGTGCCGATGACGGTGCTGCTGGAACCGGGAGTGTCGTACACCACGCTGATGGTGCTGGCCTGCCTCACCGGGGTCGGCGGCGGCAACTTCGCCTCCTCGATGGCGAACATCAACCTCTTCTTCCCGGACCGGCTCAAGGGCCGCGCGCTGGGGCTCAACGCCGGCGGGGGCAACGTCGGCGTACCGGCGGTGCAGCTGGTCGGGCTCGCCGTGCTGGCCACCGCGGGGGCGGCGTACCCCCGGCTGGTGCCGGCGGTCTACCTGCCGCTGATCGTGCTGGCCGCGCTGGCCTCGGCGCGCTGGCTGGACAACCTCCCCAACGCCCACAACGAGCCGGGCGCGCTGCGCGAGGCGGCCCGCCAACCGCACACCTGGGTGATGTCGCTGCTCTACATCGGCACCTTCGGCTCCTTCATCGGCTTCGGCTTCGCCTTCGGGCAGGTGCTCCAGCTTCAGTTCGCCGAGCGCTTCCCGACGCCGGTCGACGCCGCCTGGCTGACCTTCCTCGGCCCGCTGGTCGGGTCGCTGATCCGGCCGCTCGGCGGCCAGTTGGCCGACCGGCTCGGCGGCGCCCGGGTCACCTTCTGGAACTTCGTGGCCATGGCCCTGGGCGCCGGGCTGGTGCTGTACGCGGCCCGGGAGCAGTCGTTCCCGCTCTACCTGACCGGGTTCCTGGCGCTCTTCGTCTTCTCCGGGATCGGCAACGGGTCGACGTACAAGATGATCCCGGCGATCTTCCGCGCCAAGGCGGCGGCCGAGGGGGAGCTGACCGGCGACCCCGAGGCGGCCGAGCGGCGGGCCCGCCGGCTCTCCGGGTCGCTGATCGGCATCGCCGGGGCGGTCGGCGCGTCCGGTGGGGTGCTGGTCAACATCGCCTTCCGGCAGTCGTTCCTGACCTCCGGCAACGCCGACGCGGCGTACCTGGCCTTCATCGGCTGGTACGCGCTCTGCTTCGCCCTGACCTGGGCGGTGTACCTGCGCCCGGGCCCGCGCCGGCTGGCCGGGGTGTGACCTGTACCATCGTCACGTCGCAAGCCACGCTGGGTGACCCCCCGTTTTGACCTGCTGACGGGGCGCCGGGTATCGTTGCCTGCTGTTGTACGACATCCAGAGGCGTGCCGCATCAGGTACGCTTGGTCGTTCGTGCGCGCCTGGTCACCTCGGCGCGCGACCCCAGACCGACGACGAGACAAGGTAGACCTGTGCGTACGTACAGCCCGAAGCCGGGTGAGATCGAGCGTCAGTGGCACGTTATCGACGCCTCTGATGTCGTGCTGGGCCGCCTGGCCACCCACGCCGCCACGCTGCTGCGCGGCAAGCACAAGCCGACTTTCGCGCCGCACGTCGACACGGGCGACTTCGTCGTCATCGTGAACGCGGGCAAGGTTGCGCTGACCGGCAACAAGCGTCAGACCAAGATTGCCTACCGCCACTCCGGTTACCCGGGTGGTCTGAAGCAGGTCGGCTACGACGAGCTGCTGACCAAGCGTCCCGAGCGGGCCATCGAGCTGGCCGTGAAGGGCATGCTCCCGCACAACAAGCTCGGCCGTCAGCTCATCAAGAAGCTGAAGGTCTACGCCGGTGCCGAGCACCCGCACGGCGCGCAGCAGCCGGTGCCGTTCGAGATCAAGCAGATCGCGCAGTGAGCGCGGGCGAAGGAAGCAGCATGACCGACATCACCGAGACCGAGGTCGCCCCCGAGGCCACCGAGGCGCCGGCGCCCGTCGCCCGCGCGCCTCGTGGTGACCGCCCCATCCAGACCGTGGGTCGGCGCAAGGAGGCCATCGTCCGGGTGCGCATCGTCCCCGGCAGCGGCAAGATCACCTGCAACGGCCGGGACCTCGAGGCCTACTTCCCGAGCAAGGTGCACCAGCAGCTCATCAAGGACCCGCTGGTCACCGCCGAGAAGCCCGAGGCGTTCGACGTCATCGCCAACCTGCGTGGCGGCGGCACCACCGGCCAGGCCGGTGCGCTGCGGCTGGCCATCGCCCGGGCGCTGATCGTCAACGAGCCGGACGACCGCCCGGCCCTGAAGAAGGCCGGCTTCCTGACCCGGGACGCCCGGGTCAAGGAGAGCAAGAAGTACGGCCTCAAGAAGGCCCGTAAGGCTCCTCAGTACTCGAAGCGCTGATCATCAGCGACACGTTGTACTTCTGACGGACGGCCGGGATCGCCTCCCCACACGGGAGGTGGCCCGGCCGTTCGCCGTTTCCCCTGGGACCCTTTCATCGGAGGTTGGCGGGTATGGGCCGGTTGTTCGGCACGGACGGCGTACGCGGGCGGGCGAACGCGGATCTCACCCCCGAGTTGGCGTTGGCGGTGGCGGTGGCCGCCGCGCATACGCTGGCCGAGTCGGACAAGACGCATCCCCCGCTCGCCGTGGTCGGCCGGGACACCCGGGCCAGCGGCGAGATGCTGGAGGCGGCCGTGGTCGCCGGGCTCACCAGCGCCGGGGCCAACGTGGTCCGGGTCGGCGTGCTGCCGACCCCGGCGGTCGCCTTCCTCACCGCCGAGGCCAAGGCCGACCTCGGCGTGATGCTCTCCGCCTCGCACAACCCGATGCCGGACAACGGGATCAAGCTCTTCGCCGCCGGCGGGCACAAGCTGCCGGACGAGATCGAGATGCGGATCGAGGCGGCCGTCGAGGCGAACGCCACCACCGCCTGGGACCGGCCGATCGGCGCCGGCGTCGGCCGGGTGCACGACCTGCTCGACGGCGCCGACCACTACGTGCAGCACCTGGTCGGCACGGTGCCGCACCGGCTGGACGGGATCAAGGTGGTGGTGGACTGCGCCAACGGCGCCGCCGCCGAGGTGGCCCCGGTGGCGTACCGGGAGGCGGGCGCCGAGGTGATCGCCATCCACGCCGAGCCGGACGGGCTCAACATCAACGACGACTGCGGTTCCAACCACATCGACGGGCTGCGCGCCGCCGTCGTCGAGCACGGCGCCCACCTGGGCATCGCACACGACGGCGACGCCGACCGGTGCGTCGCGGTGACCGCCGACGGTGACGAGGTAGATGGCGACCAGGTGATGGCGATCCTCGCCCTCGCCATGCGGGAGGCCGGCACGCTCGCCCAGGACACCCTGGTCGCGACCGTGATGAGCAACCTCGGCCTGCGCCTGGCGATGTCCGCGGAGGGCATCCGGCTGATCGAGACCAAGGTCGGCGACCGGTACGTCCTGGAGGAGCTGCGCGCCTCCGGCCTGGCCCTCGGCGGCGAGCAGAGCGGTCACATCGTCATGCCGGCGTACGCCACCACCGGCGACGGCGTGCTCACCGGGCTGCACCTGATGTCGCGGCTCGCCGCCACCGGCAAGTCGCTGGCCGAGCTGGCCTCGGTGGTCACCAAGCTGCCGCAGGTGCTGATCAACGTGCCGGTCGGTGACCGCACCGTCGGCGCCAGCGCCCCCGAGGTACGGGCCCAGGTGGAGCGCGCCGAGGCCGAGTTGGGCGAGACCGGCCGGGTGCTGCTGCGCCCGTCCGGCACCGAGCCGCTGGTGCGGGTGATGGTGGAGGCCGCCACCGAGGCGACCGCCCGGAGCGTCGCCGAGCGGATCGCCGAGCACGTACGCGCCGCCAGCCCGACCGCCTGACGAGTAGGCCCGGCCGCGCGCCCAGGGCTCGCGGCCGGGCCCGGCGCCGTTCAGAGGCGCAGCCGGGTGGCCCGCTCGAAGGTGTCGGCGGGGTCCTCGCCGTCGGTGAGGTGACGTCCTCCATGACGCGACGGTTGCCGCCCCGATGATGTGGGGCGACAACCGTCGTCGAATTGCGTCGCGGAATGTGCCGGCTCAGTACCTGGTGCCCATGGGCTCGGGGAGGGCGTCGAGTGCCGAACGCGCGTCCGCGGTCAGCGTGATCGAATCCGCGGCCATGTTGTCTTCCACATGACTGAGCGTCTTCGTGCCCGGAATGGGAACCACGTTGTCGGCGAGCGCCAGTAGCCAGGCGAGCGCCACCTGCGCAGGTGTCGAACCCATTTCGGAACTGATACGAACAATCCGCCGGGCGATTTCTTGATTTGCGGAAATTGTATCCGGTTGGAAACGTGGCAGGTTGCGCCGGCCGTCCCGGACCGGCAGGTCGGCGGTGCCGGCGAAACGGCCGGTGAGGAAACCGCGGCCGAGTGGCGCGAACGGCAAAAAGGTGATCTGTTTCTCGGTGCAGTACGGCAGGACCGAATCCAGCGGCTCACGCGTCCACAGGGACAGCTCGGACTGGACGCTCGCGACCGGGTGGATCTCCTCGGCCCGCCGGATCTCGTCGACCGACACCTCGGACAACCCGATCATCCGGGCCTTGCCCTCGGTCACCAGCTCGGACAGCGTCCCCCAGCTCTCCTCGATCGGAACGGCCGGGTCGACGCGGTGCAGCTGGTAGAGGTCGACATGGTCCACCCCCAGCCTGAGCAGGCTCGCCTCGCACGCCGCCCGCAGGTGTTCGGGGCGTCCGTTACGGTGCACCGCCCGGCTGCCGTCGGCCAGCAGGCCGCCCTTGGTCGCCAGCACGACCTGGTCACGGCGCCCGCGCAGCGCCCGGCCGACGAGGCGTTCGTTGGTGAACGGGCCGTACAGGTCCGCCGTGTCGAGAAGGTTGCAGCCCAGCTCGATCGCCCGGTGGATGACCCCGACGGAATGGTCGTCGTCGCGCCCGTCCTCGTCGTATCCCCAGGACATCCCCATGCAGCCGAGGCCGATGGCTCGTATTTGCGGACCGTCGCCGCCGAGCCGTGTGTAGCGCATCTTCTCCCCCATGCCGAATTGATTGCAATCGGGCTCGGGTCAGCCTATCACCCGCCGTCATTGGATGCGGGTGTGAACATGTGACAGGGTATTGACGTCAGCCGCTCGTAACGGGAAATGGCCATTTGTGTCCCGGGGGAATTCTCGCCCGCAGTGGATCTGCGCTGGTGAGCGGCGCGAGTGTCGGGTCAGTCGATGTTGTTCGCCGATCGATGCGCCGGGTGTGCCGCGGTGGACCGCGCACACACTTCGGCGGGGCCAACGGAAATGAACAACGGGATAATGGACGGAGCCGAGATGCAGGTGCTGGGGCCGGATGTGCACGGCCGGCTGAGTTGCGCGCTCCACCTTCCCCGGCGCGGCCGGCGCCGGTGAGGCGCCGGCGGCCGCCGGCCGTCAGGCGGTGCGGAGCCGGCGGAGGAACCGCCCGCCCAGCTCGACCACCTGGTCGGCGTCCAGCTCGGTCGCCGGCCCGGCCACCGTGACCTCGGCCATCGCCAGCCCCGGCCCCTCGGTGTCCCGCCAGCCGCCGACGAACCACGCCTTCTCCTCCTCGGCGAGGGCGAGGTTGGCGTCGTTCAGCGCACCCGCCGGATGCGGCAGCCACAGCCGGAACTGGTGGGTGTGCGGCGGCGCCGGGTACACCCGCGCGCCGGGCAGGCCGGCCAGCGCCGCGGCCACCACCTTCGCGTGCCCGACGTAGCCGGCCAGCCGCGGCAGCTCGCGGTCCAGGCCGGCGAGGGCGGCCAGCGCCGCCGGCCACTGCTGGAAGACGGTGCCGCCGTACCGGTGCCGCCAGGCCCGCGCGTAGCGGACCAGGTCGGCCGGGCCGGCCAGCGCGGCGCCGGCGTGGCCGCCGAGGGACTTGTAGAACGAGACGTAGACGCTGTCGGCGAGGGCCGCGATCTCGGCCAGGGACCGACCGAGGTGGACGGTGGACTCCCAGATCCGGGCACCGTCGAGGTGTACCCGGGCGCCCCGGTCCCGGGCCGCCCCGACCACCGCCACCAGCTCGTCCCAGGTCGGCAGCACGAAACCGGCGTCGCGCAGCGGCAGTTCGAGCAGCAGGCTGCCGACCGGCTCGTCGAGCGCGGCGACCTCCTCGGCGGTCGGGTTGCGTGGGGCCGCCGTGGTGAGCACCGCCCGCAGCCCGCCGAGCACCGCGTACGCGTCCCGTTCGTACCTCAGCGGGTGGCTCAGCGGGTGCAGGCCGACCGCGCTGCGCCCGGTCAGCTCGGCGCCGTAGCGCATGGCGACCTGCTGGGCCATGGTGCCGCTCGGGAAGAAGGCGGCCGCCTCGGTACCGAGCAGGTCCGCCACCCGGCGCTCCAGCGCCTCGACCGCGCCGCCCTCGCCGTAGAAGTCCGGCAGCAGCTCGTCGGAGGCGGCGGCGCGGATGGTGTCGAGCTGCTCGACGACCGAGGGCGGCCGGGCCCCGGAGAGCACGGTGTCGCAGCCGCGCAGCGCGCTGAGCCGGCGGACCCGTTCGGCGTACCCGTCGGTCATCGTGCCTCCTTCAGTCGGCGCAGGCGGGTGACCGCCTCGGTGAGCACGTCGGGGCGCTTGCAGAAGGCGAACCGGACCAGCCTCCGGCCCGCCTCGGGGTCGTCGTAGAAGACCTGGATGGGCACCGCGACCACGCCGCACCGCTCGGGCAGCGACCGGCAGAACTCCACCCCGTCGCGCCCGCCCAGCGCGGTCACGTCGGCGGTGACGAAGTACGTCCCCTCCGGGGTCAGCGCGTCGAAGCCCGCGTCGGTCAGCCCGGCGACGAGCTGGTCCCGGCGCCGGCGCATGCCCTCCTGGAAGTCGGTGAAGTAGGCGTCCGGCAGGGCCAGCGCCACGGCGACCGCCGGTTGCAGCGGCGCCGCGTTGACGAAGGTCAGGAACTGCTTGACCCGCAGCACCGCCGAGACCAGGGGGGCCGGGCCGCTCGCCCAGCCGACCTTCCAGCCGGTGCAGGAGAAGGTCTTGCCCGCCGACGAGATGCGTAGCGTCCGCTCCTGCATCCCGGGCAGGGTGGCCAGGGGCACGTGCGGCGCGGCGGCGTCGGGGAAGACCAGGTGCTCGTACACCTCGTCGGTGACCGCGTACGCGTCGTGCTCCTGACAGAGCTCGGCGACCAGGGCCAGCTCGTCGGGGGTGAAGACCTTCCCGGTCGGGTTGTGCGGGGAGTTGAGCAGGACCAGCCGGGTCCGCGGGCCGAACGCGGCGCGCAGCGCCGCCGGGTCGAAGGCGTACCGCCCGTCGTCGCCGGGACGCAGGGTCACCGGCCGCCGGACCGCGCCGGCCAGCGCGATGGAGGCCGCGTACGAGTCGTAGTACGGCTCGAAGCAGACCACCTCGTCGCCGGGCTCGCAGAGGGCGAGGATGCTGGCGGCGATCGCCTCGGTGGCACCGGCGGTGACCACGATCTCGCCGTCCGGGTCGTACTCCAGTCCGTGGAAACGGCGCTGGTGGTCGGCGACGGCCCGGCGCAGCGCGGGGATGCCCGGGCCCGGCGGGTACTGGTTCTGCCCGCCGCGCAGCGCCTCGGCCGCCGCGGCCAGCATCTCCGGCGGGCCGTCGCTGTCCGGGAAGCCCTGCCCGAGGTTGACCGCGCCGGTCCGGACGGCCAGCGCGGACATCTCGGCGAAGATCGTGGTGCCGAACGGACGCATCCGGGCCACGAGCGGGTCGACATCTGGCGTCGTCACGCCGGCCAGCCTACGGGCGCACCGCCGGCATCACCTGTTCCCGCAGGTCACCTGGTATCCCGGCAACCCCGCGTCGGTCACCGGCGCACGGTCGCCGACCCTGGTCGAGCAGGCGACGCTCCCCTCGTCGTCGGTGCTGCTGGCCATCACCAGCACCCGGTTCGGGTCGTCGGTGCGGATCTTCTGACGCCAGGGCAGCGGCACGGCCTCGAGGCGGATGAACTCGCCGTTGGCGTCGTAGTACTGGATGTCGCCGCGCCCCTTCCCGGTCACCTCGTAGGACACGACGATCCGGCCGCGACCGGTCGAGGGCGTGGCGGCTGCCGTCGCGGGCTCGCTGGGGGTGGGCGGCGTCCAGGTGGGGAACGGACTCTCCTCGTCGTAGTCGCCGTCGTAGTACGGATCCGGGTCGTCGTAGTACGGCTCGTCGGCGGCCGGCCCCGGCGCGTACGACCCGACCAGCATGGTGCCCACGCCCAGGCATCCGCACACGCCGAGGACGAGCACCGCGAGGACGGCGATGACGATGCCCACGACCCGACGTCCCTCGGCCGGGTCGGGTGGGGGCCGGTACCCGGGGTACGCGTAGGGCGGCGGGTAGCCGGACGGCGGGTAGGGCGACGGGTAGCCGGCCGGGGGCCAGCCGGCGGGCGGCGTACCCGGTCCGGCCGGGCCGCCGGGCGCGCTGCCCGGCCCGCCGGCGGCTGCGGCGAAGGGCCCGGCGGGTGCGGCGTGCGGCCCGGCGGGCGTCGCGGGCCGGGGTGCGGCCGGCGGGGCCGGCGGCCGGACGCCGACGCCCCAGGCGGCGGAGCCGTCGGGCGCTGACGCGCCCTGAGATGTGGCCGGGTCGGCGGGGAGAGCCGGCGGCGTCGCGGGGGTGGTCGAGGGTGCCGCCCACGGGTCCGGCGCCGTCCAGGGCTGCGGCGCGGCCAGCGGGTCGGGCGGCGTCCAGGTGGTCGGCGAGGGGGCGGGTGGGGCGCTCGGGTCTGCCGGGGCGGAGCCGGCCGTCGGGGTCGACGGCTCGACCGGGGCGGGCGACGGCTCGGAGGCCTGCGGTGCGGGCGGCGACGGCTCGGGCGAGGACGGGTCGGACATGGCTGCTCCGGAACGGGCGAGGGGGAACGGGACGAACGGGCCGCCCGAGGGACGTGCCGGATCCGCCGAGAGACTGTCGTACCGGGGGCGGGCCCGCAACCCCGTCGGCCCCCGTGGCCCGGACGGACGGCGGGGCAGGGTTGTCCGCAGGACGCCCGTTACCAGCCGATCGCTCAGATTCAGTGATTGTTTACCCGACTTCCGCGCACGCGCGATGAGCGAAACTGGGTTAGGCTGCGGACCATGTGTGGAATCGTGGGTTACGCCGGCTCGCGCCCGGCGCTCGGCATCGTGCTCGACGGACTGCGGCGGCTGGAGTACCGCGGCTACGACTCGGCCGGCGTGGCGATCGTCTGCGATGACGAACTGCTGACCGAGAAGAAGGCCGGCAAGCTGGCCAACCTGGAGAAGGTGCTCTCCGAGCGCGCCGCCAGCAACCCCGACGACTGCGCCGCCAGCCCGATCGGCATCGGGGACGGCACCACCGGCATCGGGCACACCCGCTGGGCCACCCACGGCGGTCCGACCGACCGCAACGCCCACCCGCACCTGGCCCCCGACGGCCGGGTCGCCGTGATCCACAACGGCATCATCGAGAACTTCGCCAAGCTCCGGGCCGAGCTGGAGGCCGACGGCGTCCAGTTCACCAGCGACACCGACACCGAGTGCGCCGCCCACCTGCTGTCGGCGGCGCTGGCCGACCTGCGCGGGGCCGGCGAGGCCGACAGCCCGCAGCTGCTGGCCTCGGCCATGCGGGTCGTCTGCCAGCGGCTGGAGGGCGCCTTCACCCTGCTGGCCGTCGACGCCGGCATCCCCGGCGCGGTGGTCGGCGCCCGGCGCAACTCGCCGCTGGTCGTCGGTCGCGGCGACGGGGAGAACTACCTGGCCAGCGACGTGGCCGCGTTCATCGAGCACACCCGCGAGGCGGTCGAGCTGGGCCAGGACCAGATCGTCCTGATCACCGGCGACAGCATCGAGATCACCGACTTCGCCGGTCAGCCCGCCACCGGCAAGGACTTCCACATCGACTGGGACTCCTCGGCCGCCGAGAAGGGCGGCTACGACTGGTTCATGCTCAAGGAGATCGAGGAGCAGCCGCAGGCGATCGCCGACACGCTGCTGGGCCGGCTCACCGAGACCGGTGAGATCGCCCTCGACGAGGTCCGCCTCAGCGACCAGGACCTGCGCGACGTCGACAAGATCTTCATCGTGGCCTGCGGCACGGCGTACCACTCCGGTCTGGTCGCCAAGTACGCCATCGAGCACTGGACCCGGATCCCGTGCGAGGTCGAACTGGCCAGCGAGTTCCGCTACCGCGACCCGGTCCTCGACCGGTCCACGCTGATCGTGGTGATCTCGCAGTCCGGCGAGACGATGGACACCCTGATGGCGCTGCGCCACGCCAAGGACCAGAAGGCGCGGGTGCTGGCCATCTGCAACACCAACGGCTCGACCATCCCCCGCGAGTCGGACGCCGTGCTCTACACCCACGGCGGGCCGGAGATCGCCGTCGCCTCGACCAAGGCGTTCCTCACCCAGCTCGTCGCCTGCTACCTGATCGGCCTGCACCTGGCCCAGGTGCGCGGGATCAAGTTCGCCGACGAGGTGGGCGCGGTGGTGGCCCAGCTCCAGGAGATGCCGGGCAAGCTGCGCGAGCTGCTGGACCGGATCGAGCCGGTGCGCGAGCTGGCCCGGGAGCTGAAGTCCGAGCCGACCGTGCTCTTCATCGGCCGGCACGTTGGCTACCCGGTGGCCCTGGAGGGCGCGCTCAAGCTCAAGGAGCTGGCGTACATGCACGCCGAGGGCTTCGCCGCCGGCGAGCTCAAGCACGGCCCGATCGCGCTGATCGACAAGGGCACCCCGGTGATCTGCGTGGTGCCGTCGCCGGTCGGCCGGGGCATGCTGCACGACAAGGTCGTCTCCAACATCCAGGAGGTCCGCGCCCGGGGCGCCCGGACCATCGTGATCGCGGAGGAGGGCGACGAGGCGGTCGTTCGCTACGCCGACCACCTGATCTACGTGCCGCGTACGCCGACCCTGCTGGCCCCGCTGGTCACCACCGTGCCGCTCCAGGTGCTCGCCGCCGAGATCGCCGCGGCCCGGGGACACGACGTGGACCAGCCGCGCAACCTGGCGAAGTCGGTCACCGTGGAGTGACCTGACGCCAGCGTCCACCGGACCCCGCCCGCCGTGACCACGGCCGGCGGGGTCCGCTCGTTCCGCCCGCCCGCCCGCGTCCGTGGTCCGGCCGACCCGGACGACGGAGGCCGCCGGCCCGGCGGGACGACCGACGGCACGGGCGGAGCCGGTCACCGGCCGAGCACGATCCGGGCCATCCCGTCCAGCGCCGGGTTGCCGGCCTCCCAGTAGCCCGTGTGGCCGTACCGGCCGCTGGGGAAGGTGCGCCCGCCGAAGCCCGGGTCGCTGGGGTCGTGGCCGAACCACAGCTCGTGGTCGTCGGGGCGGAGCAGCGACACCCCCGTGGCCAGCGGCGACGCCGCCAGGACCGCCCGGCCGGTGAGCTGCCCGGGCGGCTCGACCAGCCGGATCACGTCGTCCGGCGCGGTGCTCGCCCAGACCCGCTCCGGTGGCAGGCGCAGCGCCTCGGCCCGGTCCACCCCGACTCCCGGCGAGCCCACGAAGACCAGGGCGTCCGCGTCGAGACCGTGGTCCCGGGCGGCGGCGCCCACCACCAACGACCCGTAGCTGTGCCCCAGCACCGTCTGCCGGGCCGGCGGGCCCTCGTGGGTCTCGCGCAGCCCCTCCTGGAAGCGGTGCAGCGCCGGCCCGGCGTCCCCGGCCTGGCTGGACCGGGCCGCCTCGGGCAGGAAGTCCGGCGCGTCGTAGTCCAGCCAGAGCACCGCCGCCGTCTCCCGCCCCGGCGCGAGGCCGGCGCAGCGGGACAGCACCCGACCGGCCCGGCCCAGCTCGGCCGGGGCGTCGGCGAGGTCGGTGGTCATCCCCGGCACGTAGGTCAGCACCCGGTCGGCGCGGTCCGGGTTGCCGAGCGCCACGATCGCCCGCCCGTCCCCGGTCGGATCCAGCCCCAGCAGGTACGACCGGGGCGGCTCCGCCGTCGCCAGCCGCCCGGCGAGCCCGTCGAGGCCGGCCAGTCCCGCGTCGAGGCGGCGCAGCCCGGCCCGCTCCGCCGGGCCGGGGGTCGGCCGGCCCAGCAACTCTCGCCGCGCGGCGAGCAGTGCCTCCCGCCGGTCGTCGAGCAGCAGCCGGTTGGCCTGGTCCCGGGCGGCGACCGGCACCCCGTCGAGCCGCCCGACCCGGCCCGGCTCGTACCGCACCAGCCAGCGGCGCTGGGCCGGGGTGAGCCCCGCCCACCAGGCCCGGACGGTCGCCGGGTCGGCGTCGGCCGGTGGACGGCCCGGTGGTGGCGGTTCGACCCAGCCGCCGCGGGCCGCCCCGCTCAGCTCGTCCAGTCGGGTCGCCGCCTCCCGGTCCGCCGCGTCGGCCAGCGCCAGCGCGTCCCGCACTGCGGCGGCCACCTGGTCCAGCGCCAGCGGTCCGGCTGCCGCGCCGACGTCCGCGCTCGGCATCGCGGCCGGGCCCGACCCGGTCCGTCCGCCGGGCAGGGACCGGCCGCCCGGCGGTGCGCCCGAGCGGAGCCCGGCGCCGGGCAGGACACCGGCCTCCGGGCCGGCCCAGGTCGGCGCGCTGGGCGGAGCGGCGCTGACCCGGCCGTGGCGGTCGACGAGCACGCCGGTGCGGTCGGCGAGCGCCACCGCCTCCGCCAGCCGGGCCTTCGCCACCCGGAGCCGGCCGGCGAACTCGGCCAGCACCTGGTCGGCCTCGATCAGGGCGGGCAGCAGCGCGGTCAGCTCGCCCCGGAGCGCGCCGAGCCGCCTGTCGGCCGCCCCGGCGGCCCCACCCGACCAGCCCGCGCGCAGGGTCGTGGCGCTCTCGTTCAGCGCCGCCCGGCGGCGGCGCACCGGGTCGGCCAGCCCGCGCCAGGCTGCCCCGGCCGCACCCCACCTGCCGGGGGCGGCGCGCCAGAGCTGCGCGTACCCGGTCATCGGGGCAGCCCGGCGAGCCGGCCGGCCGCCCGGTCGTCGGCGGCGTCGTACCCGTCGGCCGCCGCGCGCAGCGCGGAGCCGGCCTCCGCCACCCGGGCGGCGAGCGCGCCGTGCCAGTCGTGCACCGCGGACTCCAGCCGGGTCAGTGCGGTCGCCGCCCGCCACTCGGCCGCCGCCACCACCAGCCCCGGCACGCCGACCAGCCCGTGCGCCAGCGCGTACGCCTCGTCGGCGAGCCCGCCCGCCACCTCGCGCAGCACCGCGGCCCGCACCTGCACCGGCTCCCCGTCCACCCGCGCCCCCTCCGTCAGCACCACGTCGACGCTAGGCAGCGGCACCGGTCACCGGGAGGGCCTGTGGACGGCGGACCGTGGTCGTACCCGAGGGTTTTCCACAGGCGTTGCCCACAGCCGAGCAGGCAGCTAATCTGCCGCCGTTCCCGCCGGTAGGG
Source organism: Micromonospora sp. A200 (assembly GCF_029893845.1). Classification (NCBI taxonomy): domain Bacteria; kingdom Bacillati; phylum Actinomycetota; class Actinomycetes; order Micromonosporales; family Micromonosporaceae; genus Micromonospora; species Micromonospora sp. A200. Next base: position 121,171 of record NZ_JARXXY010000004.1, on the reverse strand, counting down.
TGAGCGTCGTGATCGTCGCGGTCGGCATCGACGTCGTGCTGGTGGACCGGTTCGCCCGGGCGCTGGCCCGCACGCCGCTGCTCGCCGACCGGCTCTTCACCGAGGCGGAGCGGTACACCCGCTCCGGCAACCCGCGCTCCCCGGAGTCGATGGCCGCCCGGTTCGCCGCCAAGGAGGCGGTCGCCAAGGCGCTGGGCGCCCCGGCCGGCCTGAGCTGGCACGACTGCGAGATCGTGCCGGACCCGGACGGCCGGCCCTGGCTCACCGTCTCCGGCACCGTGGCCGCCGCCGCCGTGGAGCGCGGGATCAACCGCTGGCATCTCTCGCTGTCGCACGACGGCGGGATCGCCTCGGCCATGGTGGTCGCGGAACGCTGATCGGCCGGGCGGGCCCCGGGGCCGGCCCGCGAGGTGACAGACGGGACGGTGTGGCATGAAACCGGTGTGGCGGGTCGCGGACGTACGCGCGGCGGAGGCCGGCCTGATGGCCACCCTCCCGCCCGGGACGCTGATGAAGCGGGCCGCGGCCGGCCTGGCCCGGCGTTGCGCGCTGCTCCTCGCCGACCGGGGCGGGGTGTACGGCGCGCGGGTCCTGCTGCTGGTCGGCACCGGCGACAACGGCGGTGACGCGCTCTACGCCGGGGCGCTGCTGGCCCGGCGCGGGGTGGCCGTGTCGGCGCTGCTGCTGACCCCCGGCCGGGCGCACGCCGAGGGGGTGGCGGCGCTCCGCGCCGCCGGCGGGCGGCTGGTCGACCGGCCCCCGGCCATGGTCGACCTGGTGCTCGACGGCATCGTCGGGATCGGCGGCACCGGCGGGCTGCGGGAGACCGCCGAGCAGCTCGCGGCCAGCCTGGTCCGGTACTGCGGGCGCGACGGCGCACGGGCGACCGTGGTCGCGGTGGACGTGCCGAGCGGGGTGGCGGTGGATACCGGCCACGTGCCGCTGACCGCCGCCGGTCGGCACAGCGCGGTGCGGGCCGACGTGACGGTGGCCTTCGGCGCGCTCAAGCCCGCCCTGGTGGTCGGGCCGGCCGCCGCCCTCGCCGGGCAGGTGGAGCTGGTCGACATCGGGCTGGAGCCGTGGCTGCGCGGGTCACCGGTGCTGCGGGTGACCGAGTGGTCGGACATGGTCGAGTGGTGGCCCCGGCTCGGCCCGGCCACGGAGAAGTACAGCCGGGGCGTGGTCGGGGTGGCGACCGGATCGGCCACGTATCCGGGCGCGGCGGTGCTCTCGGTGGGTGGCGCCCTGGCCGGGCCGACCGGCATGGTCCGCTACGCCGGCGGGGCCCGCGCGGAGGTGCTGCACCAGCACCCGTCGGTGATCGCCACCGGGCGGGTCGCCGACGCCGGCCGGGTCCAGGCCTGGGTCTGCGGCTCCGGGCTGGGCACCGGCGAGGACGCCGCCGGCGAGCTGCGCGCGGTGCTCTCCGCGCCGGTGCCGGTGGTGCTCGACGCGGACGCGCTCACCCTGCTGGTGGACGGCTCGCTCGCCGACCGGCTGCGCAACCGGGACGCCCCGATCGTGGTCACCCCGCACGACCGCGAGTTCACCCGGCTCTGCGGGGAGGCGCCGGGGGCCGACCGGGTCTCCGCCGCGCTGCGGCTGGCCGCCTGGATGAACGCGACGGTCCTGCTCAAGGGGGACCGCACGGTGATCGGCACGCCGGACGGCCGGGCGTACGTCAACCCGACCGGCACCGCCGCGCTGGCCACCGGGGGCACCGGGGACGTGCTGGCCGGGCTGCTCGGCTCGCTGCTCGCCGCCGGGCTGGCCCCGGAGCGGGCGGCGGCAACGGCCGCGTACCTGCACGGGCTGGCCGGACGGGAGGCGGCCCGGGGTGGGCCGGTGACCGCATCCGACGTGGCGGCCGCCCTGCGCCCGGTGCTGGCCCCGCTGGTGGACTGAGCCGCGGTCGCGCTCCCCGGCGTGGCGCGGGTCGCCGACTCGGGCGGCAGCGCGGTCGTGTGATCACCGGCGCAAGTAGGCTGGGCGTATGTGGCAGGCCGAGGTACGCGTCGATCTCGACGCGATCCGTGACAACGTGGCCCGGCTCCGGTCGGGCACGAGCGCCGAGCTGATGGCGGTGGTGAAGGGCGACGGGTACGGCCACGGCATGGTCCCGTCGGCCCGGGCCGCGCTCGACGCCGGGGCGGACTGGCTCGGGGTCTGCACGCTGGACGAGGCGCTGACCCTGCGCCGGGCCGGGATCACCGCGCCGGTGCTGGCCTGGCTGCTCGCCCCCGGGCTGCCGCTGCACGAGGGTGTCGCGGCCGGGGTCGACCTGGGCGCCGCCAGCCTGCCGCAGCTGGACGAGATGATCGAGGCGAGCCGCCGGGCGGACCGCCCGGCCCGGCTGCACCTGAAGATCGACACCGGGCTGTCCCGGGGCGGGGCCACCGTCGCCGACTGGCCGACCCTGCTGGAGGCCGCCGCGAAGGCCCAGGCCGACGGCCTGGTCGAGGTGGTCGGCGTGTGGAGCCACTTCGTGTACGCGGACCTGCCCGGCCACCCCACCACGGACCGCCAGCTCGCGGTCTTCCACGAGGGGCTGGCCATGGTCGAGCGGGCCGGGCTGCGCCCGCGCTACCGGCACCTGGCCAACTCGGCGGCCACGCTGACCCGCCCGGACACCCACTTCGACCTGGTCCGCCCGGGGATCGCCGTCTACGGCCTCTCGCCGGTGGCGGGGGAACGCTTCGGGCTGCGTCCGGCGATGACCGGCCGGGCCCGGGTGATGCTGACCAAGCGGGTGCCCGAGGGCACCGGCGTCTCCTACGGTCACACCTACACCACCGGGCGGGAGGCGAACCTGGCCGTGGTGCCGCTCGGCTACGCCGACGGGGTGCCCCGGCACGCCTCCAACGTCGGGCCGGTGCAGCTCGGCGGGAAGCGGCGCACCATCTCCGGCCGGGTCTGCATGGACCAGTTCGTGCTCGACTGCGGCGAGGACGCGGTGGCCGCCGGGGACGTCGCCACCCTCTTCGGCAGCGGCGCGGACGGCGAGCCCACCGCCGACGACTGGGCCGAGGCGGTCGGCACCATCAACTACGAGATCGTCACCCGTTTCGGCAGCAGCCGGGTGCCCCGGGCCTACGACGGCGAGTCGCGAACCGAGCTGGCACCGTGAGCGCGCCGCAGCGCTTCCGGATCCCGCGACCGCGCACCGCCGCCGGCAAGGTCGCCGGCGTGGTCGGGGCTGCGGTCGGCGTCGCCGCCGCAGGGCTCGCCGCGGGCATGGTGAGCGAGCGCGCCCTGGTCCGCCGGCTCAAGGCCGACCCCACCGACCGGTACGCGCACGAGGTCTTCGGCGAGCAGCGGTACGACGACGCGTTCCGGCTGGAGCTGCCGGACGGCACCGACATCCACGTCGAGGTGGTCGAGCCGACCCGTCCGGCGTCGGGGCGGCCGACCGTGGTGCTGGTGCACGGCTTCTGCCTGGACATGGGGACGTTCCACTTCCAGCGCAAGCTGCTCGCCGAGCGGGGCGAGCACCGGATCGTGGCGTACGACCAGCCCGGTCACGGCCGCTCCGGGCGGCTGGAGAGCGGCGAGTACGACCTCGCCGCGCTGGGCCGCACCCTGCGCCGGGTGATCGACCGGACCGCCCCGGAGGGGCCGCTGGTGCTGGTCGGCCACTCGATGGGCGGAATGACCATCATGGCCTTCGCCGAGCTGTACCCGGAGATGTTCGGCGACCGGGTGGTCGGCACGGTGCTGATGGCCACCTCGGGCGGTCTGATCGCGGAGACCAAGCTGGTGGCCCCGGCGCTGATCGGCCGGGTCGGCGCGCCGGTGCTCTACATGATGAGCAACGCCACCCGGTACGGCGGCACGGTCATCGACCGGGCCCGGAAGTCCACCTCCAACGTCGCCTGGCTGCTGACCCGCAAGTACGGCTTCGGCACCCGCAAGCCGAGCCCGGCCCTGGTCTCCTACGTGGAGAAGATGAACTCGCGGACGTCCGCCGACACGGTCACCCGCTACCTGCGTACCCTCGCCACGCACTCGCGCTTCCCGGCGCTGGCCGCGCTCAGCGGCACGCCGGTGCTGGTCGTGGTCGGTGACAAGGACATGATCACGCCGGTGACCCACTCGGAGGAGATCGTGCGCCGGCTGCCGCACGCCCGGTACATCAAGGTCAACGACAGCGGGCACGTGGTGATGCTGGAACACGCCGACGAGGTCAACAAGGCGCTCTGGGACTTCCTGGAGGGGCTGTGACGCTGACCGTCACGCTGCCGACGGTCGAGGACACCCACGCGTTCGGCCGCCGGCTGGCCGGGGTGCTGCGCGCCGGCGACCTGCTGCTGCTCACCGGCCCGCTGGGCGCCGGTAAGACCGCGCTGACCCAGGGCATCGGCGCCGGGCTGGGGGTGCTGGGCGCCATCACCTCGCCGACCTTCGTGATCGCCCGGGTGCACCGGCCGGACCCGGCCCGGGGCGGCACGGTGGCCCTGGTGCACGCCGACGCGTACCGGCTGGGCGACGCGGCCGACCCGCGGGCCGAGATCGACGACCTGGACCTGGACGCCTCGGTGGACGACTCGGTGACCGTGGTCGAGTGGGGCGAGGGGCTGGTCGAACAGCTGGTCGACACGCACCTGCGGGTACGCCTCGACCGGCGGGAGGACGACACCCGGCTGGTCGAGCTGGAGCCGGTGGGGGGCGACTGGGCGCGGCGCCTGGCAGCCCTGCGCTGAGGGCTGTCGTACCAGCTGCCTAGAGTGCCGGCACAGACTGCGAAAGGTTGCCGATGCCCGACGACACCCCCGCTCTCGACCTGCTGGCACTGCTGCCGGAGGAGTGGCGTGCCGTGCTCACCCCGCACCTTGACCCGGCCCGCACCGCGGCGCTGGTCGAATTCGTCGCCCGTGAGTACGCCACCCAGACCGTCTTCCCGCCGGTGGAGGACCTCTTCTCCGCCTACCGGCTGTGCGCGCCGCGGGAGACCCGGGTGCTGATCCTCGGGCAGGACCCCTACCACCGGGCCGGGCAGGCGCACGGGCTCAGTTTCAGCGTCCGGGACGGGGTGACGGTGCCGCCGTCCCTGCGCAACGTCTTCAAGGAACTGGGCGAGGACCTCGGCGTGCCCAAGCCACGCAGCGGCAACCTCAACGGCTGGGCGGCGCAGGGCGTGCTGCTGCTCAACGCGGTGCTGACCGTCCGCCAGGCCACTCCCGGCTCGCACGGCAACAAGGGGTGGGAGGAGTTCACCGACGCCACCATCCGGGCGCTCGACGCGATGGAGCAGCGGGTGGTCTTCCTGCTCTGGGGCGGCTACGCCCGCAAGAAGGCGGCCCTGGTCACCAACCCGCAGCACGTGGTGCTGGAGGCCGGGCACCCCAGCCCGATGAACCCGCGTGGCTTCCTCGGCAGCCGCCCGTTCAGCGCCGCGAACAAGGCGCTCGCCGACGCCGGTCTGCCCACCGTCGACTGGGAGCGCTCAGCCGGCTGACCCGGCCGTCCGCCGGCGGTGGCGGCGCAGCAGTTCGGCGGCGCGGGGGTCGGTGAGCTCCACCGCGACCAGCGGCACCACCCGGTAGCTCCGGTCCCCGTGCCGCACCTCGATCGCCTCCGGCAGTTCTTCGCACATCTGCGCGCGGAGCTGGCCGTACCGGGTCTGCCAGCGGTGCTCGCCGGGCTCCTCCGGTTCCAGGCGAAGCCCGCCGAACTCGCTCCACCGGGCGTTCCACCGTTGTCCGTAGGCCGCGTCCAGCCAGGCGGTGAAGCGGGCCGAGTCACGCCAGCGAACGGCGATCTCGACCGCGTCGGTTGGCACCGGGGCGCCCTGGAGCAGCGCCGCGGTACTGCCGGTCAGCAGATGGGGTAGCTCGCTCAGCCGGTCCAGGATTCGGTCCAGCCCCAGCTCATCTACCCGCTCGGCGAGTGGCCGGGCGGCCAGGGCGTCCATCCGGGCGTCGAGGTGGCAGTCCAGTGGCTCGACGGCGACGGTGAGCTGGAGATCGAACGCGGCGAGGAGTCGCTCGATCAGCGGGACGCTGGGTACCCGCTCACCCCGTTCGACACGCGCCACCGCCCCCTGGCTCACCCCGGCCAAGTCAGCCAGCTCCTGCTGCGTCAGCGACCGTGCGCCCCGCTCCCGACGCAGGATGGCGGCGAACTGGGTGGCGAGACGACTACTCTCAGGCATCCACGGATGATGGCCTAACGGTAGTGAGCGATATGCCTGTCAGTCATATTTATGCCTCACAGGCATATCGCTCACTGCGGTGTGTGTGGGGGCTGACGTTACCGTCAGTAACGGAGTCGTTCCGATCGTCAACCGGTTCACCAGGCGGCACTAGTGGCGGCCGTAGGGCGGCTGGCCGGTCGTCCACGCCCAGACCCGCCCTGCGGCGCCTGGGCCGACGGGGTGTGACCGGGGATGACCGGTAGGGCGACTAGGCTGGCATACCGTGCTCGTACTGGTGGTGGACTCCTCGACCCCCGCGGTGACCGCGGCGCTGGTGGAGGTCTCGGCGGACGGGGTCGTGCCGCGGGCGCACCGCTGCACGGTCGACGCCCGGGCCCACGGCGAACTGCTCGCGCCGCAGGTGGACGCGGTGCTCGCCGACGCGGAGGCGCGGCCGCGCGACCTGGGCGCGATCGTCGCCGGCCTCGGTCCCGGCCCGTTCACCGGGCTGCGGGTCGGTCTGGTCACCGCGGCCACCATGGGCCAGGTCCTCGGCGTCCCCACGTACGGCGTCTGCTCGCTGGACGCCATCGGTCACCCGGCGGCGCTCGGCGAACCGGTCCTCGCGGCCAGCGACGCCCGCCGCCGGGAGGTCTACTGGGCCGTCTACGACGGCGCCGGCCAGCGGATCGCCGGGCCGAACGTCGACACCCCCGCGGTCGCCGCCGAACGGGCCCGCGGCCTCGCCGTCACCGCCGCGGTGGGCGACGGCGCCCACCGGTACGCCGACGTGCTCGACCTGCCGCTGCGGGTCGAGCCGCGCTACCCCGACGCCACCGCGCTGGCCGCGCTGGCCGCCGAGCGGATCCGGGCCGGCGCGCCGACGGAGGCGCTCACCCCGCTCTACCTGCGCCGGCCGGACGCCGTGGCGGCGACCGCCCGCAAGCCGGTCCTGCCGTGAGCACGCCGGTACGACTGACCCGGTTCCGCTGGTGGCACGTCGACGAGGTGCTGCCGATCGAGGCGGACCTCTTCGGCGCCGAGCAGTGGTCTCCGGCCATGTTCTGGAACGAGCTGGCCAGCGGCCACTGGTACCGGGTCGCCACCGACGTCGACGGCACGGTGCTCGGGTACGCGGGGCTGACCGTCCAGCCGGACGAGGCCTGGGTGCAGAACATCGCCGTCCGGCGGGACGCCCAGCGGCGCGGCGTCGGCCGGCTGCTGCTGGAGGAACTGCTCGCCGAGGCGGCCCGGCGCGACGCCCGCACGGTCCTGCTGGAGGTGGCGGCGGACAACGCCCCCGCCCAGAAGCTCTACGCTACGTACGGCTTCGAGCCGATCGGCGTCCGCCGCGGCTACTACCAACCGAGCAACACCGACGCGCTGGTCATGCGGCGCGTCGCGGCCCCGACCGAGGACGGGACGGACGACTGATGGCTGACGAGCCCCTGGTCCTGGGGATCGAGACCTCCTGCGACGAGACCGGTGTCGGCATCGTGCGCGGGCACACCCTGCTCGCCGACGCGATCGCCTCCAGCGTCGAGCAGCACGCCCGGTTCGGCGGCGTGGTGCCCGAGGTCGCCAGCCGCGCGCACCTGGAGGCGATCGTGCCCACCATGGACCGGGCGCTGAAGGAGGCGGGTGTGACGCTCGCCGACATCGACGCGATCGCGGTCACCTCCGGCCCGGGGCTGGCCGGCGCGCTGCTGGTCGGCGTGGCCGCCGCCAAGGGCTACGCGCTGGCCGCCGAGAAGCCGGTGTACGGGGTGAACCACCTCGCCGCGCACGTCGCCGTGGACACCCTGGAACACGGCCCGCTGCCCGAGCCGGCGGTCGCCATGCTGGTCTCCGGCGGGCACTCCTCCCTGCTGCTCGTCGACGACCTCGCCCGTGGCGTCACCCCGCTCGGCGCGACCATCGACGACGCGGCGGGGGAGGCCTTCGACAAGGTGGCCCGCCTGCTCGGACTGCCCTTCCCCGGCGGACCGTACATCGACCGGGAGGCCCGGGCCGGCGACCCGGCGGCGATCGGGTTCCCGCGCGGTCTCACCGCCGCCAAGGACCTCACCGCCCACCGGTACGACTTCTCCTTCTCCGGCCTGAAGACCGCCGTCGCCCGCTGGGTGGAGGCACGCCAGCGGGCCGGTGAGCCGGTGCCGGTGGCCGACGTGGCGGCTTCCTTCCAGGAGGCGGTCTGCGACGTGCTGACCGCCAAGGCGCTCGACGCCTGCCGGGCCAACGGGATCGAGACGCTGGTGATCGGCGGGGGAGTGGCCGCCAACTCGCGGCTGCGGGCGATGGCCGAGCACCGCGCGGCGAAGCACGGCATCCGGGTGCGCGTACCCCGGCCGAAGCTCTGCACCGACAACGGCGCCATGGTCGCGGCGCTCGGTTCGCACCTGGTCGCGGCGGGGGTGACGCCGAGCCGGCTGGACCTGCCGGCCGACTCGGCCCTGCCGCTGACCACGGTCAGCGTGTGACGGCACGGAAGGGGAGCGCCGACGTGATCGTGCGGATGTGGGAGGCGCGCGCGGAGCCGTTCGGCTTCGCCGACCTGATCACCTGGGTCTGCGACACCGCCCTGCCGGAGCTGGAACACGACCCGCTGCACCTGTCCAGCGAGGTCTTCTCCTCCACCGACCACCGGGTGGTGGTCGTCTCGAAGTGGCGGAGCAGCCCCCGGCCGCTGCCTGAGCCGCCGGCCATGCTGGTCGCCCGGCCCCCGCACTCCTGGGACTTCACCCAGGTCGACCGCTGAGGAACGCCGTCGGCGGCCGGGTTCTGACGAAACCCGGCCGCCGACGGCGGTCCGCTGGTCAGCTGCGGCGCAGGATGCGCCAGGTGGAGAAGCCTCCGACGCCGAGGGCGAGCAGGAAGACCGCCCAGACGATGGTGGTGCTGACCCCGACCGACGGGGCGGGGGCGCCGGCCTTGGCGGCGGCGATCAGCGAGTCGCTCTGGGCGGGCGGCAGCGCGGCCGGCGGCATCTGCTGCCAGCGGACCAGCCCGGTGCTCTCCAGCATCGCCATGTGGTCGTTGACGAACTTGTTGGCCTCGTCGGCGAGCCTACGGACGGTGGCGTCCCGGGTGCTGGCCCGGACCGCGCCGATCACCGGGAAGATCTTGCCGTGCGCCACCCGGAGCCGGGTGACGAAGATCTGGTCGAACTGGTTACCGTTCGCCTCCTGCATCTCGGTCAGCCACCCCTTCTGCTCGGTGGTGGGATCCGTCGGCAGGGTGGTGCCCAGCTTGTTGGCGGCGTTGACGACCAACTGGTCGAGCACCCCGTGCTGGCGGGCGATCTCGGCCCCGATCTCCCGCACCCGGGGGGACACCCCCTTCTCGGCGGCCATCTGCCCGGCCGGCATCTCCCAGAGCCCGGCCAGCCGTACCCCGTTGAGCAGCGTCATGTCGGCGGCGTTGATCTGGTTGCCCGGTGCGGCCACGGCCACGCCGGGCAGGACGCCGAGCCCTGCCACCAGCGCGATGAGCAGCACCGCCACCCGGTGGGTCCGGTGCCCTGGCCGACGACGTGCGGATTCCAGCGGTGCCATCCTGCGGTGCCTCCTCGGTCCGGGCCGTACGTGTCACGCCGGGCAGCGCACCCGGCTGCCCGTCCGTCCACTGGTACGGACCACCGAGCCGATCAGTTCACCGATGCTGAGCGACAAGTCAGCCCGGGATGCCGGTCAGCGGGACAGCGCCATGAAGATCCCGAGCAGCAGCAGGGTGGCCGCGGCGACCGCGAAGAGCACCAGCAGTTCGCGCCGGCCGTGCCCCGTGGTGTCGCCCGCGGCGGCCGGCGCGGGTGCCGTGGGCAGGTCGCGGGTCAGGTCGGCCAGCTCGCCCAGGGTGCGCGCCGTCCAGACCGCGGCGACGCGATCGGAGAACTCGTCCAGGGTGAGCCGCCCCGCGCCGGTGTGCCGTTGCAGCTCGGCGACCACCCGGTGCCGGTCGTCGTCGGAGGCGCGCAGCTGGACGTCCACGTGCGACAGGGTACGCAGGGCGGGGCGTCGGCGGGAGCCGCCGGTCAGCCGGCGTCGAGCGGGTCGGCGAGGAGCCGCTCGAAGGCCAGCTCCGCCGCGCCGATCAGCGCCGCGTCCGCGCCGAGCTTGGGGGTGCGCAGCCGGACGTGCTCCAGGCAGGCGGGCAGCCCCATCGAGTTGAGCCGGCTGCGGACCTGGGCGGCGGCGGCCAGGTAGAGGTCGCGCATGGTGCCGCCGAAGATGACCATCTCCGGGTTGAAGATGTTGACCAGGTTCGCCACCCCGAAGCCCAGCCAGTCGCCGGCCCGACGTACCGCCGTCTGGGCCCGGGCGTCGCCCCGGTCGGCGGCGTCGAAGACGGCCAGCAGCGCGTCGCGGCCGCGGGCGTCCGAGCGGCCGGCGGCGCGGAGCAGCCCGTGCTCGCCGATCTCGGTCTCCCAGCAGCCTCGGGAGCCGCACTCGCAGGGGGCGCCGTCGCGGACCACCACCATGTGTCCGACCTCGCCGCCGTACCCGCCGTGGCCGGTGAGCCGCCGCCCGCCGGCGATGATGCCGGCGCCGACGCCGACGTCGCCGTACAGGTAGATGACGTTGTCGCAGCCGGCGGCGACGCCCCGGGCGTGCTCGGCGAAGGCGGCCATGTCCGCCACGTTGCCCACCGTGACGGGTACGTCGATGCCCAGCTCGGTGGCGAGCACCGTGCCGATCGGCTCGTCCACCCAGCCGGTGGCCGGGCCGAGCCGGACCAGCCCGTCGTCGCGGCGGACCATCCCGCACACCGCCACCCCGGCGCCGACGCAGAGCGAGCCGGGCGCCACGTGCTGGTGCATCTCCTTGAGCGCGCCGGCCAGCAGCGGCGCGGTCTCCCCGGCGTCCAGGCCGCGCGGCCGGTCCAGGTCCCGGCGGTCGAGCACCTCACCGCCGAGACCGACCCGCGCGGCCCGCAGCCGGTCCACCTCGATGCTGTACGCGTACGCGTAGACCCGGGCCGACTCGGGCCGGACGACCAGCGACGGCCGGCCGGCGCGACCGGTTTCCTTCGGCGTTCCCTCGCTGACCAGCCCGGCGCCGGCCAGGTCGGCGGTGAGCGCGCCGATGGTGCTGCGGTTGAGTCCGAGGGTGGTGGTCAGTTCCGCGCGGGAGGTCGCGCCGTGGACGTGCACGTGCCGCAGCAGAGCCCCGAGGTTCTGCCGCCGGATCTCGTCCTGGCTCGGTCCTACCCGCATCGTTCCTGGTACTCCGTGGTCAGCGCGTGCCGGTGGCGACGGAACGGCGCCGCGACAGCGCGTCGACGCCCGCGGCCAGCAGCAGCACCAGTCCGGTCGAGGTGTACTTGAGGCCGGAGCTGAGGTCCAGCAGGCCCATTCCATTGATGATGACAGCCACCACCGCGCCGCCGAGTACCGCGTGGATCATCCGCCCCTTGCCGCCGAAGAGGCTGGTGCCGCCGATGACCGCCGCGCCGACCGCGTAGAGCAGGACGTTGCTGCCACCGGTGTTCGGGTCGACCGAGCGGTCCTTGCTGGCGGCGATGATGCCGCCGACGGCCGCCATGCTGGAGCAGATGACGAAGGCGGAGATCTTCAGGCGGTCCACGTTGATCCCGGCCCGCCGGGCGGCCTCCGGGTTGCCGCCCACCGCGTACAGGTGCCGGCCGTACGCGGTGCGGTTGAGTACGAAGGTCCAGAAGACCAGCAGGGCCCCGATCAGCGGTACGACCACGGGCATCCCCCTGGTCGAGCTGATCGCCGTGTTGATGCTGCGTTCCTGGTTGAGGACGTGGACGGCGCAGCCGAGCAGGAGGGCCAGCCCGGCGACCCGGGCGGCCACCACGGCGACCGGCTCGGTGACCAGGCCCCGGGTGACCCGGTTGCGGTGGCGCAGGAACTGCACGGTGCCGTACCCGGCGACGGCGACGCCGGCCAGCAGCCACCCGATCACGGGCGGCACGTAGTTGTTCTCGATCGCGATGATCACCTGGTCGTCGATCGAGATGTTGGTGCCCTCCTTCATCAGGAGCAGCACGATGCCCTGGAAGGCGAGGAAGCCGGCCAGGCTGACCAGGAAGGACGGGATGCCGACCTTGGCCACCAGGAAGCCGATGGTCAGGCCGATGAGGACACCGGTGCCGATGGCCGCGAGGACCGCGACGTACCAGGGGTAGCCGAGCACGCTGAGCACGTTGGCCAGCACGGTGGCGCAGACGCCGCTGGCGAAGCCGGCGGAGAGGTCGATCTCGCCGAGCAGCAGCACGAAGATCAGACCCATCGCGATCACGGTGACGGCGGCGCCCTGGGTGAACAGGTTCGCGAAGTTGGCCGCCGAGAAGAAGACCGGCCGGACGGTCGCGAAGGCCAGGCAGAGCACGGTGAGGCCGATGACGGCCGGCAGCGAGCCGAGGTCGCCCCCGCGTACCCGGGCGAGGTAGTCGCGGACGTGGTCGCCGACGGTCGGCGCCGGGGTGCCGGCCCCGAGCCCGTCCCGCGGCAGGAGGGTGCTGGTCATCGGACTGCTCCCGGGGTCAGGTGGGCTGGCTCGCTGCCGTCGCGCGTGCCGCCGGCGTCCGGCCCGGCGCCCAGGCCGAGGTGGCGGGAGCGGCCGGTGGTGATCAGCTCGACGACCTGCGAGTGGGTGATGTCGGTGGTCCTCACCTGGGCGACCAGCTGGCCGAGGTAGAGCGCGGCGATCCGGTCGGAGATGGCGAAGACGTCGTTCATGTTGTGCGAGATGAGCACCACGGCCAGGCCGTTGTCCGCCAGCCGGCGGACTATCTCCAGGACCTGGGCGGTCTGCGCGAGGCCGAGCGCGGCGGTCGGCTCGTCGAGGATGACCAGCCGGCTGTTCCAGAGCACGGCCTTGGCGATCGCGACCGTCTGTCGCTGGCCGCCGGAGAGGCTGGAGATGTGCTGGCGCAGCGACTTGACGTTCCGCACGCCCAGCCCGGCGAGCGTCTCGGCGGCCATCTGCTCCATGGTGGGTTCGTCGAGCACGATCCCGCGGCGCTTCTCCCGCCCGAGGAACATGTTCTGCACGATGTCGAGGTTGTCGCAGAGCGCGAGGTCCTGGTAGACGACGTCGATGCCGAGCGCGGCGGCGTCGCGGGGGCTGCTGACGGTGACCGGGCGGCCCTCGAAGAGGAACTCGCCGGAGTCCGTCGGGTGGATCCCGCTGATGCACTTGACCAGGGTGGACTTTCCGGCGCCGTTGTCGCCGACCAGCGCGGTCACCTCGCCCGGGTGAACGGAGAGAGCGACGTCACGCAGGACCTGCACGGGACCGAAGCTCTTGTCGATCCCGCGCAGTTCCAGCAGGGGGGTCGCGGACACGGGGTTCTCCTTTGCGCGTCGGCAGGGGTGCCGTCAGTTGACGCCGGCGGCGGCGCAGAGCGGGGCGTACTCCCCCGAGCAGACCTCGTCCTTGGTGACGAAGCCGTCGGCGATCACGTCCTTGACGTCGTCGGCGTAGATGGCCCTGGGGGTGAGCAGGATGGCGTCCACGGCGCGACCGCTCTCCGGATCCCGGACCGTCTGGCCGGTCTCCTTCCGCTCCCCGTTGGCCAGCGCGATGGCCAGGTCGGCGGCGGCCTTCGCCTCGTCCTTGATCGCCTTGTAGACGGTCATGCACTGGTCGCCGGCGAGGATGTTCCGCAGCCCCTGGGTGGTGGCGTCCTGGCCGGTCACCGGGATCCTGCCGTTGAGCTTGTTCTTCTTCAGCACCGAGATGGCCGCGTTGCCGAGGCCGTCGTTGGCCGCGAGGACGCCGTCGATCCGGCCCTCGGTCTGGGTGAGCATCTGCTCGAAGATGACCCCGGCCTGGGCGTTGTCCCAGTCCGGCACCGACTGGTCCGGGCCGCGGCGGAACTCCCCGGCGTCGAACTTCGGCTTGAGGACCGCGTCGTAGCCGCTCTTGAACAGGGTGGCGTTGTTGTCCGTCGGTGAACCGTTGAGGAAGGCGACGACCGGCTTCCGGGCGCCCTGCTCGGTCAGGCACCGGGCCAGGCCCTGGCCCTGGAGCTTGCCCACCGCCTCGTTGTCGAAGCTGACGTAGTACTGCGCCGAGCCGCCGAGGGTGAGCCGGTCGTAGTCGATGGTGGCGATGCCCTGCGACCGCGCCTTCTCCAGCACCGCCTTGCCGGTGCCGGAATCGAGATTGACGATCATCAGGACGGTCGCGCCATTGGTGATCATCTGCTCGGCGATGTTGGAGAACTGGCTCTTGTCACCCTGCGCGTTCTGGATGTCGGAGTCGATTCCGGCGGCGTCGAACGCCTCCTCGAGAAATCGGCGGTCCGCGCCCTCCCAGCGGGCGGAGGTCCTGCTGTCGGGCAGGATCACGCCGATCTTCGGTTTCCTGGCGCCGTCGGCCGCGCTGCCGCTGGTGAGCTGGTCGCCGCAACCGGCCACGCCGTTGGCGGCCAGCAGGCCGACGACGGTGAGTGCGAGGAGGCCCTTGCGCATCTGCACGGGTCCTTTCGGGGTGGGTGGTGGCAGGCTGGTTTGTTGTGAGCGGCAACGTATTGCCACCCGTGTCGGCGGCGCAAGACTGCCGAGCTCACGAGTTTGGCGGACCGCCGTAACGATCCCGTAACGCGGGAAAAGGCGCGATCTCCGCAGGTCCGATCCGCTCTGCCGCTCGACGAGTTTCGGCGTGGAGAAATCGTTTCCACACCGGTGCCGTTTCCTTTTCCGGCGGCCGGAACTGATCAGTGGGCGGCGAGGGCGGCGGTGGTGGCGTCGGTCAGCGCGACCAGATCGGCCGGGGCCAGTTGGAGCTGGAGGCCGCGACGGCCGGCCGAGACGTAGATGGTGTCGTACGCCAGCGCCGAGGAGTCGAGCACCGTGGGCAGCCGCCTGCGCTGGCCGAGCGGGCTGATCCCGCCCCGGACGTAACCGGTGGCCCGCTCGGCGGCCGCCCGGTCGGCCATCGTCGCCCGCTTGCCGCCGACGGCCGCGGCCAGCGCCTTGAGGTCCAGTTCGCCGGTGACCGGGACGACGGCCACCGTCAGCCCCCTGTCCACCTCGGTGACCAGCGACTTGAACACCCGCTCCGGCGGCACCCCGAGCGCCTCGGCGACCAGCGCGCCGTAGTTCGGCGCGTCGGGGGAGACGTCGTACGGGTGGGTGCTGTGCCGGATCTTCCGCTTCGCCAGCAGCGCCGTCGCCGGAGTGCCCTGTCCCGCCATGCCGGTCACGCTAACCGGGACGCCGGATGTCAGCTCGCGACGGGTCGGCAGACCAGCACGGTCGGCGCCCCCGCGACCCGGGTGAGCACCAGGCTGGCCGGCGCGTCGCCCGCCAGCCTCAGGTCCCGGCGCAGCTTCTCCGGCTCCAGCGCCGAGCCGCGCTTGAGGATCTCCACCCGGCCGACCCGGCGCTCCCGCAGCAGCGCGCGCAGCCGCTTGAGCGAGAACGGCAGCACGTCGGTGACCTCCAGGCAGCGGGCGAACGGGGTCGCGGTCGGGGTGTCCGCGTACAGGTAGGCGATGCTCGGGTCGGCGATCGTCGCGCCGAGGGTGTCGGCCAGCTCGGCGACCAGGTGCGCGCGGACCACGGCCGGATCCGGGTCGTACAGGAAGCGGCGGGTGGGGCCGACGGCCGCCTCCGCCGCACCCGAACCGGTGAGCCGGTGCGCCACGTCGCCGCGCAGCACGGTGGCCCGGCGGGGCACCTCGGCCAGCCGACCGCACCAGAGCGCCGCCTCGACCAGGTCGCCGTCCACGCTCACCCACTCCGCCTCGGCGCCCGCCGGGATCAGCGCGTGGTCGATGCCCGGGGCCACCTTCACCACCGTGTACGGCACCCGCTCGGCGAGCCGGATGACGAAGTCCCAGGGTGGGGAGTATGCGTTCGGGTCGAAGATCCGCCGGCCGGTGCCCGCCCGGCGTCGTGCCGGGTCGCAGAACACCCCGTCCACCCGGGTCACGTCGAACGCCGTCGCGTCGCCGCACTCCACGGTGAACTCCTCGGCCAGCCCGGCCGCCTCGGCGTTCGCGGCGGCCATCGCGGCGGTCACCGGGTCGGCCTCCACCCCGTACACCCGGATGCCGGCGCGGGCGGCGGCGAGCGCGTCGGCGCCGAGGCCGCACCCGAGGTCGGCGAGGGTGCGCACGCCGGCGGCGCGCAGCCGCGCGGCGCGCCGGTCCGCGACCGGCCGACGGGTGGCCTGCTCCAGCCCGGCCCGGGTGAAAAACATGCCGGCGGCCTCGGGCCCGAACTTGGCCACCGCCCGGCGGCGCAGCTCGGCCTGGGTCAGCGCGCCGGCGGCCAGCCCGGCCGGCACCCCGGCGGCGCGCAGCGCGGCGGCCGAGGCCAGCGGGTCACCGCCGGCCAGCTCGGCCGCCGCGGCGAGCGCGGCCGACCCCTCGGGGGTACGCAGCGCGGCGAGCTGGTCGATGTCCACCCGCCCATTCTCCCGACCCGCCGCGCGCCGTCCGACCGGCCCCTGCCGCGTCGATCGCGGCCGTTCGGGCGCGACGCGCTGGCACTCTCCTTGACGGAGTGCTAGCCGAGGAATAACCTGCGATTAGCACTCTCACCCCGAGGGTGCCAGCTCCCGGGCCATCCGGCGCGGGCGCTGAACGCCAGGCGGACCGGCACCCGCGACGACGGCCCCGCCCGGTGGCATGTGGCAGATTGACGCTGGTCGGCCCCGGTCGACCGGCAACGAAACCAGTACCCCAGGAGGGTATGCCCGTGACTACCGCGACCAAGGTTGCGATCAAGCCGCTCGAGGACCGGATCCTGGTCCAGGCGAACGAGGCTGAGACCACCACGGCGTCGGGCATCGTGATCCCCGACACCGCCAAGGAGAAGCCGCAGGAGGGCACCGTCCTCGCTGTCGGCCCGGGCCGCATCGACGACAAGGGCAACCGGATCCCGGTTGACGTGAACGTCGGCGACACCGTCATCTACTCGAAGTACGGCGGCACCGAGGTCAAGTACGCCGGCGAGGAGTACCTGGTGCTCTCCGCCCGCGACGTCCTCGCGGTCATCGAGAAGTAAGCAACCGATCAGTGTCGTTGCCCCGGTCCGGCTCGCCGGGCCGGGGCAACGGCGCTTCGAAGGGACATTCATGGCGAAGATCCTGAGCTTCTCGGACGACGCCCGACACCTGCTCGAGCACGGTGTCAACGCCCTCGCGGACACGGTCAAGGTCACCCTCGGCCCGCGCGGGCGCAACGTCGTCCTGGACAAGAAATTCGGTGCGCCCACGATCACCAACGACGGCGTGACCATCGCCAAGGAGATCGAGCTCACCAACCCCTACGAGAACCTCGGCGCGCAGCTGGTCAAGGAGGTGGCGACCAAGACCAACGACGTCGCCGGCGACGGGACCACCACCGCGACCGTGCTGGCCCAGGCCATGGTCCGCGAGGGCCTGCGCAACGTGACCGCCGGGGCCAACCCGTCCGGTCTCAAGCGGGGCATCGACGCGGCGGCGGCCAAGGTCTCCGAGGCGCTGCTCGACCGGGCCGTCGAGGTGTCCAGCAAGGAGGCGGTCGCGAACGTCGCGACCATCTCCGCGCAGGACGCCACCATCGGCGAGCTGATCGCCGAGGCGATGGAGAAGGTCGGCCGCGACGGTGTCATCACCGTCGAGGAGGGCTCCGCGCTCACCACCGAGCTGGAGGTGACCGAGGGTCTGCAGTTCGACAAGGGCTTCATCTCGCCGAACTTCGTCACCGACGTGGAGTCGCAGGAGTCGGTCCTGGAGGACCCGTACATCCTGATCACCACGCAGAAGATCTCGGCGATCGAGGAGCTGCTGCCGCTGCTGGAGAAGGTCCTCCAGAACAGCAAGCCGCTGCTGATCATCGCCGAGGACGTCGAGGGTCAGGCGCTGTCGACCCTGGTGGTCAACTCGATCCGCAAGACCCTCAAGGTCTGCGCGGTGAAGGCCCCCGGCTTCGGCGACCGCCGCAAGGCGATGCTCCAGGACATGGCGATCCTGACCGGCGCCGAGCTGGTCGCCCCGGAGCTGGGCTACAAGCTCGACCAGGTCGGCCTGGAGGTGCTCGGCACCGCCCGGCGCGTCGTGGTCGACAAGGAGACCACCACCGTCGTGGACGGTGGCGGCCAGTCCTCCGAGGTGGCCGACCGGGTCGCGCAGATCCGCAAGGAGATCGAGGCCTCGGACTCCGAGTGGGACCGGGAGAAGCTGGCCGAGCGGCTGGCGAAGCTCTCCGGTGGCATCGCGGTCATCAAGGTGGGCGCGGCGACCGAGGTCGAGATGAAGGAGCGCAAGCACCGCATCGAGGACGCCATCGCCGCGACCAAGGCCGCCGTCGAGGAGGGCACGGTGCCCGGTGGTGGTGCCGCCCTGGCGCAGATCCTGCCGGTGCTCGCCGACGACCTGGGCCTGACCGGTGACGAGAAGACCGGCGTCTCGATCGTCCGCAAGGCGCTGGTCGAGCCGCTGCGCTGGATCGCCCAGAACGCCGGCCACGACGGCTACGTGGTGGTGCAGAAGGTCGCCGGCAAGGAGTGGGGCAACGGCCTCGACGCCGCCACCGGCCAGTACGTCGACCTGGTGAAGTCCGGCATCATCGACCCGGTGAAGGTGACCCGCAACGCGGTCACCAACGCCGCCTCGATCGCCGGCCTGCTGCTCACCACGGAGAGCCTCGTGGTGGAGAAGCCGGAGAAGGCCGAGCCGGCCGCCGCCGGTGGGCACGGCCACGGTCACGGCCACCAGCACGGCCCGGGTTTCTGACCCACGGCGTACGCCGACTCGGGGCGCACCGTCTTCGGAGACGGTGCGCCCTGACGCGTTCCGCGGCGGGCATTACGGAACGCTGACGTGGTTGGCGGTCGGTCCGGTTGATCGACAACACTGGTCCGATGAGCACCACGCCCCGCGGCCTCGCCGCGCTCGCCGGGATCACGGCCGCCGCCGTGGCCATCGGCGTCGCCGAGCCGGTCGCGGTCCTCACCGGCCCCCGGTCCGCCCCGCTGATCGCGGTCGGCGGGCTGGTCGTGGACGTCGTACCCGAGCCGTTGAAGCAGTTCGCCATCACCCTGTTCGGCACGTACGACAAGATCGCCCTGCTGGTCGGGACGGCGCTGCTGCTCGCCGCGTTCGCCGCGCTGCTCGGGCTGCTGGCGGTCCGCCGGCTGTGGATCGGCCTGACCGGCATCGCGGCCTTCGCCGGTCTCGGCGTGGCCGCCGCCCTGACCCGGGCCGGCGCGGACGCCGCCGACGCGCTGCCCTCGCTGGTCGGGGCGGGGCTGGGCGGGTTGGTGCTCTGGGCCTTCCTCGCCGGCCCGCTGGAGGTCGACCCGTGGCCCTGGACCCCGCCGACACCCCCGCCCGGCCCGTCGACGCCCGCCGCGCCCGACCCGGCCGCCGGCGTGGAGGCCACACCCGGCCCGGGTCCGGCGAGCCGCCCACCGGCCGGGTGGGAGCCGTTGGAGAGCAGCGACCCGGAGTCGCGGCGCCGTTTCCTGCGCGGGGCGGGCGTGCTGGCCGGCGCGGCCGCCGTGGCCGGGCTGGGCGGGCACTGGCTCGCCGGCCGCCGGGGCGTGTCGGCGGCCCGGCAGGCGGTCACGCTGCCCGCCCCGTCGGCGGCGGCGCCCGCGGTACCGGCCGGCGCCGATCTGTCCCTGGCGCAGCTCGCCCCCTACGTCACCCCGACCAGCGGGTTCTACCGGATCGACACCGCCCTGGTGGTGCCGCAGGTCGACCCGGAGACCTGGCGGCTGCGGATCCACGGACGGGTCCGCAACCCGATCGAGCTGAGCTTCGCCGACCTGCTCGCCCGGCCGATGGTGGAGCGGTACGTGACCCTGGCCTGCGTCTCCAACGAGGTGGGCGGGGACCTGATCGGCAACGCCCGGTGGTTGGGCGTACCCCTCAAGGAGTTGCTGGACGAGGCGGACCCGGAGGAGGGCGCGGACCAGGTGGTGGGGCGCTCGGTCGACGGCTGGACCTGTGGCACCCCGACGGCGGTGCTGCGGGACGGGCGGGACGCCCTGCTGGCGGTCGGGATGAACGGCGAGCCGCTGCCGGTCGAGCACGGCTTCCCGGTCCGCATGGTGGTGCCCGGCCTGTACGGCTACGTCTCGGCGTGCAAGTGGGTGACCGAGCTGGAGCTGACCAGCTTCGCCGACTTCGACGCGTACTGGGTGCCGCGGGGCTGGTCGGCGCAGGGACCGGTCAAGACGCAGTCCCGGATCGACACGCCCCGCCCGCGCAACCGGCTCACCACCGGCCCGGTGATGGTGGCCGGGGTGGCCTGGGCCCAGCACCGGGGAATCAGCCGGGTGGAGGTACGCGTCGACGGCGGCCCGTGGCGGGAGGCGGCGCTCGCCCCGACGGTGTCGGTGGACACCTGGGTGCAGTGGTCCTGGCGCTGGGACGCCACCCCGGGCGAGCACACCCTCCAGGTGCGGGCGACCGATGCCACCGGCGAGACGCAGACCGGCCGGGAACAGCCGGTCGAGCCGGACGGTGCCACCGGCTGGCACACGGTAAAGGTCACCGTCCGCTGACCCCGACCCGGCCCACCCCAGGTGCGCCGGTCCTGATCGGTTCGTCCACTCGAGTTCGCCGTTTGCGGTGTGTCGCGGTGTCCGACGGCTGCGACACCGCGACACGCCGCAATCGGGGGTCGCAGTGGCCGGACCGGGCGCGCCGCAGGCCGGGAACGCGCCGACGCCGCGCTCCGGTTGCGGAGCGCGGCGTCGGTCGGGGTCTCTCGGCCGGGGTCAGGCGACCTTGCGCTGGTCCGGCACGGTGGACTTGTGGGGGCGGCCCAGGCGGGCCTCCAGCCGGGCGATGTCGACCCGGGTCTGCCGGCGGTCGGCCAGGTCCTCCCAGCCCAGCGCGAGCAGCCGCAGCCGCTCGGACTCGCTGAAGCCGCCCCAGACGCCGTACGGCTCGCGGACGGACAGCGCGTGGGCGGCGCACTCGGCCCGGACCGGGCAGGCCCGGCAGACGGCCTTGGCGCCGGACTCGCGGCGCAGCCGTGAGGAGCCGCGCTCGCCGTCGGGGTGGAAGAACTGGGCGCTGTCGCGGCCCCGGCAGGCACCGAGCCGCTGCCAGTCCCACAGGTCGACGATGGGTCCGGGCAGTCTACGTACGTTCGACATCAGCACCCCTCCTCCCGCGCGGCACCGCGGAGGTCTCGTTCGCATCCGGTGTCCGGGCGGCGGTCCGCGCTGGCGCACCGTTTCCGGCCTGGCGTCTCGGTACCCGACCTTTCCCCGACTCACACTTCTGTGATCGAAAACCTCGGACGAGTCGCGGCATATGCCCTGGATGTCGGAAAAGTTCGGAGGATTGCCGGGAACCTCCACCCCGGCCCAGCCGGCCATGGTCTGCTCTCTGCGGAGAGGAGACCACCGTGCGTACCGTTCTCGTCTGCGTCCGGACACCGCTCGCCGCGCAGCAGTTGACCTCGGCCGCCGCCCGGCTCGGCCTGGCCGCGGTCGTGCGGACCGCCGTCTCCGATCCCGAGGTGATGCTGCGGCTGGCCGAGCGCCCCGTCGACGTCGTGCTCGCCGACACCGCGCTCACCCGACCCGACAGTGCCGGCTTCGTCCGCCGGGTGCTCGCCCGCGCGCCGCAGGCCGCCGTGCTGCTGCTCGGCGCCGAGGAGTCCGAGGCGGCCGCGGCGACGATCAACGCCGGGGCCCGGGGACTGATCCAGGGCACCGACCACGACCTGACCAGCGCGGTGGCCAAGGCCCTGCTGCTGCTCTCCGCCCCTGGCCGGACGACCCGGAACCGGGTCACCGACCCGGCCCGGGACACCGCCGCGGTCGGCGCGCCGCCCCGGCCCTCGGCCGGGCGTACCCCGGGCACGCCGGGCCCGGGCTGGCCCGCCGGACCGACGGAGGGGCCCGGGGGGCCGTCGGTGGTGCCGGTGCAGCGCGGCGACGACGAAGCAGAGCCGGAGGCCGCCGCCGAGCCGGAGGTGCCCGCGCCCACCGGCCGGCGGGGCGCGCCCGGCGCGCGCAGCGGGCGCGGCGCCGTCGGACTGACCGAGCGGGAGCTCCAGGTGCTGCTCGGGATGGCCGAGGGGAAGAGCAACGCCGAGATCGGGCGGGAGCTGTTCGTCTCGGAGGACACCGTCAAGACGCACGCCCGACGGCTGTTCCGCAAGCTCGGTGCCCGGGACCGCGCGCACGCGGTGGCCGCCGGTTTCCGCGCCGGCCTGGTCGCCTGAGCCGGCCGCCCGCGGTCGGGATCAGTCGTCCGGGCTCAGTCGTCGGAGGGGGACTCCTCCTCGGCCGCCTCGGTCAGCGTGTCGTGCACCCCGTCGGCGTAGCCGCGGGCGTAGTCCCAGGTGACGTAGTGGTCGGGGTCGGGGTCGTAGGCCGGCTCGTGCACCCGCGGCCGGCCGGAGCTGAGCAGGTGGCGCAGGTTGCCCCGGAGCAGATCCCAGTCGAAGTAGTGCGGCTCCCGGCAGTCCTCGCACTCGATCACCAGCCCGCGCACCCCGATCGGCGACAGCAGGGCCTGGTAGATCTCCAGGTCGGCCAGGTCCTCCAGGACGTCCTGGCGCTCGACCTCCGTCAGCGGGTCGAGCGGGTCGTCCTCACGGGGATCGTGCAGGCCAGCAGCCGGATCGGCCGGGTCGCCGTTGAACGGGTCGATGGGCTCGTCGTGCACCCCCTCACCGTAGTCCCAACGCTCGCCGGACGCGTCCCCCCGGCCACCCCGGTCGCCTCGCCGACCCGCGCCGGCACCGCCGGGGCCGGCCCAGCTCAATGGGTACGATGAAACGACGCGCCGTCACCTCGGCGTGCGCCGGTGCCCGCGCGCGCCACCTCGCTGAAGCCCGTCCAAGCAGCTCAGGAGAGCAATCGTGGAGAATTCGCCCAGCACTGATCTTCCCGGCGGCGTCGGCGACGGCGAGCCGGGTGGTCACCTGCCGGAGCTGCCGGCCGGCTCGGCACGGGTGGTGCCGCTCGGTCTGACCTTCGACGACGTGCTGCTCCAGCCGGGCGAGTCGGACGTGGTGCCCAGCCGGGTCAACACCCGCACCCGGCTCACCCGCAACATCGAGCTGACCGTGCCGCTGCTGTCCAGCGCGATGGACACGGTCACCGAGGCGCGGATGGCGATCGCGATGGCCCGCCAGGGCGGCATCGGGGTGCTGCACCGCAACCTCTCGCTGGAGGACCAGGCGCTCCAGGTCGACCTGGTCAAGCGCTCCGAGTCCGGCATGATCACCAACCCGGTGACCGCCAGCCCGGACGACACCCTCCGCGAGGTCGACGAGCTCTGCGGCCGCTACCGCATCTCCGGCGTGCCGGTGGTCGACGGCAACGGGCAGCTGGTCGGCATCGTCACCAACCGGGACATGCGGTTCGTCTCCGCGCCGGAGACCCCGGTCCACGAGATCATGACCCGCACCCCGCTGATCACCGCTCCGGTCGGGGTGAGCAAGGACGAGGCCCTCGACCTGCTCCGCCGGCACAAGGTGGAGAAGCTGCCGATCGTGGACGACTCGGGCCGGCTGCGCGGGCTGATCACCGTCAAGGACTTCACCAAGAGCGAGCAGTACCCGAACGCCACCAAGGACGAGGCGGGCCGGCTCCGGGTCGCCGCGGCGGTCGGCGTGGGCGACGACGCGTACAAGCGGGCCCGGACGCTGGTGGACGCCGGCGTCGACGTGATCATCGTGGACACCGCGCACGGCCACCAGCGGGCGGTGCTGGACATGGTCCGCCAGCTCAAGAAGGACGTCGGCATCGACATCGTCGGCGGCAACATCGCCACGTACGCCGGGGCGAAGGCGCTGGTCGACGCGGGCGCCGACGGCGTCAAGGTGGGGGTCGGCCCAGGTGCGATCTGCACCACCCGGATCGTCGCCGGGGTGGGCGTACCGCAGATCACCGCGATCATGGAGGCCGGCCGGGCCGCCCGCCCGGCCGGTGTTCCGGTGATCGGCGACGGCGGCATCCAGTACTCCGGGGACATCGCCAAGGCGCTGGTCGCCGGCGCCGACACGGTGATGCTCGGCAGCCTGCTGGCCGGCTGCGAGGAGAGCCCCGGCGAGCTGATCTTCATCAACGGCAAGCAGTACAAGGCGTACCGGGGGATGGGCTCGCTCGGCGCGATGCAGTCCCGCGGCCAGGGCAAGTCCTACTCCAAGGACCGCTACTTCCAGCAGGACGTGCTCGCCGAGGACAAGCTCGTCCCCGAGGGCGTCGAGGGCCAGGTGCCCTACCGGGGGCCGCTCTCCGCGGTCGCCCACCAGCTCATCGGTGGGCTGCGCGCCGCGATGGGGTACGTCGGCGCGGAGAGCATCCCCGAGCTGCACCGCCGCGGCCAGCTCATCCGGATCACGGCGGCCGGGCTCAAGGAGAGCCACCCGCACGACATCCAGATGACCGTCGAGGCGCCCAACTACCACTCCCGCTGACCATCACCCCCAACCACCTGGAGTCCCCATGCGTGACGTGGTCGAGATCGGGCTGGGCAAGACCGCGCAGCGCGGCTACCACCTGGACGACATCGCCATCGTGCCGAGCCGCCGGACCCGGGACGTCGACGACGTCTCCACCAGTTGGCAGCTCGACGCGTACCAGTTCGGCATTCCCTGCGTCGGGCACCCGTCGGACGCCACGATGAGCCCGGCCACCGCCGTCCGGCTCGGCCAGCTCGGCGGGCTCGGCGTGCTCAACGTCGAGGGCTTGTGGACCCGGTACGAGAACCCGACCAAGGTCCTGGAGGAGCTGGCCGGTCTCGGCGAGGACGCCCGGGCGACCAAGCGGCTCCAGGAGGTCTACTCCGAGCCGATCCGCCCCGACCTGATCGCCGAGCGGGTGCGCGAGCTGCGCGCCGGCGGCGGCACGGTCGCCGTCCGGGTCTCCCCGCAGCACACCCTGGCGCTGGCCCCGGTGATCCTCGACGCCGGCGTCGACATCCTGGTCATCCAGGGCACCATCGTCTCGGCCGAGCACGTCTCGACCACCGACGAGCCGCTGAACCTCAAGGAGTTCATCGCCGACCTCGACCTGCCGGTCGTGGTGGGCGGCTGCACCGACTACAAGACGGCGCTGCACCTGATGCGGACGGGCGCGGCCGGCGTGATCGTCGGTATCGGCGGCGACGACTGGTCGACCACCGAGTCGGTGCTGGGCATCCGGGTGCCGATGGCGACCGCGATCGCCGACGCCGCCGCGGCCCGCCGCGACTACCTGGACGAGACCGGCGGCCGGTACGTGCACCTGATCGCCGACGGCGACATCCAGACCTCCGGCGACATCGCCAAGGCGCTGGGCTGCGGCGCGGACGCGGTGATGCTCGGCGAGGCGCTGTCGCTCTGCGCGGAGGCGCCGGCCGGTGGCGCCTGGTGGCACTCGGCCGCCAGCCACCCGTCGCTGCCGCGCGGCGCGTTCGAGATCGCCGGCGAGCCGCTGGGCTCGATGGAACAGCTGCTCTTCGGCCCGGCCGACGAGCCGGACGGCCAGCTCAACCTCTTCGGCGGGCTGCGCCGCGCGATGGCCAAGTGCGGCTACCGCGACCTCAAGGAGTTCCAGAAGGTCGGCCTGGTCCTGGACCGCTGACCCGGACAAAACCACCCCGACGCACCGGTCGCGCCGATTAGGCTCGGCCGGTGCGTCGTATCCGGTCCCGGTTTCTGCTCGCCGCCGTCGTGGCGGTGACGACGCTGGCGACCGCGGGCTGTACGCCCGACCGCGAGGATCGCAGCGAGTTCCGGCCCGGCGCCGCCGACGCCGGTGACCCGTACGTCCCGGGTCGGGGCAACGGCGGCTACGACGTCTCCGGCTACCGGCTGCGGGTGCGGTACGACCCGGCGACCGACCGGTTGACCGGCCGGGCCACCGTCACCGCGACCGCCACCGGCAACCTCTCCCGGTTCAACCTGGACCTGATCGGGCTGGACGTCTCGCGGGTGACCGTCTCCGGGGCGGCGGCCCGGCACCGCCGCGACGGCAGCGAGCTGGTGATCACGCCGCCGCGGGGGCTGCCCCGCGGCACCCGGTTCACCGTCGACGTCGACTACGCCGGGGTGCCGACCGCCGTCCCTGACGGCGAGCTGGGCAGCGGCGGGTTCCTGCACACCGCCGACGGGGCGATCGTGCTCGGCCAGCCCGAGTCGGCGGCCACCTGGTTCCCGGTCAACGACCACCCGTCCGACAAGGCCACCTACGACGTCGAGGTGACGGTCCCCGACGGGCTGGCCGCGCTGAGCAACGGGGTGCCGGGGGAGCGGAGCAGCACCGGCGGCTGGACCACCTGGCGGTGGGCCGAGCGCGCGCCGATGGCCAGCTACCTGACCACCCTGGTGATCGGCGACTACCGGGTCGAGACCGGCACGCACGGCGGCCGACCGATGGTCACGGCGGTGCCGGCCGCCCTGCCGGCGACCGGACCCGAGGCGGCCTCGCTGGCCCGTACCGGCGAGATAGCGGACTTCCTCGCCAGTCGGTTCGGGCCGTACCCGTTCGACTCCTACGGCGGCATCGTGGTGACCGACAGCCGGATCGGGTACGCGTTGGAGACCCAGTCCCGCCCGGTCTACGGGCCGGGTTTCTTCTCCGGCGGCCGGCCCAACCCGTCGGTGGTGGTCCACGAGCTGGCCCACCAGTGGTTCGGCAACAACGTCTCGCTGGCGAGCTGGCAGGACATCTGGCTCAACGAGGGCTTCGCCACGTACGCGGAATGGCTGTGGGCGGAGCACGACGGCGGCCGGACCGCGCAGCGCGCCTTCGAGCTGCGGCACGCCGTCACCGACTGGTCCCAGCCGGCGGTCGATCCCGGCCGGGCGGCGATGTTCGGCGACGGGGTCTACCAGCGGGGTGCCCTGGCGGTGCACGCGCTGCGCCGGACCGTCGGCGACGAGACGTTCTTCCGCCTGCTGAGCGGCTGGACCGAGGAGCGGCGCGGCGGCGTCGCCAGCACCGCCGACTTCGCCGGGTACGCCGAGCGGGTCGCCGGCCGTCCGCTGCGCCCCCTGCTGGACGCCTGGCTGGCCGGCGGCGTCGCGCCCGCCCTTCCGTGACCCGCGGGTGACCGCCGGTCGGTAGGCTGCCGCCGACGACACGGGGAGGTGCCGGGTGGCCATGGCGCGGATGCGGCGGGGCGTCGGTCTGGTGACGGTGGCGGCTCTCGGGCTCGCCGGGTGCGGGTCCGACCCGGAGCCGCGGCCGGCGCCGGCCACGGCACCGGCCCCGACGGCAGGGCGCCAGTTCGCGCCGGGCGCGGCCGGCGTCGGCGATGCCTACTTCCCGAGCTACGGCAACGGCGGGTACGACGTCGGGCGGTACACCGTCAAGGTCCGCTACGACCCGGCCACCGACCGGCTCACCGGCACCGCCACCGTGCAGGCGACGGCCACCACCGACCTGTCCGCGTTCCACCTGGACCTGGCCGGGCTGACGGTGCGGAAGGTGACCGTGGACGGCGCGCCGGCCCGGCACGCGCGGGAGGCCGACGAGCTGGTGGTCACCCCGGCCGCCGGGCTCACCGCCGGCAACGGTTTCACCGCCGAGATCAGCTACGCGGGAAAGCCGGAGCCGCTGGCCAACGAGGTGCTCGGCGAGGGCGGCTGGCTGCACACCACCGACGGCGCGATCGCGCTCGGCCAGCCGGAGTCGGCGAGCACCTGGTTCCCGGTCAACGACCACCCCTCGGACAAGGCGACCTACGACGTCGAGATCACCGTCCCGAAGGGGCTGACCGCGGTCAGCAACGGGGTGCCGAAGGGGCGCTCGGACGCCGACGGCTGGACCACCTGGAAGTGGTCCGAGGCCGCCCCGATGGCCAGCTACCTGAGCACCGTGGTGATCGGCGACTACCGGGTCGAGACCGGCGAGCACAAGGGACGGCCGGTGTTCAGCGCGGTCAGCACCAAGCTCGGCAAGGGGGCCGCCGACGCGTCGATGGCCCGCACCACCGAGGTCGCCGACTACCTGGAGAGCGTCTTCGGGCCGTACCCGTTCGCCGCGTACGGCGGGGTGGTGGTCGCCGACGAGCGGATCCGGTACGCGCTGGAGACGCAGAGCCGCCCGGTCTACGGCGCGGGCTTCTTCCGGGGCGGTGAGAACACCGGCGTGGTCGCCCACGAGCTGGCCCACCAGTGGTTCGGCAACAGCGTCTCGCTGGCGAAGTGGCAGGACATCTGGCTCAACGAGGGGCTGGCCACCTACGCCGAGTGGCTCTGGGCCGAGCACCGGGGCACCGGCACCGCCCAGGCGGCCTTCGACCGGCGGTACGCCGGTTCGTCCAGCCGCCTCTGGCAGACGCCGCCGGCCGAGCCCGGTCGGCAGAACCTGTTCAGCGAGTCGGTCTACCAGCGCGGCGGGATGACCGTGCACGCGCTGCGGGTGGCGGTCGGCGACCCGGCGTTCTTCAAGATCCTCAAGACCTGGGCGGCGGAGAAGCGCAACGGCAACGCCACCACCGACGAGTTCGTCGCGGTCGCCGAGCGGGTCTCCGGCAAGCAACTGGACAAGCTCTTCGCCGCCTGGCTGCACGGCACCGAGCGGCCGCCGGCCCCGAAGCGTCTCTAGTTCTTCACCCGCAGCTCGGGGTGGGCGGCGAGGAACTTCTCGGCGTCGCCGGCCTTGAGCGCGGTGAGGAACTGTCGGCCGACCGGCTTGAGCTCCTCACCCCGATACGCCCGGCCCTTGCCCACCCCGCTGCCGGGGAGCGCGACCGGGGTGAACCGGTCGGCGCTCAGCCCGCCGAGGGCGTACGCGAGGTCGACGATGCGGGGACCACCGGCGTAGATCAGGGTGTCGCCGAGCGCGTCGACCACCTGCTGGACCCGGTCCGGCTGGCGGGCCAGGTTCTCGTCGAGGATCTTGGCGGTCAGCGCCCGGAGGAGCTGCTGCTGGTGGCGCTGCCGGGCGTAGTCGCCGCCGGTGATGTAGCGCTGGCGGGCGTAGTCCAGCGCCTGCCAGCCGTTGAGGTGTCGCTGGCCCTTCTCGTAGACCATCTGCGGCCCGACGTAGCCGCCGCCGGAGGGCGCCGGGTCGCGGTGCTTGCCGTCCGGCCGGCGGTGCAGCGAGACCACCCGCTCGTCGACGTAGATGTCCACCCCGCCCAGGGTGTCCACCAGCTTGTCGAAGCCGTTGAAGGTGATCACCGCGCCGGCGTCGAACCGCAGCCCGGTGTATCCGCTGACCGTGCTGCGCAGCAGCTCGTACCCCTGGGCGACGCGGTGCTCCTTGGGCTTGCCCGGCACCCGGCTGCCGTAGCTCATCGCGTGGGTGAGCTTGGTCTTCCCGCCCCGGTAGCCCGCGGCGGGGAAGGCCGGGATGTCCACCAGCAGGTCGCGGGGGAGCGAGAAGAGGTACGCCCGGTCCAGCCCGGCCGGCACGTGCAGTACCAGCACCGCGTCGCTGTGCGGCTCCCACCCGGGGACGCTGACCCGGGTGTCCACCCCGACCAGCAGCAGGTTGAGCGGCCCGGTGATGCCGGCCCCGGGCGGGGCGGTCGGGCTGGGCTCCGGGGCGGTGCCCGGTGTGGCGGTGGCGGTGGTGGCGACCGGGCCGGGCCGGCGCTGCGGCCCGTCGTCGCTGACCAGCCGGTTCACCACCAGGGCGCCCCCGGCGACCAGGATCACCGCGGCGAGGGCGGCCAGCAGCAGCGCCCGGCGCGGTCGTCGCGCCCCTGTCTCGTGAGCCATGCTCGACACCCCCGTTGGGACAAACGCTCCGACGAGGGCCCCGAGTTGCGGGCGTGGCCTGACGGATCGGTGGACGCGATCATGATCGCGCGAAAACTGCCGCTGGCGCGATGGCTACTCAGCGGTAATGATGCGTTCATGCGGTACGACGTGGTCGTCATCGGGTCCGGTTTCGGCGGCAGCGTCACCGCGCTCCGGCTGGCCGAGAAGGGTTACACGGTCGGCGTGCTGGAGGCCGGTCGGCGGTTCGCCGACGACGAGTTCCCGCAGACCTCCTGGCGGGCCCGGCGCTTCCTCTGGGCGCCGAAGCTCGGCTGCTACGGCCTGCAACGGATCACGCTGCTCCGCCCCGCCGACCGCAAGGCCGGCGGCGGGGTCATGGTGCTCTCCGGGGCGGGGGTGGGCGGCGGCTCGCTGGTCTACGCCAACACCCTCTACGAGCCGCTGGACGCCTTCTACGACGACCCCCAGTGGCGCGGCATCACCGACTGGCGCGACGAACTGGCCCGCCACTACGACCAGGCGAAGCGGATGCTCGGCGTCACCACGTATCCGGTCGACACCGGTGCGGACCGGGCGATGCGCGCCGTCGCCGAGCGGATGGGGGTCGGCCGGACCTTCCACGCCACCCCGGTGGGCGTGCACATCGGCCGCCCCGGCCAACGGGTGCCCGACCCGTACTTCGGTGGCGTCGGTCCGGAGCGCACCGGCTGCACGCACTGCGGCTCCTGCATGACCGGCTGTCGGCACGGCGCGAAGAACACCCTGGTCAAGAACTACCTCTGGCTGGCCGAGCGGCTCGGCGTCGAGGTCCACCCGCTGACCACGGTGACCGCCGTCCGGCCGGCTCCCGACGGCGGGTACGAGGTGCACACCGAGCGGACGGGCGCCTGGCTGCGGCGGCGCCGGCAGGTGATCCACGCCGACCAGGTGGTCCTCGCCGCCGGGGCGCTGGGCACCCAGCGGCTGCTGCACGAGATGAAGGCGACCGGGGCGCTGCCCGGCCTCTCCGACCGGCTCGGCGAGCTGACCCGCACCAACTCCGAGGCGATCCTCGGCGCCTCGGTGCCCCGCGCGCGGGCCCGCGCCGAGGGGGTGGACTTCACCGAGGGGGTGGCGATCACCAGCTCCTTCCACCCCGACCCGCAGACCCACATCGAGCCGGTGCGCTACGGCCGCGGCTCGAACGCGATGGGGCTGCTCCAGTCGCTGCTGGTCGACGGCGGCCCGCACCGGGTCCGACGCTGGCTGGGCAGCATCGTCCGGCAACCCGGGCTGGCGGCCCGGATGCTGTCGGTGCGCGGCTGGTCGGAGCGGACGGTGATCGCCCTGGTGATGCAGTCGGTGGACAACTCGCTGACCACCCGGTTCCGGCGCGGCCTCTTCGGCCGGCGACTGGTCACCGGGCCGGGTCACGGCGCGCCCAACCCGACCTGGATCCCGGCCGGCAACCAGGCGGTCCGGCTGCTCGCCGAGGAGATCGGCGGTACGCCGGGCGGCGCGCTCACCGAGCCGTTCAACATCCCGATGACCGCGCACATCCTCGGCGGGGCGGTGATCGGGGCGTCCCCGGCCGACGGGGTCATCGACCCGTGGCACCGGATCTACGGCCACCCGGGGCTGCACGTGGTGGACGGGGCGGCGGTCTCGGCGAACCTCGGCGTGAACCCGTCGCTGACGATCACCGCCCAGGCGGAGCGGGCGATGTCCTTCTGGCCGAACAAGGGCGAGGACGATCCCCGTCCGCCGCTCGGCGAGGCGTACCGGCGGGTGGCGCCCGTACCCCCGCGGCGCCCGGTGGTGCCGGCGGACGCCCCGGCCGCGCTGCGCGGCTGACCGCCCGGCCGGACCGCGGGCACCGAGCGGGCGGCCCGCCGGTGGCTCGCCGGCGGTGGAGCGGGCAGCCGGTTGACCGGCGGGGACGTGATGCGGCACGCCCGTAGCCCGGCCCCTGCCCGGGCCGGGGGTGACTGTCGGTAGGCTTTCTGCACATGAGCACGCCTCGCCCCGTCCTGGTGGTGGACTTCGGAGCCCAGTACGCCCAGCTCATCGCGCGCCGGGTGCGCGAGGCGAAGGTCTACTCGGAGATCGTCCCGCATTCGATGCCGGTCGCCGAGATGCTGGCGAAGGACCCGGCCGCGATCATCCTGTCCGGCGGCCCGTCCAGCGTCTACGCGCCCGACGCCCCGCAGATCGACGCCGGGATGTTCGACTCCGGCGTGCCGGTCTTCGGCATCTGCTACGGCTTCCAGGCGATGGCCCAGGCGCTCGGCGGCACGGTCGCGAAGACCGGCAACCGCGAGTACGGCGGCACCCCGCTGCGCCCCCGCCTCCTCGACCCCGGGGTGCTGCTCCGCGATCTGCCGGCCGACCTGCCGGTCTGGATGAGCCACGGCGACTGCGTGACCGAGGCCCCCGAGGGCTTCACGGTGACCGCCGAGTCGGCCGGCGCCCCGGTCGCCGCCTTCGAGGACCTGGCCGGCCGCCGGGCCGGCGTGCAGTTCCACCCGGAGGTCGGGCACACCGCGCACGGCCAGGAGATGCTGACCCGCTTCCTGTACGACATCGCCGGCATCGAGCCGACCTGGACGCCCGAGAACATCATCGACGAGCAGGTCGCCCGGATCCGCGAGCAGGTCGGCGACAAGGAGGTCATCTGCGGCCTGAGCGGCGGCGTGGACTCCGCGGTCGCCGCGGCGCTGGTGCACAAGGCGGTCGGTGACCAGCTCACCTGCGTCTTCGTCGACCACGGCCTGCTGCGGGCCGGCGAGGCCGAGCAGGTGGAGAAGGACTACGTCGCGGCGACCGGCATCAAGCTGAAGGTGGTCGACGCGCAGGAGCGGTTCCTCGGCGCGCTGGCCGGCGTCACCGACCCGGAGCAGAAGCGCAAGATCATCGGTCGGGAGTTCATCCGGGTCTTCGAGGCCGCCGCCCGCGAGATCGCCTCGCACGGCGACGTCGAGTTCCTGGTGCAGGGCACCCTCTACCCGGACGTGGTGGAGTCCGGCGGCGGCACCGGCACCGCCAACATCAAGAGCCACCACAACGTCGGCGGCCTGCCGGAGGACCTGAAGTTCGCTCTGGTCGAGCCGCTGCGCACCTTGTTCAAGGACGAGGTCCGGGCGCTCGGCCTCCAGCTCGGCCTGCCCGAGGCGATGGTGTGGCGGCACCCGTTCCCGGGCCCGGGCCTGGCCATCCGGATCATCGGCGCGGTCGACCAGGAGCGGCTGGACCTGCTCCGGCAGGCGGACCTGATCGCCCGCGAGGAGCTTTCCGCCGCCGGCCTGGACCGGGGCGTCTGGCAGTTCCCGGTGGTCCTCCTGGCCGACGTGCGCAGCGTCGGCGTGCAGGGTGACGGGCGCAGCTACGGGCATCCCGTGGTGCTGCGCCCGGTCTCCAGCGAGGACGCGATGACCGCCGACTGGTCCCGGCTGCCCTACGAGGTGGTCGCTCGGATCTCCACCCGGATCACCAACGAGGTCGCCGAGGTCAACCGGGTGGTCCTGGACGTGACCAGCAAGCCGCCGGGCACCATCGAGTGGGAGTGAGCCGGTCGGCTCACGCCGTCGGCGGCTGCTGCGGCGGGTAGGTCGGCTGCGCGACCGTCGGCGGCTCGGGCCGCGTGGTCGGGGCCGGCGGCGGGACGTACCCCGGGGTGGGCGGCGTGCCGTGCGGCGCGGCGCCCGTCGGGTGCGGCCAGGCGGGCGCTCCCGCCGGCTCCTCCGGCATCAGGAACCACATGATCGGGTACGCCAGCGCGGCGAACCCGCCGGTGAGCAGGGTCGCCACGGCGAAGACCACCCGGACCAGGGTGGGATCGACGGCGAAGTAGCGGCCGAGGCCGCTGGCGACGCCGGCCACCATCCGGTCGGTGGTGGGTCGGCGGAGCTGCTTGTACGGGGCCTGGGGGGTGCTCGTCGAGGTCATGTCTCCACGTTCCGCGCGGGGCGGCCGGGCGACCTCGGTGACCGCCCGGATCCCTACCCTGACCGATCCCTGACCTGCCAGTGATGAGTCAGGAATCTGACTCTTTTCGATCCAGGTAACCGTGGGCGGGGAGAATTTGGCTCCGTGACCACCTTGCTGGAGCCGCTCCGCAGGATCGCGGCATACGCAGTCTGTGCTGATTCAGTCGGCCGAGTGTTGCTGGTCCGCGCATCGGAGCGCTCCGGCACCCCCGGCGTGTGGTCCCTGCCCGGCGGGGCGGTCGACCACGGTGAGGACCCGAAGCACACCGTCGTCCGGGAGACCGCCGCCGAGACCGGGCTCTCGGTCGCCGTCTCCGGGCTGGAGGACGTCCTCGCCGACATGCGGGCCCTGCCGGAGCGGGGCATCACCATCCACACCGACCGCCTGCTCTACCGGGTCTCGGTGCGCGGTGGCACCCTGACCGACCGGGTGGAGCGTCCCACCGACCTGGCCCGCTGGTACACCCTCGACGAGGCCCGCGCGCTTCCGCTGCGCTCGTTCACCGCGCGTGCCCTGGGCCTGCCCGCCTCCTCCGCCGACGTCGTCCCGGACGAGCCGCCGGAGTTCCCCTCCTTCTACGCCGTCCCCGGCCCGGACGGCCTGCACCGGGCGCAGCGCTTCGCCGCGTACGCGGTGGTGACCGACCCGGACGACCGGGTGCTGCTGACCCGGGTCTCCGACGGGTACCCGGGGGCCGGCTGCTGGCACCTGCCCGGCGGCGGCACCGACTACGGCGAGCAGCCCGGCGCCGCGCTGATCCGGGAGCTGGTGGAGGAGACCGGCCAGACCGGCCGCCTGGTCGAGCTGCTCGGCGTGGCCAGCCACCGGGACGCCGCCTCGCTCGGCCCCGAGGGTTACCCGATCGACTGGCACGGGGTGCGCGCCTTCTACCGGGTGGTGGTCGACCAGCCCGCCCCGCCCACCGTCGCCGACGTCGGCGGCTCCACCTGCGAGGCCCGCTGGTTCGCCCGCGAGGAGCTGGGCGCCCTCCCCACCGACCGGCTCACCGAGGTGACCGCCGAAGCCGTCCAGGCCGCCCGCCTCACCTGACTCTCGGTCCGCCGTCGATCCTGGGCGTCGACCGCCTGATACCGCTCCCGGCTCCCGCTAACCTCATGATCGACGGCCGGGTGGCCGGGCGGCGGGGGAGCGTGGTGGGCGTGGAACAGCGGCGCAGGGTCGGGGCGTACGGGGTGCTGCGGGACGCCTCGGGGCGGGTGTTGCTGGCCCGGGGAGCCGCCCGTTGTCCGTTTCCGGGCGTGTGGCAGGTGCCGGGGGGCGGCGTCGAGCACGCGGAGCACCCGGCGCGGGCGGTGGTCCGCGAGTTCGCCGAGGAGACGGGGCTGGCCGTCGAGGTGACCGGGGTGCGGGCCGCCCTGGCCGACGTCACCACGTTCCGCGCCGAGGGCGTCGCCGTGCACACCGACCGGCTGGTCTTCGACGTCGAGCAGCACGGCGGCGAGCTGCGCCCGGAGCCGGCCGGCGGCAGCGACGAGCTGGCCTGGTGCACGCCGGACGAGGCCGCCGCGCTGCCGCTGATGCCGTTCACCGCCGAGCTGCTCGGCCTGCCCGTCACGCCCCTGCCGGCCGGCCTGCCCGGCGCGCTGCCGGCCGGGCGGGCCGCCCCGCCCGCCGACCGACGCCAGCGGTTCGCCGCGTACGGGCTGGTCACCGACCGCGCGGACCGGATCCTGCTGACCCGGATCGCACCGGGCTACCCGGGCGCGGGCCGGTGGCACCTGCCCGGCGGTGGCACGGATCACGGCGAGCAGCCGGCCGCCGGGCTGCTGCGCGAGCTGGTGGAGGAGTCCGGGCAGCTCGGGACCGTTGTCGACCTGTTGACCGTCGACAATCTGCACAACCCCGCGGCGCTCGGGCCAGAGGGGCGCCCGCTGGACTGGCACGCCGTCCGGGTGGTCTACCGGGTGCTGGTCTCCGCGCCCACCGAGCCGGAGGTGACCGAGCTGGCCGGCGGATCGACCGCGGAGGCGGGCTGGTTCACGTCCGCGCAGGTGGCGAAGCTGTCGCTGACCGAGGTCGCCGCCCTGGCAACCGGACGTCGGGGGCGATAGCCCTCGCTCGCCGGGCCGTTGCGAGGGTGCTCCGGTACAGTCGTAAGTGAGGTTGGCGGAGAAAACGGGCGATGAAGCCCGAGATGGGAACAAGGCAGCGGTTCGCGCGGTTTAACGGAGATATAAGTACCGCCGGCAGCTATCGCCAACCGCCACTTCCCTGTGCAATGGTGTACTCCGCTTGAACGGGCTGCCGGGCCAAGAGCGGTCCGGCACGAGACAGCCGGACACCCGCCCCCGTGGGCGGCCAGTCGATCCGGTGATGGAGGAAAACGTGCCGAGAGCCCTGTGGCGCCGGCGTCGTACGACTGACAGTCCGCGCCCCGCTGGGCGTCGCTGGGCGGGCCGGTTGCGCCGCAGCAGCACGTTCGCCCGGCAGGTGCTGCTGGTTCGGGTGGGCCGCCGTGACGGCGACCCGCGTATCGGCGCCGAGCTGGTGGTCCCCGAGCACCTCGTCGACCGGCCCCGCCGGTACGGCTTCGACCGCGCCCGCCGGGCGGAGATCGAGGCGGTCATGCCGGTCAGCCCGGCCCTCGCCCCCGCTCCGTCGGTGGACGACGACTCGTCGGCGATGTCGATCCCGCTGCTCCCCGGCGAGCGCACCGCGTCGCGCCGGATGAAGTTCGCGCTGGTCAACGCCTGCACCCTGGCCAGCCTGATGCTCGGCATCAACGCCATCTTCGTGGCCATGGCCGGGGAGGCCCGGGTCGCGGCGCTCCTGCTCATCGCCTGCGTCGTCTTCGACGGCCTCGACGGCGCGCTCGCCCGCAAGCTCGGCGTGGCCAGCCCGTTCGGCGCCCAGATGGACTCGCTGGCCGACATGTGCTCGTTCGGCCTGGCCGCCCCCGTGGTGGTCTACGCCTCGCTGGCCGGGTCGGCCCCCACGGCGGCCGCCGCGGTGGCCGCGGCCCTCGTCGCGGCCTGCGCCGCGATCCGACTGGCCCGGTTCAACGTCTCGCCGAAGGACGGCCGGTTCTTCTGCGGGGTGCCGACGACCATGGCGGCGGCGGTGCTCGCCCTCACGGTCGCGATCGGCCTGCCGCTGCCCGCCGTGGTGCAGATCGCCGGGGTGGCGCTGCTGGCCTTCGCGATGGTCTCCAGCTTCCCGTACGCGAAGCTCGCCCGGCTGCTCAAGCTGCCGCCGTGGCTGTGGCTGGCCCCGGTGATCGGCGCACTGGTCGACATCCGGCTCACCTTCGCCCTCGTGGTGGTGGGCTACCTGGTCAGCGGCCCGCTGCTCTGGCTGCACCAGCGCCGAACCGCCTGATCCACCCGCAGAGGTACGCAGAAGGGGGGGGGCGCGCCCGCGCCCCCCCCCCGCCGGGGGGGGGGGGGCCCGGGCGGGGGGGGGGGGGCCCCCCCCCCCCCCGCGGCGCCCCCCCCCCCCCCCCGCCCCTTCTCGCGTTCGGTCAGCGCCAGCGGGCGATGACCGTGGACCCGCCGACCACCTTGTCGCCCGGCCCGACCAGCGGCTCCGCCGCGTCGGCCGGCAGGTAGACGTCGGTGCGCGAGCCGAACCGGATCAGGCCGAAGCGCTCGCCCCGGGCCAGCAGCGCGCCGATCGGCGCCCGCTGCACGATCCGCCGGGCGATCAGCCCGGTGCGCTGCGCCACCACCACCGTGCCGTGGTCGGTGTCCAGCACCGTGTACGCGGCCACGTTGTGCTCGGCGTCCGGCTTCATCGCGTTGACGAAGCCACCGTCGGCGACGAAGTAGTCCACCACCTTGCCGGGCACCGGCGCGCGGTTGACGTGCACGTCCAGCACCGACAGGAAGACGGCGATCCGCAGCCACTCGCCGTCGCCGAACCGCTCGTCGTGCAGCCGCTGCACGGAGAGGACCTGACCGTCGGCGGCCGCGACCACGGCCGACGGGTCCTCCGGGACGTCCCGCTCCGGGTCCCGGAAGAAGGCGGCCACCGGGCCGGCGGCCAGCGCCGGCAGCAGCCAGAGCTTGGACTTCGGGCGTACCACGCGGGCCACGGCGGCCAGCCCGAGGGCGATGCCGGCCGCGGCGACGCCGTTGGAGTCGATGTGCATGCCGCGGGTCAGCGGCACGCTGGAGGGCCGGTGGGCGGGGGCCAGCCGGGCGGCGAGCGCGGGGCTGGCCGGGGTGAAGCGCAGGTGGTGCACGCGTACCGGCGGGGAGTTGCGCAGCACCAGGTCGGTGCCGACCCCGTGCAGCACGCCCTGGCGGTCCAGCTCGGCGGCGGCGCCCTCGGTACGGAACACCGGCGCGGCCACGCTGAGCACCGAGCCCTCGCTGAGGTACTTGACCAGGCCGTCGACGGTCGTCCGGGCCTGCTCCGCGGTGCCGGTCAGCGGCTCGGCGGCGATGACCACCTCGGCAGCGTCCGCCTCGGCGAGGGAGTCGACGACGCGTACCCGGTCGGCGACCCAGCGACCCTGGGCCGTCACGTGCTGGCGCAGCGCGCCGGCGCCGGCCGGCTCGGCCGGCACGACGGTGAGCGTGTCACCGGGCAGCAGCGCGTCGATCGCCGCGGCGAGCACCGCGGACTCCGGGGACGCGTCGACCAGGAGGGCGGCCTTCGGGTCGTTACGCCGGGCCAGCTCGGTGACGAGGGTACGGGCGGCGCGCTCGCCGATGCGGACCGGACCGGACCGGCCGGGGGTGCGCTCGGCGGGGGACTGGGTCATGTCGGACGGGCTCCTGACGAGGTAGAGGCGGGCTGTCGCGGCGGGACCGCCACGGGCGACCTGGTCCGCTCGGCCCCGGACGGGACCGCTGACCGGACCGCTCGGCCGCGGACGAGGCCCGCCGGCGCGGCCGGCCGGCGGAGGCGGGATCTCCACCGGCCAGCATACGAGTCCGTCGACGGCGATCGCAGCGCCGCGGTTGGGGCTGTGTCAAAGTCCTCCGTCGTCGTCTGGGCCCGCCGCAGGCCGGCGAAGCGGCTTTGACACCAGCCCTAGTCCGGCGCGCGGCGTTCCCCGGCCGGCGGGCCGCTGACCGGCGCGGCGGGCGACCAGCGGGGCCGGTCGTCCGGCGCGTCGGCCGCCCGGTCCTCGACCGCCTCGGCGGGCCGGTCGCTGATCGCCGCCGTGGGCCACTCGTCCGCCTCGCCGGCCGACCCGATCGCCCGGGTCCGCGGCTCGGTGAAGCGGTCACCGGTCCCGTCCGGTCCCCACACCGGGGCGGTGGCGTCGTCCGGACCGGCGAACAGGACCTCGGCGGTCTGCTCTCCGGCCGTTTCGAGCGCCGCCGTCTCCTGCCCTGTCACCTGCGGGCGGGTGGGCGCGTCCTCGTCCGTTCCCGCGTCGGTGAAGTGGATCTCGGCCGTCTCCCGCTCGGCGCCCGGGGTCTCGGTGGTCTCCCAGCGGGTGGGGGCCGCCTCGTCGTCCCGCGGGTACCGGAGGTCGGCCGGCTCGAAGGGGACCGGCGCCGGCTCCCGGTCCGCGATCGCGGTGTCGGCCGGCCCGGGGAACCCGTCGGCGGCGTCCCGCGGCCCGGCGGGCGGCGCCGGCCAGCCGGCGGCGGACGGGTCGGGCTCGGTCGGCTCCGGCCCGGCCGCCGGCGGGGCCTCCCGGTCGTGCCGGCCCGACCGCAGCGCGCCGACCAGGCCGAGCAGCCCGATCACCACCAGCGCGCCGGCCAGGAACCAACCCACCGGGGGCAGGGCGAGGCCGAGGATCTGGGCGAGCAGCCACCAGACGGAGAGCCCGAGGAAGAGCAGCCCGAAGGCGAGCGAGACGAGGTCCGTGCGGTGCACCCTCACCGGGTCACCTCCAGGTTGCCGGCGTTGACGTGGACGTTGAGGCGCAGCGTGCCGCCGCCGGCCCCGTCCGGGCCGAGGTCGGTGCTCTCCCGCGAACGGCCGTCCAGCCCGCCCGAGCGCCGGCCGAAGACCGTGGCGTCCCCGGCGTTGACGTCGGTCACGGTGGTGACGTCGACGTTCGGCGGCACCACGATCGTCGCCTCACCGAAGTTGACCACGACGGTGACCTCGGTGGTCCGCTTGTCGAAGTTGATCCCCCGCAGGTCCAGCGTGGTGTCGCCGAAGCTGTTCTCGTAGCGGGTGGCCAGGTCGCGGACGTCCGTGGGGGCCCAGGTGACGTTGCCGTCCACGCCGCGGATCCGGTCGTAGGACTCGGCCACCGTGGCCACCCCCAGCGCCGCCGCGGTCACCAGCCCCAGCGCGATCAGCCAGCGGGCCCGACCGAACCAGGTGCCCACCAGCAGCCCGAGGCCCATGGTGGCCAGCGCCGCCGCGAAGTAGGCCGCGGCGCCGACCGGGAAGACGCCCAGCAGGTCCAGGATGGCCACCACGCCCAGGGCGAGGAAGATCAGCGAGAAGGTCACCGCGCCGAGCGCCGACCGCTCGCGCGGCCGCTTCGGCGGCTTCACCCGGGGCGGCGGGGGCGGGGGCGGCGAAAGCTGCCCGGCGTACGGCCCGCGCGGCGCGAACGGCGGGCGGTAGCCACCGGCGGGCACCGCTGCGCCCACCGGTGCCGCCGGGACGGTCGGCTCGGCGACCGGCGGCCAGGTGGCCGGCGGGGGCTCGGCCGTTCCCGGCACGGCCGGCCAGGCGGCGGTGCGGGCGTCCGGCCGGGCACCGGGCGGTGCGGGCGGCGGCGCGGGTGACCAGGCGGCCTGCTCGGCGGTGCGCTCCGCCGGCACGGTGACCGGTAGCGGTGCGGTCGAGGCGAGCGGACCGGTCGGGGCCGGCGGCGCCGGGGTGAAGAGGCCGGGCGCGGGGTAGCTGACCGGTGGCACCGGGCCGGGTGGGGCGCTGGCCGGGGCCGGTGGCTCGGTGGGGACGGCGGCGGGCGGGGTGCGGCCGTCCCGGTTGAGCAGCAGCGCGCCGCCGATGAGGATCGCCGCGCCGAGCAGGACGGCCCGGAACGCGTCCGTGACGATGAAGCCGAAGCTCACCGCGACCAGGATGCTCAGCACGATGACGGTGACCGGCGACATGCTGGACCGGCCCCGGCCGAGCATCGACTCCACCGGGGAGGCGCTGTCGCCCTCGCCGGGGATGACCAGCAGGGCCGCGACGTAGAGCAGGATGCCGACGCCGCCGAAGAAGCCGAGCACGGCGAGGATCACCCGCCAGAGCACCGGGTCGGTGTTGGTGGCCCGGCCGATCGCCGCGCAGACCCCGGCCAGGTAGCGGCCCTCCCGTGGCCGGACCAGCCCGTACCGAGAGGTGAAGCCGGCGCCGCCGAACGGCGGCGGAGTGTACCCCCCGGGGGGTGGCGTCTGGCCGCCGTGGGCGGACGCCCACGGGCCCGGCGCGCCGGTGGTGGTGGGCGGCGGACTCTCCGGCTCGGTCGCCCACGGGCGGGGCGGCGGGGCAGCTTCCTCGGTCATGCTCCGATCCTGCTGCGCCGGACGCCCGAGCGTCCTCCGGACCCGACCCTGACCCCACCCTGAGATCCCGGGGGCGGGAATGTCCGGGGCGTCCCCGTGGTCGCCGGGCGTCGCCCCGTGTGACGATCGGACCGGAGCCGGACGACCCCGGCACCTGCGCCGCACCGGGCCTGAACAGGGGAGCCTCCGATCAGCACCGTGACGACCCCACCGCCCCGCCTCTACCGGGCACCCGAGCACCGGATGGCCGCCGGCGTGGCCGCCGGCATCGCCGACCACCTCGGCATCCCGGTGCTGCGGGTACGGGTCGCCTTCATGGTCCTGCTCGGCCTCAGCGGCCTGGGGCTGCTGCTCTACGCCGCCTTCTGGGCGGTGGTCCCGCTGCGTCCCGGCGACACCGCCGCCCCGCCCCGCCGGGACCTGTCGCAGCTGCTGCCGTTCGTGCTGATCGGGCTGGGCGTGCTGCTGATGCAGGTGCTGGTCTTCGACTCGGTGGGCGCGACCGGCACCGCCGGTTGGCTGGTTGCGATCATCGCGGTGGGCGCCGGCGTGATCTGGCACCAGTCCGCGCCGGAGCGCCGCCGGCAGTGGGGCGACTCCCCGGTGCCCTGGCTCGGCGCGGTGGTCGAGGAGAGCGACCGGCGGGCGTTCGTGCTCCGCTTCGTCGGCGGCGGGGTGCTGGTCGCGGTCGGCATCATCGGCGTGGCGGCGGTCTACTCCCCGGTGCAGAACTTCGACGCGGTGGTCAACGGCGTGATCTTCGCGCTGGTCGGGCTGGCCGGCGTCGGTGTGGTCGCGGCGCCGGTGCTGTGGCGGACGTACAACCAGCTCCGCTCGGAGCGGGAGGGGCGCATCCGCGAGCAGGAACGCGCCGAGCTGGCCGCCATGGTCCACGACCAGGTGCTGCACACCCTGGCCCTGATCCAGCGCAACGCCACCGACGTCAAGACGGTGCAGCGGCTGGCGCGGGGCCAGGAGCGCTCGCTGCGCAACTGGCTCTACAAGCCCACCGGCTCGCCCACCGAACGCTTCGCCGCCGCGCTGGAGCAGGCCGCCGCCGAGGTGGAGGACACCTTCGCGATCACCGTCGAGGCGGTGGTGGTGGGCGACCGGGAGACCGACGAGCGGGTCGGCGCGCTGGTGGCGGCGGCCCGGGAGGCGCTGGTCAACGCGGCCCGGCACGCCGGGGTGCAGACCGTGTCGCTCTACGCCGAGGTCGAGCCGGAGCAGGTGAGCGTCTTCGTGCGGGACCGGGGCAAGGGCTTCGACCCGGATACGGTGGAGGATCACCGGCACGGCGTACGAGGATCGATCGTCGGGCGGATGAAGCGGCACGGCGGCCGGGCGGAGATCCGGTCCGGGCCGGGAGAGGGAACCGAGGTCCGGTTGATCCTGCCGATCACCGGCAACGGCTCCACGGCGGAGAGGGACAAATGATCATGGCGGAGCAGTCGATGGAACCGGTCGAGGGCGCGGACGCCCGGGTGGAGCGGCTGCGGGTCTTCCTCGTCGACGACCACGCCATGTTCCGGGCGGGCGTACGGGCCGAGCTGGGCGCGCACGTCGAGGTGGTCGGGGAGGCGAGCACGGTGGCCGAGGCGCTCACCCGGATCGCCGCGACCCAGCCCGACGTGGTGCTGCTGGACGTGCACATGCCCGACGGCGGCGGCCGGGCGGTGCTGGACGCGATGCGGCGTACCCATCCGCAGGTCAAGTTCCTGGCGCTGAGCGTGTCGGACGCGGCCGAGGACGTGATCGGGTTGATCCGGGCGGGTGCCCGGGGCTACGTCACCAAGACCATCTCGCCGGACGAGCTGACCGCCGCGATCCGTCGGGTGGCCGACGGCGACGCCGTGTTCAGCCCTCGGCTGGCCGGGTTCGTGCTGGACGCCTTCGCGGCCCGCCCGGACGCGCCGGTCGCCGACCCGGAGCTGGACCAGCTCACCAACCGGGAGCGGGAGGTGCTGCGCCTGCTGGCCCGGGGGTACGCGTACAAGGAGATCGCCAAGGAGCTGTTCATCTCGATCAAGACGGTCGAGACGCACGTGTCCAACGTGCTGCGCAAGCTCCAGATGTCCAACCGGTACGAGCTGTCCCGCTGGGCGGCGGACCGCCGGCTGGTGTGACGGCAGGGCCGATTAGGAACAATCGGACCGAACGACCCCAGGGGCTGACAAGAGATCCACTCATGTCGCATAATTCCCCGTCGCGTTCTTCTCGCGTGCGGGTGGTGCGAAACCCCGCGAGAACGGCGACCTGTGCAGGCCCGCCGGATGCGGGCCCACCCCTGGGGAGAGGTGTACGACTTTGATGTTCGGACAACTGGGACGACGCTGGGCCGGAATCGCCACGGCGCTCGTCGCCGGCAGCGCGATGGTGCTCGGCTCGGCCGCTCCGGCCGCCGCCGAGGCGCCGGCGACCGGCGTGGCGCGCGCGGTGAAGGACACCGGCGTCGTGCTGAAGCTCGACAAGCGGAAGCTGTCGACCTCGGCGCTCGCGCTGGAGCTCAAGGACGGCACGGTGCCGGTCTTCTGCATCGACTTCCACACGCCGGTGGCCCGCGACGGTGAGTACACCGAGGGCACCTGGGGCCAGTCGGAGGTCGAGAACCTCGGCAAGGTGCAGTGGGTGCTCACCCACGGCTACCCGAACGCCGAGGTGCCGGCGCTGCTCAAGGCGGCCGGCGCGGAACTGCCGGCCGGGCTGGGCGACAAGCGGCGGGACACCCTGCTCTACTTCGGCACCCAGACCGCCGTCTGGCACTTCAGTGACGGCGTCAAGCTGGGTGACTGGGAGCGGGGCCTGACCGACGCCGCCGAGTACGGCGTGATCAAGAAGATCTACGACTACCTGGTGGCGAACGCGACCGACCAGCCGGAGCCGAAGGCCGAGCTGACCATCGACCCGGCGAAGGCCACCGCCACCGTCGGC
Organism: Micromonospora sp. A200; assembly: GCF_029893845.1. Lineage (NCBI taxonomy): Bacteria > Bacillati > Actinomycetota > Actinomycetes > Micromonosporales > Micromonosporaceae > Micromonospora > Micromonospora sp. A200. The sequence continues at coordinate 77,137 of NZ_JARXXY010000004.1, read as the reverse complement.
GGCAAGGCCGGCCCGTTCACCGTCAAGGGCCCGGCCGGCGAGATCGCGCTGAAGGTCTCCGGCGGCACCGCCGTCGACGCCGAGGGCAAGCCGGTCACCACGACCACCAACGGCGGGGCCTTCTGGCTGACCGCGACCGATCCCGGTTCGGTCACCGTGACCGTTTCCGCCCAGGACTCGGTCTCCTTCGGCCGGGTCTTCCTCTTCTCCGGCGGCAAGGACGAGAAGCAGAAGCTGATCCTCGGCGGCAGCGCCGGCGCCACCGTGACCGCCGACGCCGCGGCGAGCTTCGCCGCCGCCCCCGCCAGCCCGTCGGCGTCCCCGACCACCCCGTCGGCGTCGCCCTCGCCGTCGACCCCGGTCGAGTCGCCCTCGCCGTCGACCCCGGGGGAGAGCCCGGCGCCCTCCACCTCGCCGGCCGGCAACGGCGGCGACCTGCCGCTGACCGGTTCGCCGATCGCGGCCGCGGCCGCCGCCGGCGTGCTGCTGCTGGCCGTCGGTGCGGTCGCCCTGCTGGTGGTCCGCCGCCGCAGGGTGCGCTTCACCGCCTGACTAACCACCCCCTCCGGCCCCGGCACCCTGTGGTGCCGGGGCCGGAGTCCGTTCCGGTCGGCCGGGGCGCGCGGCTCGGCCTCGCGCCACCGGGGCATCCGCTCGCGGGCGGTGGCGTCGAAGCCGCCGGCATCGCCGCGGGTGACGAAACAGGTACGGCACCGCTACGCCGTCCTCCACCCAGCCCTGCTATGGTGCCCGCACAGCCGAAGTCGACATCATCCGGATGGGCAAAAACGGCCAGCGCTCGGTGGACGTCGGAGAGCGCCGGAGCGGAGGCGGGGAAGCTCACAAGCCTCGAGCCCACGGGTGGTGCGGAGATGCGGTGCCTTGCTGTCTTACCTGCTCAGAGCGGTACGACCAGGGCACTTCATGATCTTTTCTCAAGTATCGGCAACGTGGCGGGCAACTAACGGCTTGATAACGGCACCTTCACGTAATGGGCCGGTGAGTGTCACAGTGGCAGCACCTCACCCCTGGCGTGAGGCACCCCGTACGCCCCGTCGACCACGGCACCGCCCACCAGTGCGGTTCGTGGCCGTCGAGCCTGCGCGGTGTCGAGCTCCAGTGGTGCGGTGGCCCGGCGGATCGGTCCCCCTGGGGTGTCCCGATTTCTCTGCGGTAGTACCGGTGACCTGCGACACGGGGTCACCGGCGGCGTCACCCCCATGCGTGCGTGAAACCCACGACGGAACCAGGTTACGAAAGAGGAGGCCCCTCGGAATGAGAGTCTCGAAGCGGGCGAGCGGCGCCATCGCCGTGGGCGCGGCATTCGCGCTCATCGCGTCCGGCTGCTCCACCAACGACGACGACGGCGGCAGCGCCGCCAAGAGCTCTGACGGCAGCATCGTCGTCGACGGCACGGAGCCGGAGAACCCCCTGGTTCCGTCCAACACCACCGAGACCGGTGGCGGCAAGATCATCGACTGGCTGTTCACCGGCCTGGTCGAGTACCCGAACAACGGTGGCGCGCCGCAGAACGCGCTGGCCGAGTCGATCGAGACGACCGACTCCAAGGTCTACAAGATCAAGATCAAGCAGAACACGAAGTTCCACGACGGCACCGTCGTCAAGGCCAAGAACTTCGTGGACGCCTGGAACTGGGGCGCCTACTCGCCGAACGGCGCGCAGAACTCCAGCTTCTTCGCCGACATCGCGGGCTTCGCGGACGTCAACACCACCGACCCGGACGAGGACGGCCCGAAGAAGGCCCCCGAGCCCAAGTCGAAGACCATGTCCGGCCTGAAGGTCGTCGACGACTGGAACTTCGAGGTCACGCTCGCCGCGCCGACCGCCGTGTTCCCGACCAAGCTCGGCTACAGCACCTTCATGCCGCTGCCGGACGCCTTCTTCGCCGGCAAGGCGGAGGACTTCGGCAAGAAGCCGATCGGTAACGGCCCGGTCAGCTTCGTCTCGTGGGAGAACAACGTCGCGATCAAGCTGACGCGGTTCGACGACTACTCCCTGCGCGACAAGATGAAGATCAAGGACGTCACCGTCAAGATCTACCAGGACGACACGGCGGCCTACAACGACCTGGTCTCCGGCAACCTGGACTTCCAGCAGCAGGTTCCGGTCTCCTCCCTCGCGGGTGACAACTGGAAGAACGACCTGGGCGACCGGGCCATCTCTTCCACCACCCCGGTGACCGGCATCATCGCCTTCCCGATCTACGACGCCCGCTTCAAGAACGCGGACCTGCGTAAGGCGATCTCGCTGTCGATCAACCGCCAGGAGATCAGCGACAAGATCTTCTTCGGTAACCGCAAGCCGGCCGACAGCTGGGCCAACCCGCTGACCCCGGGCGCCAAGCCGGGCAACTGCACCGCCTGCAAGTTCGACCCGGAGCAGGCCAACCAGCTGCTCGCCAAGGCTGGCGGCTTCAAGGGCCAGCTGAAGCTCTACTACAACGCGGACGCCAGCCACAAGGAGTGGATGGAGGCCGTCGCGCAGCAGATCAAGACCACCCTGAAGATCGACGCCGTCGCCGTCGGCGTGCCGACCTTCGCGGTGTTCCGCCAGAACATCAACGCCCACAAGATGGACGGCATGTACCGCGCCGGCTGGCAGCAGGACTACCCGGACGTCGAGAACTGGGTCAACCCGCTCTACGTGACCGGTGGTTCCTCGAACGACGGTCTGTACAGCAACCCCGAGGTCGACGCCCTGGCCAAGCAGGCCAGCGGTGCCCCGAGCCTCGAGGCCTCGCACGGGCTGTTCGAGCAGGCCGTGGCGAAGATCGACGCCGACGTCCCGACTGTTCCGGTCTACTTCGGTGGCCAGCAGTCCGGTCACTCGGAGAAGATCAAGAAGATGGAGCTGACCAACGTCGGCGAGCTTGACATCACCTCGGTCGAGCTCTGATCCGAACGGTCTGACCCCGGGTCGGGCTCGCCTACCGGTGAGCCCGACCCGGGGCCGTTCCGCGAGGGGGTGTACAACATTCCCTCGCCACGTTGTCACTCGTGTCGGCCGTCCGACGCGCCCCCTGTCTGGAGGACCACCCCATGGGCCGTTATCTGTTGAGACGGCTGCTCCAACTCGTCCCCGTCTTCATCGGGACGACGTTAATGATCTACGCGCTCGTCTGGGCGGTTCCCGGTGATCCGTTCGCCGGCAAGTGCGGTGATCGGGGCTGCCCGGAGAACTACATCGCCATGATGACCGAGAAGTATCACCTCGACGAGCCGTTTTTCGTGCAGTACGCCGTCTACATGAAGAACCTCTTCCAGGGGGACTTCGGCTCGACCTGGTCCGGGCGCTCGGTCAACGACATCATCGCGACGTCGTACCCCAACACCCTGAAGCTGGCTGCGGTCGCCCTGCTCATCGAGGCGCTCATCGGTCTCAGCGCCGGTGTGCTCACCGGTCTGCGGCGCAACGGCTTCCTGGACAACCTGGTCCTGATCTCCACGCTCTTCCTGATCGCGCTGCCGGTCTTCGTCGTCGGCTTCGTGCTCCAGTGGCTCTTCGGCGTCAAGTGGGGCATCGTCACGCCGACGGTGTCGAACGAGATGCGGATCTCCGAACTGATCCTCCCAGGCTTCGTGCTGGGTAGCGCATCGATGGCGTACATCGCCCGGGTGGCGCGCACCAGCATCGCGGAGAACCGCCGGGCCGACTACGTGCGGACCGCCATCGCCAAGGGTCTGCCCATGCGCCGGGTGGTCGGCATCCACCTGCTGCGCAACTCCCTGATCCCGGTGGTGACGCTGCTCGGCACCGACCTCGGCGCCCTGATGGGTGGCGCGATCATCACCGAGGGCATCTTCGGCATCAACGGCATCGGCCGCCAGGTTCTCCGGGCGATCGTCACCAAGGAAAGCGCTACGGTTGTCTCCATCGTGGTCGTCCTGGTGCTCGTCTATCTCCTGATGAACCTCCTGGTGGACCTGCTCTACGCCGCCCTGGACCCGAGGATCCGCTATGAGTGAGCGCCGCGAACGAATCATCACCGCCACGCGCGTGGGCAACCAGGCCCGCGCCGAGCAGAGGGAGGTGCGGGCATGAGTGACCCGAGTACCGCATCCATCGTCAGCACCCCCCGACCGGAGCAGCCGGCCGAGGTGGGTGCGCCGATCAGCGCCGGTCAGCCGGAGGGCGCCCGCAAGGAGAAGCCCCGCGGCCTGCTCGGTGACGCCTGGCGCGACCTGCGGCGCAAGCCGCTGTTCTGGATCGCCGGCTCGTTCATTCTGCTCTTCGTGGTGATGTCGATCTTCCCGTCGCTGTTCACCTCGGCCGACCCGACGGACGGCGCGCTGTCCCGCAGCCGGGTGGAGCCCTCGGGCGACGCCTGGTTCGGCTACGACGTGCAGGGCCGCGACGTCTACGCCCGCGTCATCTACGGCGCCAACGCTTCGATCGTGGTCTCGCTGCTGTCGGTGATGGGCACCATGCTGATCGGCGGGACGATGGGCATCATCGCCGGTTACAAGGGCGGCTGGATCGACGCGCTGCTCTCCCGGATCGCCGACATCTTCTTCGGCCTGCCGTTCGTGCTCGGCGCCATCGTCATCCTGACCACCTTCAACGGTGCGGGCAGCGACAACAGCGAGTGGCAGATCAAGGGCCTGGTCATCGCGTCCCTGGTCCTGCTGGGCTGGCCGGTGGTCATGCGGCTGATGCGCTCCTCGGTGCTGGCCACCAAGGAGGCCGACTACATCGTCGCGGCCCGCGCCATGGGCGCCGGCAGCGGCCGGATCATCCTCAAGCACCTGCTGCCGAACTGCCTGGCGCCGCTGCTGGTGTACGGGACGATCATGATCGGTTCGTTCATCGGCGCCGAGGCCACGCTCTCCTTCCTGGGCATCGGCCTGAAGAGCCCGGTGGTCTCCTGGGGAATCATGATCAACGAAGCGCAGAACTACCTGCGGCCTTCGCCGTTCCTGCTCTTCTTCCCCTCCGCGTTCCTCGTGACCGCCGTGCTGAGCTTCGTCATGCTCGGTGAGGCCGTCCGCGAGGCCCTCGATCCGAAACTCCGCTAGGGGAGACTGAGTTGTCCGACATTCTCGTGTCCGAGCAGACCGCGCCGGGCGCCGACGGATCCGGCCGCCCCTCGGGCCGGCTGCTCGAGGTCGACGACCTGCGGGTGGAGTTCCGCACCCGGGACGGCGTCGCCAAGGTCATCAACGGGGTCACCTACCACGTCGACGCGGGGGAGACCCTCGCCGTGCTCGGCGAGTCCGGCTCCGGTAAGAGCGTCACCGCGCAGACCATCATGGGCATCCTGGACATGCCGCCGGGGTACGTGACCGGTGGTCAGGTCCGCTTCCACGGCAAGGACATGCTCCGGATGTCCGCCGAGGAGCGTCGCCGCATCCGCGGCGAGGGCATCGCGATGATCTTCCAGGACTCGCTCTCCGCGCTGAACCCCGTCTTCACCGTCGGGTTCCAGATCGCCGAGCAGTTCCGCATCCGTCGCGGCATGAGCCGCTCGGACGCCAAGAAGCGCGCGATCGAGATGCTCGACCAGGTCAAGATCCCGAACGCCAAGGGCCGGTTCAGCAACTACCCGCACCAGTTCTCCGGCGGTATGCGGCAGCGCGCGATGATCGCGATGTCGCTGGCGCTCGACCCGGAGGTGCTGATCGCCGACGAGCCGACCACCGCGCTGGACGTGACCGTGCAGGCCCAGATCATGGACCTGCTCGGCGAGCTCCAGCGGGAGCGGCGGATGGGCATGATCCTGATCACCCACGACCTCGGCGTGGTCGCCGACGTCGCGGACCGGATCGCGGTCATGTACGCCGGTCGGATCGTCGAGGAAGCCGACGTGTACGACCTGTACGCCAAGCCGGCGCACCCGTACACCCTCGGGCTGCTCGACTCGATCCCCCGCCTGGACGAGAAGGGCCAGCAGCTCCGCACGATCAAGGGCCTCCCGCCGAACCTGATGAACATCCCGCCGGGCTGCCCGTTCAACCCGCGCTGCCCGATGGCGCAGCCGGTGTGCCGCGAGAAGCTCCCCCCGTTGCTGCAGATCGGCGCCGGTCGGGCCAGCGCCTGCCACTTCGCCGAGGAGCTGGTGAACCGTGTCTGAGAACATCCTCGAGGTACGCGACCTGGTCAAGCACTACCCCGTCACCCGCGGTGTGGTGTTCAAGAAGACCATCGGTCACGTCAAGGCCGTCGACGGCGTCTCCTTCGACCTGCGGGCCGGTGAGACCCTGGGCGTGGTCGGCGAGTCCGGCTGCGGCAAGTCGACGCTCAGCCGGGTGCTGATGAACCTGGAGAAGCCGACCGCCGGCCACGTGCTCTACAAGGGCCAGGACATCTCCAAGCTGTCCGGCGGCGCGCTGCGTCGGCTGCGCCGGCAGATCCAGCTGGTGATGCAGGACCCGTACACCTCGCTGAACCCGCGGATGACGGTCGGTGACCTGATCGGCGAGCCGTTCGAGATCCACCCGGAGGTGGCGCCGAAGGGCAGCCGTCGGGACAAGGTCAAGGAACTGCTCGACCTGGTCGGCCTCAACCCGGAGCACATCAACCGGTACCCGCACCAGTTCTCCGGCGGTCAGCGTCAGCGCATCGGCATCGCCCGGGCGCTCGCCCTGCGGCCCGAGATCATCATCTGTGACGAGCCCGTCTCGGCCCTGGACGTCTCGATTCAGGCGCAGGTGATGAACCTGCTGGAGAAGCTCCAGAACGAGCTCGGCCTGTCCTACGTGTTCATCGCCCACGACCTGTCGGTCGTGCGTCACCTCTCCGACCGGGTCGCGGTGATGTACCTCGGCAAGATCGTCGAGATCGGCACCGAGGACGAGATCTACGAGGGGCCGACCCACCCGTACACCCAGGCGCTGCTGTCGGCGGTGCCGGTGCCGGATCCGACGCTGCGGGACAACAAGGCGATCATCCGGCTCACCGGTGACGTCCCCTCGCCGATCAGCCCGCCCTCGGGCTGCCGGTTCCGCACCCGGTGCTGGAAGGCGCAGGACATCTGCGCCGAGCAGCCGCCGCTGCTGCAGATCCGGCAGGGCTCGGACCACCCGAGCGCCTGCCACTTCGCCGAGAAGCGGGAGATCGTCGCCACCCACGAGGTGTGAGACTGCTCCGAACCGCCTGCCGGCGTCCGCGTGACGCCGGCAGGCGGTTCGTCGTATCCGGGCCCGACCGCCGCCGGGCCGGGCGCCCGCGAACCGCCCGGGCCGTGCTGTCGGTCAGGGCCGCCAGCGGGTACGCCGCAGGACGGCGGTCCGGGCGTCCCGCCCGGCTCCCGGACCGGCGGCACCCGTCACAGCGGTCCGCGGCCGGCGCGCAGCAGCAGCAGGGCCAACTGGGTGCCGTCGGCGCCGAGCGCCTGCCGGAACCGTTCCAGGATCTCCCGCTCCCGGGACAGCACCAGTCGGGTGCCGCCGGAGGCCATCCGGGTGGCGCCGACCTGCTGGGAGAGCTCGGCCCGCTCCTGCCAGAGCCCGATCAGCGTCCGGTCGATCTCGTCGATGCGCTCCCGGATGCTCGCGATCCGGGCCGCCGCCGCGGGCTCGTCGGTGCCGAACCCGGGGGTTGCGTTCCGGCCGTCGCCCGCCCGGGAGCGTGCCGTGTTGCCGCTCTGTTCCGCCACGTCTGTCATCATCGGTCGTACCTCTCTGACGTCGTGCCCGGTGTCGGGAACCCGGAACGCGAAAAGCCCCGGACTCCAGGAGCCCGGGGCTTTTCGTAGGTCTGGTTGATCAGGCGCGACCCACGGCTGCCGGACTCCCGGTGCCGTAGTAAAAGTAGAAGCGCTGACCGAACACGGAATCGAGTATGCCGACCGCGGGTACGGCCGCGCAAGGATTCCGCCAACAGTTGGGAAGGTCGCCCGGCCCCGACGCCGGGGCCGGGCGACGACCGCTCAGCCCAGCCGGGTGATCCGGTCGGCCGGGCCCGGGCCCACCGGCGCGCCCGCGCCCAGGTAGGCCACCAGCGCGTCCACGTCGAAGCCGGGGGCGGTGGTGCGGCCGGTGCCCGCCGTCAGCGCGGTGAACCCGTCCCCGCCGTTGGCGAGGAAGTCGTTGGTGGTGACCCGGTAGCTGGCCGCCGGATCGACCGGGACGCCGTTCAGCGCCAGCGCGCTGACCCGCGAGCCGGCCGGGGCGGTGCTGTCGTAGGCGTAGGTCAGCCCGGCGGAGACCTGGAAGATCCGCTGGGTGGTCTGCCCCTGGTAGCCGACGAACTGCTGCTCCAGCACGCCCTTGAGCTGCGCGCCGGTCAGCGTCTGGGTGACCACCAGGTTGTTGAACGGCTGGACGGTGAACGCCTCGCCGTAGGTCACCTCGCCCGGTGCCTCGCCCCCGGCGGAGGCCGCGTACGACAGGGAGGCCCGGACGCCGCCGGGGTTCATCAGCGCCAGTTGCGCCCCGTCGCCCTTGGTGTACGCGAGCTGCCCGTCGGCGATCACGTCACCGAGCGGGCTCTCGCCGTTGGGCCTGGCGTCCCGGACGATGTCCGCGCTGATCCTGCCCACCACCCGGTTGGCGATCGGGGCGACCGCGGACCGGTACTTGTCGGCCAGCGCCTTGGCACCCGCGTCGACCAGCTCCGGGTTGCGGACGTAGACGCCGGGGGCGCTCTGCTGCCAGCTGCCGTCCGGGTTGCGGACGCCGTTCTCCACCACCACGTTGCGGGCGGAGATGCCGGTGAACCGGCCGGTGCGCCGGTCCAGCGAGTAGTCGATGTCGGTGATCAGCTGCCCGTTGCTGCCGGCGCTGGTGACCACGCTCTGCGCGCCCGAGGAGTTCGGCAGCGAGCAGGAGTAGAAGCGGTGGGTGTGCCCGGAGACCACCAGGCCGAACTCCGGCCGCAGGCCGCGGACGATGTCGACGATCGGGCCGGAGAAGTTGGCGCAGTCCGAGACGCCCGGGGTGGCCGGCGGCGGGGACTGGGCGCCGCCCTCGTGCACCAGCAGCACCATCGCCCGGATGCCGAAGAGCTTGAGCAGCCCGCCCCACTTGTTGGCGGTCCGGACCTCGTCGGCGAACCGCACCGAGGCGATGCCGGCCGGGTTCACGATGCCCGGAGTGCCCTCCAGGGTCACGCCGACGAAGCCGACCGGCACGCCGTCGACGAACTTCACGTCCACCGGGGGCAGGATCGGCAGGCCGGTCTTCCGGTCGAGCGTGTTGGCGGCGAGGTAGGTGAACTTCGCGCCGGCGAAGCCGTCCGAGTCCTGGCAGCCGTCGACCGGGTGGCAACCGCCCTTGTTGATCCGGATCAGCTCGGCGACGCCCTCGTCGAACTCGTGGTTGCCGACCGAGCTGATCTCCAGCCCGACCTCGTCCATCAGCTCGATGGTCGGCTCGTCGTGGAAGGCCGCGCTGACCAGCGGCGTGGCGCCGATCAGGTCGCCCGCGCCGACGGTGGTGGTGCGGCGGCCCTCGGCCGCGGCGTCGGCGCGCAGCTTCTTCAGCCAGGTCGCCAGGTATTCCACGCCGCCGGCTGGAGTGCCGTTGACCGCGGCCCCGCTGCCGACGGGCGGGTCGATGGCGCCGTGGAAGTCGTTGTAGCTCAGGAAGTTGCCCTTGACCTCGCCGCCGGTGGGCGTGGCGTAGGAGACGGCGACCGGGGCCAGCCCGGCCGTCGGGTCGGTGGCGGCCGGTTGCGGTCCGGGCCGTCCGGTGGCGGGCAGGCTGGCCACGACGGCCAGCGCGAGGGCCGGTGCGGCGAGGTGACGCAGCAGGGCCCGACCGCGCGAGCGCGGTGGAGTCATGGTTGTTCTCCCAAGTCGGGTACGGGGGAGTAGTCGGGGTTTTCACGGTCATCGTTGCGCTTCGGGGACGAAGGCGCCAGGGGTGACGCCGCGGCAGGTTCGTCTCACCGCGCAGACCGGCCGGGCCCCGGTGGCCACCCCGTGACGCCGGGGCGTGCGCGGGCGGGAAGTGTCCGGCGGGCGGCATAGACTCGCCCTGCGATGCATCCTCTCTTCGACATCCCCGCGTCCCCGCCCGCGCCCGAGCCGGCCCGCCCGCCGGCGCGCCGGCCCGGGTCCTCCGCCGCGCACCTCGATCCGCAGGCCCTGGTCGAGGGGCTCAACGGCCCCCAGCGGGACGCGGTGACCCACGCCGGCTCCCCGCTGCTGATCGTGGCCGGCGCCGGCTCCGGCAAGACCCGGGTGCTCACCCACCGGATCGCGTACCTGCTCGCCGCGCGGGACGTGCACCCCGGCGAGATCATCGCGATCACGTTCACCAACAAGGCCGCCGGCGAGATGAAGGAGCGGGTCTCCCATCTGGTCGGCCCGCGGGCCCGGCTGATGTGGGTGTCGACGTTCCACTCCGCCTGCGTGCGGATCCTGCGCGCCGAGCACGAGCACGCCGGGCTCAAGTCCACCTTCTCGATCTACGACGCCGACGACTCGCGCCGACTGATGCAGCTGGTCACCCGGGAGCTGGACCTCGACCCCAAGCGTTACCCGGCGCGTGGGCTGGCCGCCCAGGTGTCCAACCTGAAGAACGAGCTGGTCGATCCGGAGGCGTTCGCGGCCCGGGCCAAGGGCCCCAACGAGCGGGCGCTGGCCGAGGCGTACACGCTCTACCAGCGCCGGCTGCGCGAGGCCCACGCACTGGACTTCGACGACCTGATCATGACGACGGTGCACCTGCTCCAGTCGCACCCGCACGTCGCCGAGAGCTACCGCCGCCGGTTCCGGCACGTCCTGGTCGACGAGTACCAGGACACCAACCACGCGCAGTACACGCTGATCAAGGAGCTGGTCTCCGGCACCGAGGGGATCGAGCCGGCCGAGCTCTGCGTGGTGGGCGACGCCGACCAGTCGATCTACGCGTTCCGGGGCGCGACCATCCGCAACATCCTGGAGTTCGAGCGGGACTTCACCGACGCCCGGACGATCCTGCTGGAGCAGAACTACCGCTCCACCCAGACCATCCTCAACGCCGCCAACGCGGTCATCGACCGGAACACCTCCCGCAAGCCCAAGCGGCTGTGGAGCGACGCCGGGGCCGGCGAGCAGATCGTCGGCTACGTCGCCGACACCGAGCACGCCGAGGCGGACTGGGTGGGCCGGGAGGTCGACCGGCTGGTCGACGCCGGCGACACCCGCCCCGGCGACGTCGCCGTCTTCTACCGCACCAACGCCCAGTCCCGGGTCTTCGAAGAGGTGTTCATCCGGGCCGGCCTGCCCTACAAGGTGGTCGGCGGGGTGCGCTTCTACGAGCGCAAGGAGGTCCGCGACGCGCTGGCCTACCTGCGCGCGGTGGTCAACGACGACGACACGGTCAGCCTGCGCCGGGTGCTCAACACCCCGCGCCGGGGCATCGGCGACCGCGCCGAGGCGTGCGTGGAGGCGCTCTCCAGCCGCGACCGGATCTCCTTCGGCGCCGCGCTGCGCCGGGCCCGGGAGGCACCGGGCATCTCCACCCGCGCGGCCAACGGCATCGCCGACTTCGTCGCGCTGCTCGACGGCGCGCGGGAGCTGGCCGAGACCGGCACCCCGGAGGAGGTGCTGGAGGCGCTGCTGACCCGCTCGGGCTACCTCACCGAGCTGGAGGAGAGCCTCGACCCGCAGGACGCCGGCCGGGTGGACAACCTCCAGGAACTGGTCAGCGTCGCCCGGGAGTACACCGAGCGGATCGAGGCGCTGGGCGCCGAGGGCGAGCGGGCCACGGTGGCCGGGTTCCTGGAGCAGGTGGCGCTGGTCGCCGACGCCGACCAGATCCCCTCCGACGACCCGGACCACCAGGGCGTGGTCACCCTGATGACGCTGCACACGGCCAAGGGTCTGGAGTTCCCGGTGGTCTTCCTGACCGGCCTGGAGGACGGCGTCTTCCCGCACCTGCGCTCGCTGGGCGACAGCCGGGAGCTGGAGGAGGAGCGCCGGCTGGCGTACGTGGGCATCACCCGGGCCCGGCAGCGGCTCTACCTCTCCCGGGCGGTCACCCGCTCGGCCTGGGGGCAGCCGGCCTACAACCCGCCGTCGCGGTTCCTGGAGGAGCTGCCGCCGGAGCTGGTCCGCTGGGAGCGCACCGAGGGGTCGTACACCTCGTGGGCCGGCGGGGGCGGCGGCGTCGGTGGCCGCGCGGACCGCGCGCCCGGCGCGCGCGGCGGCTTCGCCGGGGGTACGCCGAAGGCGGCGGAGCTGGCGAAGCGGCTCGGGGTGGACGGCAGTCGGCTGGCCACCGCCAGCGAGTTGCCGCAGGGGCCCAAGGTGGCGGCGGGGGACCGGGTCAACCACCAGCGCTACGGCCTCGGTCGGGTGCTCGCCGTGGAGGGGCACGGGCCGGGCGCCCGGGCGCAGATCGACTTCGGTGACCAGACGATGTGGCTGGTGCTGCGGCACGCCCCGATCGACAAGCTCTGACGACGAAGGGGCCCGACCCGGCGCACCGCCCGGGTCCGGCCCCTGCTCGCGTCGTCCGCGGCTGTGGGTCTTCGGCGAGATGTCGGCGGTCCGGGCGCTGACCAGGAACTCGCCCGGCCATTCTCGTCGGCGGGTCGCCCGACTTCTCTCACGGGCCGCGCAGCGATCCTGATCCGGGTCGGGTTGCCGTACCCGGGGCGGTGACGATCACTGGCGGGCGGCGAGGCGATCGGCGGACGTGGCCGTGTTGCGGGGTCATCGCCGCTTGGAGCGCGGGCGGTCGCGCTTGCGGCGGCGGGCCGTCTCGACAACCCGGCTCTGGCCGGGATTGGCGGCGGCGTCCGACGGATGCCGCGGCGGCCGCCCCGAGATCAGGGCCGGCACTGCCACCAGCAGCCAGAAGAACACCAGCGCGCCGGTACTGCCCGCCACCTGCTCGTCGGCCGGGACGGGGTGCGCCAGGCCAGCGGCGTCCCGCAGCACGCGCACCTCGTCGCCCACCCCCAGCTCGACGTCGCGCGACAACGTCAGCTCGCCCCGGATCGGGACACCACCGGCCCCCAACAGCCGGAACCGGCGGGTGGGCTCGCCCTTGCCTTCGAATCCGTCGCGCACCGCGGCCACCGTCGCGCGGATCGGCTCGCCCCGAAGCTCGAGGACCACCTTCGAGGCGCCCTGCAGGAACGCGACGTTGACCAGGATCGCGAGACCCACAGCGGTGAATCCCCAGCCGAACCGCAGGTCGCGGCCGTCGATCACATAGATGCCGCCCAGCGAGACGAACATGCCGCCGAGGAAGCCCAGCAGGAACCAGTCCGGATTCAGCAGTGCGCTGCCGGCCACGGCCCCCACCAGCATGCCTGCGGTGAGGACGCCCACCAGCGGCAGCGCGCGGCGGATGGCCATGGTGAGCCTGACCGCGCGCGGCCGCCACCCGGTCGGACGGGCACTGTCACCCGGGGCCTCCACGGCCGACGGCACCCGAGGCTGCTGCTCCGACATGGCGCGAAGGTAGCAGCCGCTTGCGAGCTCTGACGGTTCTCCGGCGACCAGTGTGAACGGAGGCCCGGCGGGGCCGACTGCCGGTGACCGTCCCCACCACCTGGCGACTACAGCGGTTCAGCAGCCCACGTCGATGCCCCGGGCGCGCAGGAACGGCGCCGGGTCGATCTGGTTCCACATCTGACCCTGGTGCACCTCGAAATGCAGGTGCGGGCCGGTGGAGTCGCCGGTGGAGCCTTCCAGGCCGAGGGTCTCCCCGGCGCCGACCTTCTCGCCGACGCCGACCTTCGCGCTGCTCAGGTGCGCGTAGTGGGTCAGGTAGCCGTTGCCGTGGTTGACCACGACCGAGATGCCGTAGCCGTCGCCGACGTCGCCGGCCTTCTCCACGGTGCCGCCGAAGGCGGCACGGACCGGCGTGCCGGCGGGCATCGCGAAGTCGATGCCGGCGTGCAGGGTGCCCCACCGCTGCCCGTAGCAGGACGTGATCTCCGCGCCCTTCATCGGGATGACCCAGGACGGCTTCGGCTTCGCCGTCCTCGTCGGCGTGGGCTTCGGCTTCGGGGTCGCCTTCCTCGTCGGCGTGGCCGACGGGCTGACGGTCGGGCCGGCGGTGGTCGGGCTGGCCGACGGGGTGGCCGGGGAGGCGGACTCGCGGGCGGAACGGTCGGCGCGGGCGGCGTCCTCGGCGCGGGACGCGGCGTCCAGCGAGACGGCGGTGGGGGCGGGGGCGTCGTCGCGGTCGAACGCGATGGTGGAGGCGCCGGCGAGGCCGAGCCCGACCAGCGCGACCGCGCCGACGACGAGAGCGTGCCCACCGCGCCGCTTCCGCAGCCGGTGCCGGCCCGGAGCGGCCACGGTCTTCTCGTTCTGGGCGGGGGTGTCTTCCTGCACGGCTGACCTTCACACTCAGGGGGCTGGGACCAACCCATCCTGGGTGTCGACCGGGTCCGCGGTGGGTACGGGTACCGCAGGGTCGCCGGCGACCGCCGGGGCAACTGTCCGCCATCGTGGCGGAATGACCGCCTCTACCCCGATCCCTGATCTTGGGTGACGGTGGCGTCGCTCACAGTCCTGACTGTGACCCAGCAGACTTCCGCGCACGAAAAACCGCCCGGATCGGGTGATCCGGGCGGTCATCAGGCGATACGGAGCGTCAGGAAGCCGCTACCTCGCTGTAATAAGCTTCGACTTGCAGCTTGATGTCCACTCCGCGCTCCTGGAGCCACGGCACCGGGTCCCGCGGCTCGCCCTTGACATGGATCTCCAGGTGCAGGTGGGAGCCGTACGAGTGGCCGGTGTTGCCGACCAGGCCGAGCTGGTCGCCCGCCTTGACCTGCTGCCCCTCCTTGACGTTCACGGAGGAGGAGTGGCCGTAGATGGCCTCGCTGCCGTCGGCGTGCTGGACGATCACGGCGTAGCCGTACCCGCCGAACCAGCCGGCCTTGGTGACGCTGCCGGAGTGGATGGCGACGTAGGGGGTGCCCTCGGCGGCGACCAGGTCGATGCCGGTGTGCAGCTTGCCCCAGCGCATCCCGTACGGGGAGTTGAAGTCGTAGCCCTGCAGGGGCAGCAGCCACGGGTCCTGGTCGCCGGCGTTGACCTCGGCGTCGCGGTTGGTGTCGCGGGAGGCGCGGTCGGCGGCGTCGGCGCGGGCTGCCGCGTCCTGGCTGGTGATCGAGGCCTGCTTGAGCTCGTCGAGGACCGACGGACTCACGCTCTTGGCGTCGGGGAGCGCGTTCGCGCCCAGCGCGACGATGCCGGCACCGACGAACGCGGTGGTGACGACTGCCGCGTAGCGGCTGCGCGGGGGAGTGGGTACGCGACGGCGGCCGCGATATCTATCGGGCTCAGACGACAGGCGCTGGCGCACGCACACCCTCCGTTGTCGGGGATCCGATGCGATCTCCGGCCGTTCGGTGAAGCTCGGTCGAACGTCCGTTGGTCGCGTCGTCACCCGTCCGTGGACCTGATGACAACCGTGGACACGTTAGCCCTCCGCCGCGCCGGTCACAAGCGGAACCGCCGAATCGCTGAGTCTTTCTGTCCCTTTCCGTCCATCATTGTCATAGCTCGGTACGCCGGATGGCCGTCCCCGTTACTGCCCATTCGTCGCGCAGAGTGACCGTTCGGCGGAGGCGTCCGGCTTTCTCGGGGGCCGGCCGGACGGTAGGGGTGCGGCCCGGATTTCCCGCCCCCGACCGGGCGGGTTACCGTTCGTTCAGGTGATAGCCGCGGAGCCCGTGAAAGGTGTGCGCTGATGAGCTCTCGTATCCGGGTCGTCGTCGCGAAGCCGGGCCTCGACGGCCACGACCGTGGGGCCAAGGTGGTCGCGCGTGCCCTGCGCGACGCCGGCATGGAGGTCATCTACACCGGCCTGCACCAGACGCCGGAGCAGATCGTGGAGACCGCCATCCAGGAGGACGCCGACGCGGTCGGCCTCTCCGTACTCTCCGGGGCGCACATGACGCTCTTCCGGCGGGTGCTGGAGCTGCTCGCCGAGCGGGACGCCCGGGACATCGTCGTCTTCGGCGGCGGCATCATCCCGGACGCCGACATCCCCGAGCTCCAGCAGCTGGGCGTGGCGAAGATCTTCACCCCGGGCGCGACGACCCAGTCGATCGTCGAGTGGGTCCGGGGGAACGTGGCCCAGTCCGTCGCCTGACGACTGCGCAACCGCCGGGCCGCGCCCGGCACCCTGGTCGACTCCGTCTCGCGCACGTGGCGGCATCCGGTGGATGCCGCCGGAGTCGTTACCTGGAGTGGGTCGGGAGCTGCCGGCGACGCTGGGGAGGGCCGGCCGGATGCGGGCACGGGGGAAGGGCCGGACGCACCCCTCACACGCCCGGCCCTTCTATGCACGATGCCCCGCCGCCACCCCTCGACCGACAGGGCATCGGCCGTTCCCGTCCTCGCGCTGAATCAGCGCTCCGACATCAGACTCAACGACGCCCCCACCAGGGGGTTACGCGTCGTCGGCGACATCCTTCGCGGCGGTTGCCGGCCGGGTCCGCGTACCGGCGAGTCGCGGGCGGCGCGCTGTGCATTACCGCACACCGCGCACCCGCTCGGTTGCCGCTGGTGCTCATCTCGCTAGGCTGCGGCCGATGGCCCGTTTCAACTGATGACGGGCGTCAACGGAGTTTCCACAACGCTGGTGGCGGCGCGAGGGCGCGCCGCGGAGACGGGACGGGACGCGCAATCGTGGACCTGTACGAGTACCAGGGGCGGGACCTGTTCGAGCGGCACGGGTTGCCCGTGCTCGCCGGCGGCGTCGCCACTACCCCGGAGGAGGCCCGCGCGATCGCCGAACGCCTCGGCGGTCGGGTGGTCGTCAAGGCGCAGGTGAAGGTCGGCGGCCGAGGCAAGGCCGGCGGCGTCAAGCTGGCCGAGGGCGCCGAGGAGACGGTGGCCCGCGCCACCGACATCCTCGGCATGGACATCAAGGGTCACACCGTCCACAAGGTCATGATCACCGTGACCGCGGACGTGGCCGAGGAGTACTACTTCTCGTACCTGCTCGACCGGGCGAACCGCACCTTCCTCTGCATCGCCAGCGTCGCCGGCGGCATGGACATCGAGCAGGTCGCCGCGGAGACCCCCGACAAGGTGGTCAAGGCCCCGATCGACGCCGTCAAGGGCGTGGACGAGGCGAAGGCCCGCGAGATCGTCGACGCCGCCGGCTTCCCGGCCGAGGTCGCCGACCAGGTCGTCGAGGTCGCGGTGGGCCTGTGGAAGGCCTTCGTCGCCGAGGACGCCACGCTGGTCGAGGTGAACCCGCTGGCCAAGACGGGCGAGGGCAAGCTGCTGCTGCTCGACGCCAAGATCACCCTCGACGAGAACGCCGGGTTCCGGCACCCGGACCACGAGGCCCTGGTCGACCAGGCCGCGGTGGACCCGCTGGAGCAGGCCGCCAAGGAGAAGGACCTCAACTACGTCAAGCTCGACGGCGAGGTCGGCATCATCGGCAACGGCGCGGGCCTGGTCATGTCCACGCTCGACGTGGTCGCCTACGCGGGCGAGCGGCACGGCAACGTCAAGCCGGCGAACTTCCTCGACATCGGCGGTGGCGCGAGCGCCGAGGTGATGGCGAACGGCCTGGAGATCGTGCTCTCCGACCCGTCGGTGAAGAGCGTCTTCGTCAACGTCTTCGGCGGCATCACCGCCTGCGACGCGGTCGCCAACGGCATCGTGCAGGCGCTGGCCCTGCTGGAGCAGCGGGGCGAGAAGGCCACCAAGCCGCTCGTCGTCCGCCTCGACGGCAACAACGCCGAGGCCGGTCGGGCGATTCTCGACGGCGCGAACAACCCGCTGATCCAGCGGGTCGACACCATGGACGGCGCGGCCGAGCGGGCCGCCGAGCTGGCAGCTGCGGGGGTCTGATCATGGCTATCTGGCTGACCAAGGACTCGAAGGTCATCGTCCAGGGGATGACCGGTTCCGAGGGTTCCAAGCACACCCGGCGGATGCTCGCCGCGGGCACCAACGTGGTCGGCGGCGTCAACCCGCGCAAGGCGGGCCAGACGGTCGACTTCGACGGCACCGAGCTGCCGGTCTTCGCCTCCGTCGCGGACGCGATGAAGGAGACCGGGGCCGACGTCACGGTCATCTTCGTGCCGCCGCAGTTCACCAAGGGCGCCGTGGTCGAGGCGATCGACGCCGAGATCCCGCTGGCCGTGGTGATCACCGAGGGCGTCCCGGTGCACGACACCGCCGCCTTCTGGGCGTACAACGTCAGCAAGGGCGAGCGGACCCGGATCATCGGGCCGAACTGCCCGGGCATCGCCTCGCCGGGCGCCTCCAACGCCGGCATCATCCCGGCCGACATCACCGGCTCCGGCCGGATCGGCCTGGTCAGCAAGAGCGGCACGCTGACCTACCAGATGATGTACGAGCTGCGCGACATCGGCTTCTCGACCTGCGTCGGCATCGGCGGTGACCCGATCATCGGGACCACCCACATCGACGCCCTCGCCGCGTTCGAGGCCGACCCGGAGACCGACGCCATCGTGATGATCGGTGAGATCGGCGGCGACGCCGAGGAGCGGGCCGCCGAGTTCATCAAGGCCAACGTCACCAAGCCGGTGGTCGGCTACATCGCCGGCTTCACCGCGCCCCCCGGCAAGACCATGGGGCACGCCGGCGCGATCATCTCCGGCTCGGCGGGCACCGCCGAGGCGAAGCAGGCGGCCCTGGAGGCCGTCGGCGTCAAGGTCGGCAAGACGCCGACCGAGACCGCCAAGCTGATGCGGGAGATCATGGCCGGCCGCTGAGCGGCCGGTAGCAGCACCGTGGGCCGCTGAGCGGCCGGTGGCAGCACCGTCCGCCGCTGGGCGGACGGGTGAGACACCGAGGGGGTCGGCCGGCGACGGTCGGCCCCCTCAGTCGTCCCAGAGCGGGTACGTCCCGCTGGCCCGCCAGATCGCGGTACCGATGATGTTGAGCACGCCGAAGGCGATCGCCAGGTAGCCGAGCACCGGGGACTGGCCGTAGCGCTTCGCGTCGCGGATCGACAGGTAACCGAAGACGATGCCGAGGATGCCGCAGCAGATCAGGCCCAGGACGATGCCGAGCACGCCCCACAGCGTGGTGCGGTCCTTGCCGGCCGCCGGCGGCGGTGGGGGCGGCGGGTACGGAGCGTTCACGGCTTCCTCCCAGCGCTTCCTGCCGCGACTGCAGTCGCGTCCTGCGCCGAGGCTAGACCGGATTCCGGTCCGGAAACCGGTGGATCACGGAACTCGCCGGGGCCAGGTGGGGCCGCCGGGCAGCCGCCGCCCGCGCGGCGTGCCAGAGTAGACCCGATGTCCTCGGTCACCCCTGATCAGCCTCGCCGTCCCGCCGCCGGCGTCCGCGCCGACGCCCGCCGGGACGATGCCCGCCCGGCCGCCGCCGGCCGGACCGACGACGCCCGCCGGACCGACGACGCCCGCCGGACCGACGACGGCCGCCGGGAGGACGCCCGCCGGGAGCACGGCCGCCGGGAGCACGGCGCCCGGGAGGACGCCCGCCGAGAGGACGGCCGCCGGGAGCACGACCGGCCCGGGGGCCGGCCCGCGTCGGGTGGCCGGGTGCCCGCGCCCCGCCGGCCGGAGTCGGGCCGGGGGCGGGCGCCGCTCGTCGTCGCCGCTGGGGTCGCCGCGGGCTGGGCGGCGCTCACGTCGTACCTGCCGGTCGCCCTGGTGCTGGCGCTGGCCCAGTTCAGCGAGGACGCCGGCTCCGTCGCCGGTGCGCTGCGCGTCGGGCTGTCCGGCTGGCTGCTCGGCCACGGGGTGCCGCTGCAGACCACCGCCGGCCCGCTCGGCCTGGTCCCGCTGCTGCTCTCCGGGCTCGCGTTCTGGCGGCTGACCCGGGCCGGCGTGCACACCAGCCGGGCCATGGGCGCGCGGGGCGGGCGTTCGCCCCGCCAGGCACTCACCGCCGCGGTCGCGGTCGGCCTCGGGTACGGGCTGCTCGGCGCCCTCGCCGCAGTGCTGGTGAGCACCGACGACCTGCGGGTCTCCCCGGTCCGCGCCGGCGTCACGTACGCGGTCTTCGGCGCGCTCGCCGCGCTGGTCGGGGCGCTGCGCACCACCGGCGTGGCCGGCCTGCTCGCCGAGCGCGCGCCGGCGGCGCTGCGCGACGGGGTGCGCACCGGGTTGGTCGCCGGGCTGCTGCTGCTCGGCGCGGGGGCCGGCGCGGCCGGGTTGGCGGTGGCGACCGGCGGGGGTGACGCCGCCGACATGATCGGCGCGTACCGGACCGGGGTGGCCGGGCAGGCCGGCATCACCCTGGTCAGCCTCGCCTACGCGCCGAACGCCACGATCTGGTCGACCGCGTACCTGCTCGGGCCCGGCTTCGCCGTCGGCGCCGGCACGGCGGTACGCACCAGCGAGGTCTCGGTGGGCGCGCTGCCGGCCGTACCCCTGCTCGCCGGGCTGCCCAGCGGCCCGGTCGACGGGTTCGGGGCGGCGCTGCTCGCGGTGCCGGTGCTGGCCGGGATGGCCGCGGGCTGGCTGCTCGCCCGGCGGCTGCTCCGCGACGCGGACGAGCGCGCGGCGCCGGAGTGGGGTGCCCTGCTCGGTCCGGCGGCGCTCGCCGGCCCGGTGGTCGGCCTGCTCGCCGGTCTCGCCGCCGCGGCCTCCGGCGGCCCGCTCGGCGGCGGCCGGCTGGCCGAGATCGGCCCGGTCCCCTGGCAGGTGGCCGCCGTCTCCACCGCGGTGGTCACGGCCGGCGCGCTGCTCGGGGCCGCCGCCGCCCGGGTGCTCGCCCGCCCGGCACCCCGCGCCTGACCCGCCGACCCGGCCCGCTCACCCGGCTGCTGGCCGCGCCGCCACGCCCGACCCGCCCGGCACCCCGCGCCTGACCCGCTGACCCGCGCCCGGGCCGCTCACCCGCGCGTCGGCCGCTCACCCGCGCTTGGGCTGCGCACCCGCGCTTGGGCCGCGCACCCGGCTGGGTGCGACGTGTCCCCACAGCGACCGGCGCGCGCGGGGCCGGGACGACGGAAGGGGCGCCCCGGAGATCCGGGACGCCCCTTCCAGGTGTCGGCTCAGGAGTTCGGCAAGGAGATGTTGGCGGCGAGCGCCACGATCTGCAGCAGCCCGAGCGCCAGACCGATTCCGCCGCAGATCAGACCCGCGAGGGCCTGACCGCCGTTGTTGGCCAGCCCCTGGGCCGCCTTCTGCCGGCCCAGCCATCCGGTGACCACCGCGGCGATGCCCAGCGGGATGCCGAGGTAGCAGCAGACCATCGGGATGGAGACGATGCCCAGGATCATCGACACCAGGCCCAGCGTGTTCTGCTGGCCCTGGGCCTGCGGGTAGCCCGCGTTCGGGTACGCCGGCATGCCGTAGGGCTGCTGGCCGTACGGATCCTGGTAGGGCTGCTGCCCGTACGGCTGGCCCGGCGCCCCGTAGGGCTGGCCCGAGGTGGGCTGGCCGTAGGGGTCACCGGAGACCGGCTGCCCGTACGGCTGGCCCGAGGTGGGCTGGCCGTACGGGGCCTGCGGCGGCGGGGCGTACGGATCGTGCGGCTGCTGCCCGTACGGCGCCTGCGGGGGCTGTGCGTACGGGTCCTGCGGCTGCCCGTACGGCTGCCCGTAGGGCTGCCCGGAGGTGGGCTGGCCGTACGGGTCGTGCGGGGGCTGCTGGCCGTACGGGTCCTGACCGGGGGGTCCGGGCTGCATGGCGGATGCTCCTCAGTCGGTGATCGTCAGTAGCTGCTGGCGCTGGTGTCGGAGCCCATGATCCCGGCCAGACCACCGGCGAGGCAGCACAGCAGGACGATCACGAGCCAGACGACGCCGATGATGATGGCCCACTTCGACCACTTCTTCGACTCGTTCGCCGCCGCCTGGGCGCCCGCGTAGTCACCCTGCTGGAGCAGCGGGTTGACCTTGGAGGCGTTGATGATGGCCGGGATGGCCAGCGGCCAGAAGAAGAAGATGGCCACGATGGACATCGTCATGTTGTTGTTGATCGGCGGCTGCTGCGCAGGGTTGGGGTAACCGGGCTGCATGGTGCTCCTCGCTCCGTCGGCACTGTCCGTGCCTGATCTTGTGTGAAGGGTGCGGCGGCGGGCCGGACGGCAGCCACCGAGCGACGGGCAGCGTATCGCGTACGTGCCACTCGCGTGATCACCCGAATCGCCGCTGCCCGATCGTTGGGAGTCCTGACCTGCCCGATAGGGTGGCCGCGTGACCGAGCCCGCGCCCGTCGCCCGCCTCGTCGTCCTCGTCTCCGGCTCCGGCAGCAACCTCCAGGCGCTGCTCGACGCCACCACCGACCCCGCGTACGGGGCCCGGGTGGTGGCCGTCGGCGCGGACCGCGACGGGATCGCCGGCCTGGACCGGGCCGCCGCCGCCGGGGTGCCGACCTTCGTCGACCGGGTCAAGGACCACCCGTCCCGGGAGGACTGGGACCTCGCGCTCACCGCGCACGTCGCCGAGCACCGACCCGACCTGGTGATCTCGGCCGGCTTCCTGAAGCTGGTCGGGCCGCACTTCCTGGCCGCCTTCGGTGACCGCTACCTGAACACGCACAACACCCTGCTGCCGGCGTTCCCCGGCATCCACGGCCCCCGGGACGCGCTCGCCTACGGCGTCAAGGTCACCGGGGCCACGCTCTTCTTCGTCGACGCCGGGATGGACACCGGCCCGATCGTCGCGCAGGTCGCCGTGCCGGTACGCGACGACGACGACGTGGAGACGCTCACCGAGCGCATCAAGGAGGCCGAGCGGCGCCAGCTCGTCGAGCAGGTCGGTCGGCTGGTCCGCGAAGGTTGGACGATCACCGGAAGAAAGGTCACGGTCCCGTGAGTTCCACTCAGGACGAGCGTCGCCCGATCAGGCGGGCACTGGTCAGCGTCTACGACAAGAGCGGCCTGGTCGAGCTGGCCCGGGCCCTGCACGACGCCGGGGTGGAGATCGTCTCGACCGGCAGCACCGCGTCCACCATCTCGGGCGCGGGAGTGCCGGTGACCCCGGTCGAGCAGGTGACCGGCTTCCCGGAGATCCTCGACGGCCGGGTGAAGA
Source organism: Micromonospora sp. A200 (assembly GCF_029893845.1). Lineage (NCBI taxonomy): Bacteria > Bacillati > Actinomycetota > Actinomycetes > Micromonosporales > Micromonosporaceae > Micromonospora > Micromonospora sp. A200. Next base: position 54,278 of record NZ_JARXXY010000004.1, on the reverse strand, counting down.
CCCTGCACCCGAAGATCCACGGGGGCCTCCTGGCCGACCTCCGCAAGGACACCCACGCCGCCCAGCTCGACGAGCACGGCATCGCCGGGATCGACCTGCTGGTCTCCAACCTCTACCCGTTCCAGGCCACGGTCGCCTCCGGCGCGAGCCAGGACGAGTGCGTGGAGCAGATCGACATCGGTGGGCCGGCGATGGTCCGGGCCGCCGCCAAGAACCACGCGTCGGTCGCGGTGGTGACCGACCCGGCGGCGTACCCGGCCCTGGTGGCCGCCCTCGTCGACGGCGGCTTCACGCTGGCGCAGCGTCGGGCGCTCGCCGCCCGCGCCTTCGCCGACATCGCCGACTACGACGTCGCCGTGGCCGAGTGGTTCGCCACCACCCTGGCCCCGGCTGCCGACGGGTGGCCGCAGTTCGCCGGGCTGAGCCTGCGCCGCCGGGCGGTGCTGCGCTACGGGGAGAACCCGCACCAGGCGGCGGCCGTCTACGCCGACCCGTCCAGCCCCGCCGGCCTGGCCCAGGCCGAGCAGCTGCACGGCAAGGAGATGTCCTACAACAACTACGTCGACGCCGACGCGGCCTGGCGGGCCGCGAACGACTTCACCGACCAGCCGGCGGTGGCGATCATCAAGCACGCCAACCCGTGCGGCATCGCGGTGGGCGCGGACGTGGCCGAGGCGCACCGCCGGGCGCACGCCTGCGACCCGGTGTCGGCGTACGGCGGGGTGATCGCCGTCAACCGGCCGGTCAGCATGGAGATGGCCCGGCAGGTGGCCGAGATCTTCACCGAGGTCGTGGTCGCCCCCGGGTACGACGACGGCGCGGCGGAGATCCTGCAGGCCAAGAAGAACATCCGGCTGCTGCACGCCCCGGCCTTCGACCCGCTGCCGGCGGAGTGGCGGCAGGTCACCGGCGGTGTCCTGGTGCAGCTGCGGGACAAGGTCGACGCCGAGGGTGACGATCCGGCGAACTGGCGGCTGGCCACCGGCGACCCGGCTGACGAGGCCACCCTGCGGGACCTGGCCTTTGCCTGGCGGGCGGTCCGCGCGGTGAAGAGCAACGCGATCCTGCTGGCGAAGGACGGCGCCACCGTCGGGGTCGGCATGGGGCAGGTCAACCGGGTGGACTCGGCACGGTTGGCGGTCGACCGGGCCGGCGCCGAGCGGGCCCGCGGCGCGGTCTGCGCCTCGGACGCGTTCTTCCCGTTCGCCGACGGCCCGAAGATCCTCATCGAGGCGGGGGTACGCGCGATCGTGCAGCCCGGCGGCTCCATCCGCGACGAGGAGGTCATCGCCGCCTGCAAGGAGGCCGGCGTGACCATGTACCTCACCGGCACGCGGCACTTCTTCCACTGACCGCCGCCCCCGCCGGGGGCCACGCGCCCCCGGCGGTCCCCCGCGGGGCGGTCCGCCGCCCCCGCCCTGAACCTATCGATCATGAAGTTGTTGCCCGGTACCGCGGCGTGTCGAGACAACAACTTCATGATCGACGGCGGGAACCGTGGGTGGGTCAGGGGAGGGACGGGCGGAGTTCGGCGAAGTGGCAGGCGGAGGGGTGGGGGTCGGCGGCGCGGGCGACCGACAGGGGTTCCTCGCGGGCGCAGACCTCCTGGGCCTTCCAGCACCGGGTACGGAAGCGGCATCCGGACGGCGGATCGGCCGGGCTCGGCACATCGCCGGTGAGCCGGATGATGGTCCGGTCGTTGCGGACGTCCGGGTCCGGCACCGGCACCGCCGAGAGCAGCGCCTGGGTGTACGGGTGGGTGGCCCGCTCGTAGATCTCGTCCTCGGTGCCGATCTCCACGATCTTGCCGAGGTACATCACCGCGACCCGGTCCGAGATGTGCCGGACCACCGACAGGTCGTGCGCGATGAAGATGTACGAGAGCCCGAACTCGTCCTGGAGCTGCTCCAGCAGGTTGATCACCTGCGCCTGGATCGAGACGTCCAGCGCGGAGACCGGCTCGTCGCAGACGATCACCTCGGGCCGCAGGGCGAGCGCCCGGGCGATGCCGATGCGCTGGCGCTGGCCGCCGGAGAACTGGTGCGGGTAGCGGTTGACGTGCTCCGGGTTCAGCCCGACCACGTCCAGCAGCTCCTGCACCCGCCGCTGCTTGCTGCCCTTCGGCGCCGCCTCCGGGTGGATGTCGAACGGCTCGCCGATGATGTCGCCGACCGTCATTCGAGGGTTGAGCGAGGTGTACGGGTCCTGCATCACCATCTGCATGTTGCGCCGCAGCCGGCGCAGCTCGGCCCCGGAGGCCTTGAACAGGTCCTTCCCCTCCAGGGTGGCCCCGCCGGAGGTGGGCGTCTCCAGCCGCATCAGCAGTCGGGCCAGCGTGGACTTGCCGCAGCCGGACTCGCCCACGATGCCCAGGGTCTCGCCCCGGCGCAGCTCGAAGCTCACCCCGTCGACGGCCCGGACCGCGCCGGTCTGCTTCTGGAAGAGCACGCCCTGGGTGATCGGGAAGTGCTTGACCAGGTTGTCGACGGAGAGAATGGTCTCGCCGCGGACCTTGGTCGGGCTAGCGGGCGCTGTCATCTCGGACCTCCTGCGCGAAGTGGCACGCGCTGGTCCGGCCGTCGCCGAGGACCAGGTCGTGTGGCACTACGTCCACGCAGACCTGCTGCACGTACGGGCACCGGGGGTGGAACGGGCAGCCGGAGGGGATCCGCATCAGGTTCGGCGGCAGCCCCTTGATCGTCGACAACTCCTGGCCGCGCACGTCCATGCGCGGGATCGACTCCAGCAGGCCCTTGGTGTACGGGTGGGCGGGCGACCGGTACAGCGAGCGGACATCGGCGTGCTCGACGATCCGGCCGGCGTACATGACCGCGATCCGGTCGGCGACGCCGGCGACCACGCCGAGGTCGTGGGTGATCAGGATCATCGCCATGTTCAGGTCCCGGCGCAGGTCGGCCAGCAGGTCCATGATCTGGGCCTGCACGGTGACGTCCAGCGCCGTGGTGGGCTCGTCGGCGATCAGCACCTTTGGATTCATCGCCAGCGCCATCGCGATCATGACGCGCTGCCGCATGCCGCCGGAGAACTGGTGCGGGTAGTCGCCGAGGCGCTTCGCCGCGGCCGGGATCCGGACCAGGTCCATCAGCTCGACGGCGCGCCGGCGGGCGTCCGCCTTGGACATCCCCTCGCGCTGGCGCAGCGTCTCGCCGATCTGCCAGCCGACTCCGAAGACCGGGTTCAGCGCGGAGAGGGCGTCCTGGAAGATCATTGCGATTTCCTTGCCCCGCACCTGGCGGCGCTGCTCCTCCGACTGCTTGAGCAGGTCCCGACCCTGGTAGAGGATCTGACCGGAGCGGATCACCGCCGGCGGCGTGTCGAGGATGCCCATGATCGCCTGGGCGGTGACCGACTTGCCGGAGCCGGACTCGCCGAGCACCGCGAGGGTCTCGCCGGCGTCCAGGTGGTAGGAGACGCCGTTGATCACCTTGGCGACGCCCTCGCTCGTCCGGAACTCGACGTGCAGGTCCCGGATGTCGAGCAGGTGGCCGCCCTCGGGCGTGGGGGAGGCCGGCGTCGGGTGGACAGCGGACTGGGTCATGAGGTTCTCACCGGAGCTTCGGGTCGAAGGCGTCGCGGATGGCGTCGCCCAGCATGATGAAGGCGAGGACGGTCAGCGCGAGGAAGGCGGACGGGACGACCAGCGGCGTAGCCGACTCGCGCATGTGCACCCGGCCGGCGTCGATGTCGATGCCCCACGAGATGGTCGGGGCCTTGAGGCCGATGCCGAGGAAGCTCAGCGTCGCCTCGGCGGCGATGAACGAGCCGAGCGCGATGGTGAGCACCACGATCGCCGGGGCGAGCGCGTTCGGCAGGATGTGCCGCCACATGATCCGGCCGTTGCCGGCGCCGAGCATCCGGGCCGCCGCCACGTAGTCCTGCTCCTTGGCGGTGATCACCGAGGAGCGGACCACCCGGGCCGCGGTGGTCCAGCCGAGCACCGCCAGCACGAAGATCACCGCGAACAGCCGGACGTTGTCGCTGCTGGTGCTCACCCGCTTGAGCAGCACGATCGCGGCGAGCAGCAGCGGGATGCCGAGCACGATGTCGATCACGCGGGAGAGCACCGCGTCGACCCAGCGGCCGAAGTAGCCGGCCAGCATGCCGATGACCAGCGCGATGATGCCGGTGATCAGCGCGGAGAGCGCGCCGACCAGCAGCGAGGCGCGGGCGCCGTAGACCGCCCGGGCGTACGTGTCGCAGCCCTGGAAGTCGTACCCGAAGATGGCCCCGCCGGACGCCCCGTCGTGCTGCCGGGAGAGCAGGCAGTCGCGCGGGTCGTTGGCGGTGAAGAGCGAGGGTACGGCGGCCATCGCGGCGACCACCACGACCAGGGTGAGGCTGATCCAGAAGATCGGGTTGCGGCGCAGGTCGCGCCAGGCGTCACCGGCCAGGCTGCGGGCCTTCTGCGGCGCGCCGATCTGGTTGGGCGCTCCGGGTTCGCCGGACACGCCCCGCCGCGCGGCCTGGTTCTCCGTGGCCGCCACGGTCTCGAAGTCACTCATAGCGGATCCTCGGGTCGAGTACGGCGTACAGGACGTCCACCACCAGGTTGGACAGGAGGTAGACCACGACGAGCACGCTGACGATGCCCACCACCAGCGGGCCGTCCTCGGTGCGGATGCCGCGGAAGAGGTTGAAGCCGACGCCGGGGATGTTGAACACGCCCTCGGTGATGATCGCGCCGCTCATCAGGTTGCCCAGCTCGACGCCGAGGAAGGTGACCACCGGGATGAGCGAGTTGCGCAGCACGTGCACGCTGACGATCCGCCGCTTGACCAGGCCCTTCGAGCGGGCCGTCCGGACGTAGTCGGCGCGCAGGTTCTCCGCCACCGAGGTCCGGGTCAGCCGCAGCGCGGTGGCCAGCGAGAGCGAGCCGAGCACGATGCCGGGGAGCAGCAGCGCGTACAGGTCGGGCTCGGCGCCGGCGGTGGGCGGGAAGAGCTGCCACTTGACGCCGAGGAGGTACTGCGCCAGCGGGGCCAGCACGATGGTCGGGATGCCGAGCACCAGCAGGGTCAGCACCAGCGTCGAGTTGTCGAAGATGCTGGCCCGGCGGATGCCGGCGAGCACGCCCGCGGTGACGCCGAACAGGATCGTCACGGCCATCGCGATGAGGGCCAGCTTGACGGTCACCGGCCAGGCGGCGGCGAGGATGTCGCCGATCTGGCGGCCGGTCAGCGACTGCCCGAGGTCACCCTGGAGCAGGTTCTTGATGTAGTCGAAGTAGCGGTAGAAGAAGCCGCCCACCCCGGTCTGGTCGAGGTGGAACTTTTCCGTCAGGTATGCCCGCTGGGCGGCGGTGACCGGGCGCTCGCCGGCGAGCGCCTGGATCGGGTCGCCCTGACCGGCGAACATCAGTGCGTAGACGATCAGCGTGGTCCCGAAGAAGGCGAGGACCATCTGGAGCAGTCGCCGCAGAATAAAGCGGAACATACGGTGAAGTCTCTCTGAAAAGGGGCGAAGGGCGTGGGGGGTCGGGCCACCTCGCGGTGACCCGACCCGACCAGCGCTGTTACTTGACGGCCTCGATCTTCAGCAGGTCGACCCGGTCGAAGAGATCCATCTCCACGTTCTTGACCTTGGTCGAGTGCCCGAAGTTGTTCTGGCCGTACCGCAGCGGGATCACCGGCAGGTCCTCGGCCAGGAGGTCCTCCGCCGCCTGGTACTTCTTGATCGCCTCTTCCTCGTTCGGCGCCTTGGCGCCCTCGGCCAGCAGCCTGTCGAACTCCGGGTTGCTGTAGCCGTAGTAGTTCGAGGAACCGTTGGTGCTGTACAGCGGGCCCAGGTAGTTCTCCATGGACGGGTAGTCCATGACCCAGCCCATCCGGAACAGGCCGACCGGCTGCTTCGCCTTGAGCTTGGTCAGCAGGTCCGCGAACTTGGGCTCGGCGGTGCCGACGCACTCCACGCCCAGGTTGGCCTTGAGCTGGTTGCAGGTCGCGTCGATCCAGTCCTTGTGGCCGCCGTCACCGTTGTACGACAGCTCGATCTTGGACGGGCCACCCGCGGCCTGGTACATCGCCTTGGCCTTGGCCGGGTCGAACTCGCCCGCCGCGCCGATGGTGTTCTCCCGGTAGCCGGCCACGACCGGCGAGACGAAGGAACGGGCCGGCTGCTGCGAGTCCTTGAAGATCGACTTGGTGATCTCGTCCCGGTCGATCGCCATGGAGATCGCCTTGCGGACCTCCGGCTTGCTGAATTCCTTCTGGAACGTCGGGAACGCCAGCACCTGCAGCGACGAGGCCGGGCTCTGCTGGAACCGGTCACCGAGGTCGGTGGCGGCCGTCGACAGGCTCTCGGTCGGGAGGGTCTTGATGACGTCCAGGTTGTCCGACAGCACGTCCGCGTAGGCCGCGGTCGGCTGCTGGTAGATCCGGAACTCGACGCCGGCCACCTTCGGCTGCTGGCCGGGGAAGGCGTCGTACTTCTCGACCTCGACCTTGGCGTCGTGCTGCCAGGTGCCCTTGATCTTGAACGGGCCCTGACCGACCGGCGCCTGCTCGTAGCCCTCGGCCAGCACGCCCGGGGCGGAGAAGGCCGCCTTCGGCAGCGGGTAGAAGGCCGTGTAGCCGAGCATCGTCTTGAACTCGCTGTACGGCTCGGCCAGCGTCACGGTGAAGGTGAGGTCGTCGACCTTCTTCAGCCCGGACAGCGTCTTCGCGGCCGGCTTCTCGCCCTGCAGGTCCTCGTAGCCGGCGACCTTCTCGAAGAAGTAGCTCGAGTTCTGGCCGTTGGGGGCGTACGCGCCGTAGTTCCAGGCGTCGATGTAGTTCTCGGCCGTGACCTTCTCGCCGTTGTGGAAGGTGTAGCCGTCCTTCAGCTTGATCGTCCAGACCTTGTTGTCCGACGACGTCACCGACTCGGCCGCCACCTCGTACGGCTTGTTGGCCTCGTCGTAGTCGACCAGCGGGCTGAACAGGGCGGCGAGCACCTGCGAACCACTGGTCTCATTGGTGTTGGTGGGCACCAGGTGCTGCGGCTCGGCGATCTCGATCCGCACGGCCGCGTTGGGGTCGCTCTGCCCTGATCCGCCGTCGCCGCCCGAGCCGCAGGCCACCAGGCCAAGCGTCACCGCGAGCGGGAGAGCGGTCCAGGCGGCAAGCCTACGAACTCGCATTGAGACTCCTCATCTCCTCACGCTGCGCAGTCTGGCCCGGCGTTGGGTAACGCTGCGCAACGTTGGGCAACGGTAGGTCGCGGCACGCTGTTCGGCAACGAGGGCGTTGCGAACCAGTAACGGAAAGCCCGCCCCCGTCTTGTCGTCCCTCCGCCACTCTGTTATGAGCGGTGCGGTGAAGCCGCTGCTCAATGTCGGCTTCGAGGCCGGCGTCCCGCGCCCGGAGGCGCGCCCCGGATCGCCCTGCGTGGTTGCCGGCCCGCCGTCCGCTCTGCGCGGCTTTACGCTCGGCTGTCCGTCCCGAACTGTGTTCGACTCCACATATGGTCACTCTGGGTGATTAGGCCCACCTAACGGAAAGTCACGGTTGGTCGTCGTTCCAACGTGCGGCTGTCGCCGTGAGACGATCTGGACGTGACGGCGACGATCCTGGACGGCAAGGCGACCGCGGCGGAGATCAAGGACGAGTTGCGGACGCGGGTCAAGGCACTCGCGGAGCGGGGCATCACCCCGGGCCTCGGCACCGTCCTGGTCGGGGCCGACCCGGGCTCCCAGGCGTACGTCAACGGCAAGCACCGGGACTGCGCCGAGGTCGGGATCGCCTCCATCCGCCGCGAGCTGCCCGCCGACGCCACCCAGCAGCAGGTCGACGCGGTCCTCGCCGAGCTGAACGCCGACCCGGCCTGCCACGGCTACATCGTCCAGCTGCCGCTCCCGGCCCACCTGGACACCCAGCGCGTGCTGGAGATGATCGACCCGGACAAGGACGCCGACGGCCTGCACCCGGTCAACCTCGGCCGGCTGGTGCTCGGCTACGACGCTCCGCTGCCCTGCACCCCGCGCGGGATCGTCGAGCTGCTCCGCCGGCACGACGTGCCGCTGCGCGGCGCGACGGTCGCCGTGGTCGGCCGGGGCAACACCGTCGGCCGCCCGCTGGGCCTGCTGCTCACCCGGCGCAGCGAGAACGCCACCGTGACCCTGTGCCACACCGGCACCCTCGACCTCGCCGCGCACACCCGCGCCGCCGAGATCGTGATCGTCGCCGCGGGCGTACCCGGGCTGCTCACCGCCGACATGATCACCCCGGGCGCGACCGTGGTCGACGTCGGCATCACCCGGGTGATCGGAGCTGACGGCAAGGGCCGCTACACCGGCGACGTGGACCCGGAGGTGGCCGAGGCGGCCGGCAAGGTGGTCCCGATGCCCGGCGGTGTCGGGCCGATGACCCGCGCCATGCTGCTCACCAACGTGGTGGAACGGGCTGAGCGGGGCTGACGGCGCCCATCGGTGTCATAAGTGTCCGCCCCTGCCCTGATCGGTGCCACGATGGCTGATACGGTCCGGAAAACCGACTGGTAGCAGGGAGTGGGACGACCATGGGTAAGAAGGTCACTGTCGTCGGGGCCGGCTTCTACGGCTCCACCACCGCACAGCGCCTGGCCGAGTACGACGTCTTCGACACCGTCGTGATCACCGACATCGTGGAGGGCAAGCCGGCGGGTCTCGCGCTGGACCTCAACCAGTCGCGCGCGGTCGAGGGCTTCGAGACCAAGGTAGTCGGCGTCACCACCGGCCCGAACGGCGAGGGCTACGAGGCCATCGAGGGCTCGGACGTCGTCGTCATCACCGCCGGCCTCCCGCGCAAGCCGGGCATGAGCCGGATGGACCTGCTGGAGACGAACGCCAAGATCGTCCGTCAGGTATCCGAGAACGTCGCCAAGTACGCCCCGAACGCGGTCGTCATCGTGGTCTCCAACCCGCTGGACGAGATGACCGCGCTGGCCCAGCTCGCCACCCAGTTCCCGAAGAACCGGGTGCTCGGCCAGGCCGGCATGCTCGACACCGCCCGGTTCACCAACTTCGTCGCCGAGGCCCTCCAGGTGCCGGTGAAGTCGGTCAAGACCCTGACCCTCGGCTCGCACGGCGACACCATGGTCCCGGTGCCGTCGAAGAGCACGGTGAACGGCAAGCCGCTGCGCGACGCGATGCCGGCCGAGCAGATCGAGGAGTTGGTCGTCAAGACCCGCAACGGTGGCGCCGAGGTCGTGGCGCTGCTGAAGACCGGCTCGGCGTACTACGCCCCGTCGGCCGCCGCCGCCCGGATGGCCAAGGCCGTCGCGCAGGACTCCGGCGAGGTCATGCCGGTCTGCGCCTGGGTCGACGGCGAGTACGGCATCTCCGGCGTCTACCTGGGCGTCGAGGCCGAGATCGGCGCCGAGGGCGTCAAGCGGGTCGTCGAGACCGACCTGGACGCCGACGAGCTGGCCAGCCTGAAGGAGGCCGCCGAGGCCGTCCGCGCCAAGCAGGGCGACATCTCCAGCATGTGAGCGCACCGCCCCTCCTCCATTCCGTCCCACCCAGTGCATCGCTTCGTGGTGGTTGATGGTGGTTGGCCGGATTCGATCGGCGGGTGCGTGGTACGAGTGCTCAGTGAGTGCTGATGACCGCCGACCAGGCGTCAACCGGTCACGGCGCGATCGTGGCGCCGAGCACGTGAAGGCCGGCGCGGCCCGGATTCGAGGTCGAAGTGGCCAGGCCGGTCGACTGCGGCTGCATCAGCTTGAAGTCGCTCTGGTGATCGCCCTGCAGGCTGGACTCGCCGCAGCTCTGGCCTGGTCGATCGGACACGATGTACTGGGCAACCCCTCGCCGGTCTTCGCGCCCTCCGCTGCGGTGGGTACGATCGTCGCCGCGCTCGGCCAGCGTGCCCGTCGCACCGTCGAACTGCTGCTCGGAGTGGGACTGGGCATTGCCACCACCGACTTCCTGCTGACGCTTCTGGGTACCGGGTTCTGGCAGACCGGCTTCGTCGTCGGATGCGCCATTCTGGCCACGCTCGTGCTGTTCGGCCGCAGCGGGGCAGCCGTTGGGCAGGCCGGCGGCACGGCAGTGCTACTCGCGACCCTGGCTCCGGCCCAGAAGGACCTGGAATGGCCGCGGATCGTCGAGGCGGCGGTCGGCGGTGTCGTCGGACTCGTGGTAGTGGCGTTGCTGCTACCGATAAATCCGATGCGAATCCTCGACCGCGACGCAGCCCCGATCTACCAATGCCTCGCCGGTCAGCTCAGAGAGATCTCCGCAGCACTGGCAACACGTGATCAGCAGCGGGCGGTGCGGGCGCTGGACACGTTACGCGGCATGGGACCCGACCTCGAACGGATGCACCAAGCGCTCAGCGGCGCCGAAGAGGTGGTCAGCCTGGCGCCCGCTCGCTGGCGGCGCCGCCAGGACGTGGAGCGCTTCGCCCACGCGACCGTGTACATGGAACGAGTCATCGAACACAGTCGAGGGTTGGCCCGCAGGTCCGCGATGGCGCTGCAGTACGACGAGCCGATTCCCCGCGACCTGTCCGCCGGCGTTGGCCACCTCGCCGATGCCGTCGAGCTCCTGCGCCATGAGCACCGTGCCGGGCGGCCCACCGAAAGAACACACCAGAAGATCCGCGACGCCGTGCAGGACGCCGGCCGAGCCCGAGCGCTGGGCGTCAAGGACTTCGGAGATGCGGTGGTGACCCAGCTACGCACCGCCGCGAGCGACCTGCTCCGAGCAACCGGCTGCGACCCGACGCCGGCGAATCAGGAGGTACGGAACGCAATGCAGCACGGCGAGGATTCCGTCCAGGCAGATCGCCGGTCCGAATGACTGGACGCCGCCCAGCAGCGGACCACCATGAAGTCGTGGTCAAGGCACTAGCTCGACGGGGACCAGGGGAGTGAAGGGGGTGCCGAGGTGGGGGGCGGCAAGCAGGGTGGGGACGCCGGTGGACAGGGCGCGTAGCAGGGTGGTGCGGGAGGCTCGGGCCGTCGCCGGGTCCTCCTCGTGGGCGTACGCGAGCTCCGGGTCGACCAGTTGCACGACGTGGACCAGCAGGTCGCCGGTGAGCAGGAGGCGCTCGTCGGCCGCCTCGAGCAGCACCGACTGGTGCCCGGCGGTGTGCCCCGGGGTCGGCAGCAGTCGTACCGCGGGGGTGAGGGTGGTCTCGCCGTCGACCACCCGGAGCTGGCCGGCGGCGCGCAACGGCGCGACCAGGCCGGCCGGCAGCCCGGGGTTGATCGTCTCCATCGCGTCCAGCTCGGCCCGCTGCACCAGGTAGTCGGCGTGCGGAAAGTACGGGCGGCCGGGCGTGCCGGTGACCGCCCAGCCGATGTGGTCGCTGTGCAGGTGGGTGAGGACGACGGTGCGCACGTCGGCGGGGTCGATGCCGGCGGCGGCCAGTTCGGCGGGGAGTCGCCCCGGCACCGGCGCCCAGCTCGCGGCGGGCGAGCCGGCCGGTCCGATGCCGGCGTCGACCAGCGTGACCGGCCCGTCGCCGACGCGCACGGCGAAGCTGCGGAACGGCAGCCACCAGCGGCCGTCCGCGGTGACCGAGGTGGGGTCGCGCCGGTCCGCCTCGCGCCAGTGCGCCGCGGTGGCGTCGGGGAACGCCTCGGTGCGGGGCTGGAAGAACGCCCCCTCGCCGTCGGTGAGCGCGGTGACCGTGATAGACCCGAGGGTGCGGCTCAGTGGCATCGGGCGATGGTGCCAGTGATCTCCCGTGCCGGGCATCCGGTTATCCGGCCGACCGAGGCCGGCTGGGGGGTGCCGGCCCGTTTCCAGTACGCTCGTACTGCTTGAGCACGTGTCCCCCGAGAGGAGCGCCGGTCGATGGCGAAGATCAAGGTAAACAACCCGGTCGTGGAGCTCGACGGCGACGAGATGACCCGGATCATCTGGAAGCAGATCCGTGAGCAGCTGATCCTGCCCTACCTCGACGTCGACCTGCACTACTACGACCTCTCGATCCAGCACCGCGACGAGACGAACGACCAGGTCACCGTCGACGCCGCCAACGCCATCAAGGAGCACGGCGTCGGCGTCAAGTGCGCGACCATCACCCCGGACGAGGCCCGGGTGGAGGAGTTCGGCCTGAAGAAGATGTGGCGGTCGCCGAACGGCACCATCCGCAACATCCTCGGCGGCGTCGTCTTCCGCGAGCCGATCATCATGTCCAACGTGCCGCGGCTCGTCCCCGGCTGGACCAAGCCGATCATCATCGGCCGGCACGCCCACGGTGACCAGTACAAGGCCACCGACTTCGTCGTCCCCGGCCCGGGCACGGTGACCATCACCTACACCCCGGCCGACGGCGGCGCCCCGATGGAGATGGAGGTCGCCAACTTCCCCGGCGGCGGCATCGCCATGGGCATGTACAACTTCGACGAGTCGATCCGGGACTTCGCCCGGGCCTCGTTCCGGTACGGCCTGGACCGCAACTACCCGGTCTACCTGTCCACCAAGAACACCATCCTCAAGGCGTATGACGGCCGCTTCAAGGACATCTTCGCCGAGGTGTTCGAGAACGAGTTCAAGGCCGAGTTCGACGCCGCCGGCATCACCTACGAGCACCGGCTGATCGACGACATGGTCGCCGCCGCGCTCAAGTGGGAGGGCGGCTACGTCTGGGCCTGCAAGAACTACGACGGTGACGTGCAGTCGGACACCGTCGCGCAGGGCTTCGGCTCGCTCGGCCTGATGACCTCGGTCCTGCTCTCCCCGGACGGCCGCACCGTCGAGGCCGAGGCCGCGCACGGCACGGTCACCCGGCACTACCGGCAGTGGCAGAAGGGCGAGAAGACCTCGACCAACCCGATCGCGTCGATCTACGCCTGGACCCGGGGCCTGGCCCACCGGGGCAAGCTGGACGGCACCCCGGCGGTCACCGAGTTCGCCAACACCCTGGAGCAGGTCATCGTGGACACCGTCGAGGGCGGCCAGATGACCAAGGACCTCTCGCTGCTCATCTCGCGGGACGCCCCGTGGCTGACCACCGACGAGTTCATGAACGCGCTCGACGAGAACCTCGCGCGCAAGCTCTCCGCCTGATCCTCGTACGCGTCACCGACCGAGCCCGCCGGCCTCCGCCGGCGGGCTCCGTCGTACCCGGGGCCCGGCCGTCGCGCGGTTCGCGGCGAGTCGCGGTGCTGGAGCGAGCGAGCGGATCGCGCGACACGCCGCGACCGGTGGTGATCAATCCGTGGTCGCCGCCCCCGGCGTCACCGGGGTGGGCGTGGGTCGTTGAAGTGGGTGGACGTGATGCCAGTCTCGTCCAGGAAGGTTGACCGCGGTCGCCTCGCGGCACGAGTGCCGATCAGCCAACCTTCCCGGCTGTCGCGCACAGCCAGCCGTCCCTTCCCTGCGGGGGGCCCTGTCCCGGGCCCCCCGCGCCCTGTTCCCCGGGCGCTGCCGCACTCGCCGCCCGGACGAGGGCCGGGATCAGGCGGCGCGGAGCAGCTCCGCGGCCCGCTCGGGCGCGATGTCGTTGATGAAGACACCCATGCCGGACTCCGAGCCGGCCAGGTACTTCAGCTTGTCCTTGGCCCGCCGGATGCTGAACAGCTGAAGGTGCAGGTGACCCAGCTCCCGGTCGATCCGCACCGGCGCCTGGTGCCAGGCCGCGATGTACGGCATCGGCAGGTCGAAGAGCCCGTCGAAGCGACGCAGCACGTCCAGGTAGAGCGGGCCGAACGCGTCCCGCTCGGCGTCGGTCAACGCCGGGATGTCGGGCACCGGCCGGTGCGGCGCCACGTGCACCTCGAACGGCCAGCGGGCCGCCGCCGGGACGTATGCCGTCCAGTGCTCGTTGCTGGTGACCACCCGGTCGCCGGCGGCCCGCTCGGCGGCGAGCACGTCGGCGTAGAGGTTGCCCCCGCCGGTGCGCTCGGCGTGCCGGCGGGCGGCGGCCAGCAGCGACCGGGTCCGCGGCGTGACGAAGGGGTACGCGTAGATCTGCCCGTGCGGGTGGTGCAGGGTGACCCCGATCTCCACGCCCCGGTTCTCGAAGCAGAACACCTGCTCGACGCCGGGCAGCTCGGCGAGCGCCACGGTCCGGTCGGCGAGCGCGTCCAGCACGGTGCGCACCCGGCGCGGCGGCAGGCCGGCGAACGAGGCGTTGTGGTCGTCGGTGAAGCAGACCACCTCGCAACGGCCCCGGCCCGGGCGTACCGGGGTGAACGGGGTGATCTCGGCCGGCTCGTCGGCCACCCGCTGGCTCAGTGAGGGGAACCGGTTCTCGAACACGGCCACGTCGTAGTCGGGGGCCGGGATCTCGCTGAGCCGGTCGCCCCGGGTGGGGCAGAGCGGGCACTGGTCGGCCGGGGGGAGGAAGGTGCGGGTCTGCCGGTGCACCGCCACCGCCACCCACTCGTCGGTGAGCGGGTCGTACCGCAGCTGGGAGGCGGGCGGGGGAGGGGGCAGCTCGCGCCGGTCGAGCTGGTCGCGGACCGCGTCGTCCCGTTCGTCGAAGTAGATCAGCTCGCGGCCGTCCGCCAGTTCGATCGCCGTACGCTTCACCGCGCCGCCCTCTCCGTCGTCGCCCGGCTCGCCCTCGCCACGACCACCAGCTCTCCCACCTTCTCGTCCAGTACCCGGCGCGCCTCGGGAGCCAGCCGGTCGTCGGTGACCAGCACGTCGGCCGCGCCGAGGCCGACGATCGAGGAGATGCCCACGGTGCCCCACTTGGTGTGGTCGGCCAGCACCACCAACCGGTCGGCGGCGGCCACCAGGGCCCGGTCGGTCTCCGCCTCCATGAGGTTCGGCGTGGTGAAGCCGGCCCGCTCGGTGATCCCGTGTACGCCGAGGAAGAGCAGGTCCAGGTGCAGCGAGCGGATCGCCTCCACGGCAAGTGGGCCGACCAGCGCGTCGGACGGGGTGCGCACCCCGCCGGTGAGCACCACGGTCTGGTCGGTGCGGCCCTGCGCGTGCAGGATCTCGGCCACCGGCAGCGAGTTGGTCACCACGGTCAGCCCGGGCACGTCGACCAGGCGGCGGGCCAGCTCGGCGGTGGTGGTGCCGGCCGACAGCGCGACCGCCGCGCCGGGGCGGACCAGCTCGGCGGCCCGGCCGGCGATGGCGGCCTTCTCCGCGAGCTGCCGCACCGACTTGGCGTGGAAGCCCGGCTCGTCGGTGGAGCTGGGGCCGGGGACGGTGGCGCCGCCATGCACCTTGGCCAGCAGGCCCTGCTCGTGCAGGGTCTCCAGGTCACGCCGGATGGTCATGTCGGAGACGCCGAACTCCGCCGCCAGCTCGGTGACGCGGACGCCGCCGGTGGTGCGGACCCGGTCGAGGATGGCCGCCTGCCGCTGCCGCGCCAGCATCCGTCCGTACCTCCGACTTCCGCGCACTCTCACACGCGCTCAAACGTGTTCCAACAAAGATGAACACTAGCGCGCAGGGGGCAGCGACGGAAGGTGACCCTGGCGGGAATCAGGTGGACTGGAGGCGGGGCTCCACCCAGCCGGTCTCGGTGAGGTGGTGCATCACCGACAGGACCGCCTCGTCGACGGTCAGGTCGGTGGTGTCGACCACGATCTCGGCATCGGTCGGCTCCTCGTACGGGTCGTCGACGCCGGTCATCCCGGTGAGCAGGCCGGCCCGGGCCCGGGCGTACAGGCCCTTGCGGTCCCGCCGCTCGCAGACCTCCAGCGGGGTGGCCACGTGGACCAGCACGAAACCGGCCCCCGCCGCCAGCGCCATCTCCCGGGCGGTCGCCCGCGCCTGGGCGTACGGGGCGATCGGGCAGCAGATGCCCACCCCCCGGTGCCGGGCGACCTCGGCGGCAACCCAGCCGATCCGGCGGACGTTGGCGTCCCGGTCCGCCCGGCTGAAACCGAGCCCCGCCGACAGTTCCCGGCGCACCACGTCGCCGTCGAGCAGGGTCACCGTCCGATCGCCCTGCTCCCGCAGCACGTCCGCCAGCCCGCGGGCGATGGTCGACTTGCCGGAGCCGGACAGGCCGGTCAGGAAGACCACCAGGCCCCGGTGCCGCCGTGGTGGGCGGGCCCGGCTCAGCTCCTTCGCCACGGCCGGCGGGGTGTGCCACTCGGGCAGCGGGAAGCCCCGGTCCAGCAGGTCGTCGATCTCCTCCTGGCGCAGCGCCAGCCGCCGGTTGCGCGGCGGGATGTCCTCCCGCCAGCGCCACTGCCCGTCCCGGTTGTCGTAGGCCAGCTCGCGGGGGACCAGCACCCGCAGGCCGGCGCCGGAGAGCATCTCGCCGGTGGAGAGCAGGTGGGTCACCCCGTACGCGGCGGAGATCCGGGCCCGCAGCAGGGCGTCGCCGATCTCGTCGCGGCCGCGCGGCATCGGCACCGCGACCAGGGTCGCCGGGGGCATCCGGTCGCGGGCGGCGAAGACGCTGCGCACCAGGGCCTCCGGCGGCACGCCGCCGGAACCGCCCTCACCCACCGGGATCATCACCAGCAGATGGGCGCCCAGGGTACGGGCGGCGTGCGCGATCTGCGCCAGCTGCGGCCGGTGCAGGGGCCGGTCGGCGATCACGCCGAGCACCCGGCCCGGAGGCAGCAGCGCCCGAACCTCCTCCGGGTTGCGGCGCAGCCGCTGGAACGGGCCGTGCCCGCCGTCGCCGAGCCGGCGGACCGGGCCGCCCACCCCGGCCACGCCCTCGCGGGCCGCCCAGACGTCGGCGACCTCCAGCGCGGCGACCGGTGCGCCCTCGCCGTCGCTGAGCACCAGCGTGCGGCGTCCCGGGTCGGCCGGGTCCAGCCCGGCGGCCAGCGTCGCCGGCACCTGGAGGGTCACCGGCACCGGCCACGGCGTGCCGTCGGCGAGCCGACCGCGACGCTGCAGCGAGGCCAGGTCGGCGCGGGTCATGAAGCCGACCAGCGGCGCGTACGCCCCGGTCAGCAACAGCTCCAGATCGGCCAGCTCACCCGGGCGCGGCGTGTACGCCGGCGCGTCCCGAAGCACCTCGTCGGGCAGCACCCACCCGTTGCTCATCCGTACCCCTCACTCGCTGACCGGCACACAGTTTCGCAGCCGACCGGCGATCGGTCGAGAGCGCCACTCCACTGCGGCCCGGGCGGTTGGGAACGGCTCAACCGGTCGGGGTGAGCGGGGCGGCCCCGAACGAGACCGCGAACCGCTTGCACCAGATGGACACGCTGGTCAGCCCGGCCAGATCGGTGCCCGGCGGGATGTCGTACGCCTGGTCGCCACGGTTGCCCTTGAGCCGGCCCAGCTCGACCCACCGGCCGTCGTCGAAGACGTCCCAGCCGGCGGGGCCGGCGCGTACCGGCTGATCGGTCAGCCAGACCCGCAGGTCGGGGCCGTTGGAGGTGGCCAGGCCCACCAGTTCCAGCCGGTGCCGCCCGTCGCCGGCGCGGACGACCCGGGCGGTGCCTGAGGTGTCGTGCTCGTGGGTGACGAACTCTCCCCGGCTGAGCAGCGTCGGCCCCGCCGGGGTCGGCGTCGGCCCGGTCGGTCCCGCGCCCCCCGTGGGCGTGGGACCGACCGACGGCGTGGCGGCCACGTCCACGTCGGACAGCCGCTCGGCGACCCGGGTGTCGGTGACCGCCTTCCAGGGCTGGAACCACCACAGCCCGACGGCCGCCCCGGCGGCGAGCACGACGACGACGGCCCAGGTCAGCGGAGTACGCAGCAGGCGAGTGACCACGTCGTCCAGTCTGCCGGGCCGGGCCGCCCCGGTCATCGCGCCGCCGGGTTACGAAACCCTTACCGGCCGCTCGCGCCCGGGGCGCGGAATCTGGCGTGTCCCCCGGACGGGTTCTCAGGGACGACCCCGGGCGATTCCTGATACCCCCACGGGCGTCGGCTTCCTACGCTGACGGGCGTGACACTCATAGCGACCGAGTCGCTGACCAAGACGTACGGGGGTCGGATCACCGCGTTGGCCGACCTGACCGTCGCGGTGGAGCCCGGGATCATCGGTCTGGTGGGCGCGAACGGCGCCGGCAAGTCGACCCTGATCAAGATCCTGCTGGGCCTGCTCGCCCCGACCAGCGGCCGGGTCTCCGTGCTCGGCCTCGACCCGACCACCGACCCGGCGGCCGTACGGGCCCGGGTGGGTTACATGCCCGAGCACGACGCGCTGCCGCCCGACCTCACCGCCGCCGAGCTGGTCACCCACCTCGGCCGGATCAGCGGCCTGCCCCGGACGACCGCCCGCGAGCGGGCGTCCGAGGCGCTGCGGCACGTCGGCCTCTACGAGGAGCGCTACCGGCCGGTCGGCGGCTACTCGACCGGCATGAAGCAGCGGGTCAAACTGGCCCAGGCCCTGGTGCACGATCCGGACCTGCTGCTGCTCGACGAGCCGACCAACGGCCTCGACCCGGCCGGCCGGGACGACATGCTCGCGCTGGTGCACCGGATCGGCACCGAGTTCGGCATCTCGGTGCTGGTCTGCTCGCACCTGCTCGGCGAGGTGGAGCGGATCTGCGACACGCTGGTCGCCATCGACGGCGGGCGGCTGCTGCGGGCCGGCCCGATCGCCGCCATGACCTCCGCCACCGACGTGCTCGCCGTCGAGGTCAGCGAGGGTACGGACGAACTGGCCAGCCGGCTCGCCGCGCTCGACCTGCCGGTCAGCCGGGACGGGCGGATGCTGCTCGTCCCGCTCGCCGACGAGGCCACCTACGACCTGATCCTCGGCGCGGTCGCCGAGCTGGACCTGCCGCTGCACCGGCTCGACCAGCGGCGGCACCGGGTGGCCGAACTCTTCGCCACGAGGGAGCCCAGCCATGTCTGAGCCGACCGGCGTCATCCACGACATCGGCTACCAGCGCTACACCGGCCCCCGCCTCGGCCGCCGGCACGTCTTCGGCGCGCTCTACCTGCACGGCGTGCGGACCGCCTTCGGGCTGGGCCGCAGCGCCAAGGCCAAGATCTTCCCCTGGCTGGTGGTCGGCATCGTGACCATGGTGGCCGCCGGCGCCACCGCGGTCCGCAGCCAGATCGGCGAGGTGGTGATGACGTACGCCCAGTTCGCCGACTCGATGAGCTGGCTGGTCATCTTCTTCGCCGCGGTGGCGGCGCCGGAGCTGGTCTCCCGCGACCTGCGCAGTGGCGTGCTGCCGCTGTACTTCTCCCGGCCGCTGCCGCGCGGCGACTACGCCCTGGCCAAGCTGCTGGCCCTGGTCAGCGCGCTCTGGCTGCTGCTCGGCGCGCCGCAGCTGGTGATGTTCCTCGGCGCGGCGTTCACCACCGGGGACGGGATGCGCGGCGTCTGGAACGAGCTGCTCGACCTGCTGCCGGGGCTGCTCTACGCGGGCCTCTGGGCGGTCGTCTTCGCCTCGGTCGGCCTGCTGGTCGCCTCGCTCACCGGCAAGCGGGCGTTCGCGGCCGGCGGGATCGTGGCGGTCTTCCTGATGACCACCCCGATCGTCGGCACCCTGTCCATCCTGCCCTCCCGCACCGTCAACGAGCTGGCCGGGCTCGGCTCGCCGTCGACGATCGTGCAGGGGGTGGGCATCTGGTCGCTGGGCGACCTGCTGGTCTCCGAGGACCAGGGTGGACCGGACATCGGCGGCTTCGGCCCGGTCTATGCCCTCGCCGCCGTGCTGCTGGTCGCCGGCTGCGTCGCCCTGCTGCTGCTGCGATACCGGAAGGTGGCCGCCCGATGACCACGATCAGCGCCGATCCCACGGCGAGCGTCCCGACCACCGCCACCAGCACCCTCGACCTGGCCGGGGTGTCCCGCTGGTACGGCAACGTGGTGGCGGTCAACGACATCACCATGCGGCTGGGCCCCGGGGTCACCGGCCTGCTCGGCCCGAACGGCGCCGGCAAGACGACCCTGCTGCACATGATGGCCGGCTTCCTCGCCCCGTCCCGGGGCGCGGTGACCCTGGACGGCAAGCCGACCTGGCGCCACCCGGAGGTCTACCGCCGGCTCGGGCTGGTCAGCGAGCGGGAGGCGGTGTACACCTTCCTGACCGCGTACGAGTTCGTGCTGGCCAGCGCGAAGCTGCACCGGCTGCCCGACCCGGCGGCGGCAGCCCGACGGGCGATCGCCCTGGTCGAGCTGGAGGGGGCTCAGGACCGGCGGATCGGGACATACTCCAAGGGCATGCGGCAGCGCGCCCGGGTCGCCGCGGCGCTGGTGCACGACCCGCAGGTGCTGCTGCTCGACGAGCCGTTCAACGGGATGGACCCGCGCCAGCGGCTGCACATGATGGGGTTGCTGCACTCCCTCGGCGACGCGGGCCGGACGATCCTGTTCAGCTCGCACATCCTGGAGGAGGTCGAGCAGGTCTCCGGCACCGTGCAGGTGATGGTGGCCGGCCGGCTGGCCGCCTCCGGGGACTTCCGGACCATCCGCCGGCTGATGACCAACCGGCCGCACGTGTTCACCGTCCGCTCCACCGACGACCGGGCGTTGGCGGTCGCGCTGATGGCCGAGCCCTCGGTCACCGGCGTCGAGCTGGACCGCACCGGCCTGACCGTCAAGGCCGGCGAGTACGGCGCCTTCACCCGGGCGCTGCCGAAGATCGCGCTGGCCCACGGCGTCCGGGTCCGGCAGTTGCTGCCCGAGGACGAGTCCCTGGAGAGCGTCTTCTCCTACCTGGTGGAGGCCTGATGTCGACCGTTTCCTGGATCACCGCGCGCGGGCTGTTCGGCCGGCGTCGTTTCCTGATCCTGCTGCCGTTGCCGCTCCTGCTGCTCGGGCTGGCGATGCTCTGCCGGTCGCTCGGGGTGGAGCCGGCTGACTGGGGTCCGCCGGTGCTGGTCGGCCTCGGCCTGGCGGTGGTGCTGCCGGTGGTCGCCCTGATCGTGGGCACCGGCGTGCTGGGCGCCGAGATCGACGACGGCACCGTGGTGCACATCCTCACCAAGCCGCTGCCGCGCTGGCAGATCGTGCTGCCGAAGCTCGCGGTGGCCACCGTGGTCAGCGCGACCACCGTCGCCGTGCCGCTCTTCGTCGCGGGCGTGCTCGCCGATTCGGTACGCCTCGGGCTGGCCCTCGCCGCCGCCTCGGCGCTCGGCGCGCTGGCGTACTCGGCGCTGTTCCTGGCGTTGAGCCTGATCACCCGGCGGCCCGTCCTGCTCGGGCTGGTCTACGTGCTGATCTGGGAGGGGCTGCTGGGCAACTTCGTCAGCGGCACGAAGGTGCTCTCGGTGCAGCAGTGGGTGGTCGCCATGGCCGACCGGATGGCCCCCACCGACCTGCTGTCGACCACCGTCTCCGTCCCCGTCGCGGCGGTGCTGACCGGGGTCGTCGCGGTCGGCTTCACCGTCCTGGCGATCGACCGCCTCCGCTCCTTCTCCATGGCCGGCGAAACCAGCTGACCCCACCCACCCCCACGCCCACCCCGGGATGCAGTTTCAGAGAAAGAGTGGCCTCAGCGCGCTGAATGGCCACTCTTTCTCTGAAACTGCGCGCATCTCGGGGGTGGGGGTGGGGGTTAGAAGGCGCAGGCGATGACGAGTTCGGGGGTGCGGTCGGGGAGGAGGTCGAGTTTGGCGATGCGGCCGGCGGCGCGGAGGTCGTCGGCGATGAGGGTGAGCTGCTCCAGCAGGGCGGCGGGGCCGAGCGCCTCGGCCAGCGGCACCTCCGCCTTCATCGACAGCTTCCGTTCCGACTTGGCCCGGCGCACCTGGCCGAGCGCGTCCCCGGCCAGCCGCAGCAGGTGCGGGTCGGCGGTGCCCTCGACCGCCCGCCCCACCTCGTACGTGGTCGGCCAGGTGGCCCGGTGCACCGAGCCGTACCGCCACCAGGACCAGACCTCCTCGGCCACGTACGGCAGGACCGGGGCGAAGAGCCGCAACTGCACCGACAGCGCGGTGGCCAGCGCCGCCCGTGCCGACTCGGCACCCGGCCCGGAGCCGTAGGCGCGCTCCTTCACCAACTCGATGTAGTCGTCGCAGAACCGCCAGAAGAACGCCTCGGTGACCTGGAGCGCCGCCGTGTGGTCGTACGAGTCGAAGGCGGACGTCGCGGCGGCGACCACGCCGGAGAGTTCGGCGAGCATGGCGGTGTCCAGCGGAGCGGTCGCCGGGGCGCGCAACGCGTCCGCGGCGCCCAGCCCCAGGGCGAACCGGGAGGCGTTGAGCAGCTTGGTGGCGAGCCGCCGGCCCACCTTGATCTGCGCCGGGTCGAAGGCCAGGTCCATGCCGGGCTTGCCGTTGGCCGCCCAGTACCGCACCGCGTCGGAGCCGTGCTGCTCCAGCAGCGCCATCGGGGTGACCACGTTCCCCTTGGACTTGGACATCTTCTTCCGGTCCGGGTCGAGGATCCAGCCGGAGAGCACCGCGTCCCGCCAGGGCAGCACGCCGTGCTCCAGGTGGGCACGGACCACCGTGGAGAAGAGCCAGGTCCGGATGATCTCCTGCCCCTGCGGGCGCAGGTCCATCGGGAAGACCCGGCTGAACAGGTCCGGGTCGGTCTCCCACCCGCCGACGATCTGCGGGGTCAGCGAGGAGGTCGCCCAGGTGTCCAGCACGTCCGGGTCGCCGACGAAGCCGCCCGGCAGCCCGCGCTGCGACTCCTCGAAACCGGGGGCCGGATCGCTGGACGGATCGACCGGCAACATCGCCTCGTCCGGTGTGAGAGGGTGGGACAAGTCCGGCTCGCCAACGTCGTCGAGCCGGTACCACACCGGCACCGGCACCCCGAAGAAGCGCTGCCGACTGACCAGCCAATCACCGGTCAGCCCGCCCACCCAGTGGTCGTACCGGTGCTTCATGTGCTCCGGCACCCAGCGCAGCTCGCCGCCCCGGGCCAGCAGCTGCTCCCGCAGGCCGGCGTCCCGTCCGCCGTTGCGCAGGTACCACTGGCGGGTCGAGACGATCTCCAGTGGCCGGTCGCCGCGCTCGTAGAACTTCACCGGGTGGGTGATCGCGCGCGGCTCGCCGACCAGGTCACCGGCGTCGGCCAGCAGCTGCACCATCGTCCGCCGGGCCCCGTTGACGGTCTGCCCGGCCAGGGCGGCGTACGGCTCGGCCGGCACCCCCTGCGGCGGCTCCGGCAGCAGCCGGCCGTCCCGGCCGATCACCACCCGGGTGTCCAGCTGCAGCTCCCGCCACCAGGTCACGTCCGTCAGGTCGCCAAAGGTGCAGACCATGGCGATGCCAGTGCCCTTGGCCGGGTCCGCCAGCGGGTGGGCGCGCACCGGCACCTCGACCGCGAAGAGCGGGCTGCGCACCGAGCGGCCCACCAGGTCCGCGTACCGCTCGTCGTCGGGGTGGCAGACCAGCGCCACGCAGGCCGGCAGCAGCTCCGGCCGGGTGGTGTCGATCAGCACCTCGCGCCCGCCCGGCCCGGTGAACCGGAGCCGGTGGTACGCCCCGGGCCGCTCCCGGTCCTCCAGTTCCGCCTGGGCCACCGCGGTGGCGAAGCCGACGTCCCAGAGCGTCGGCGCCTCCGCTTGGTACGCCTCGCCCCGGGCCAGGTTGCGCAGGAACGCCCGCTGGCTCGTCGCCCGCGCCACCCGCCCGATCGTCGTGTACGTCAGCGACCAGTCCACCGACAGCCCGAGCCGCCGCCACAGCGCCTCGAAGATCTGCTCGTCGGCGGCGGTCAGCCGCTCGCACAGCGCCACGAAGTTGCGCCGGTCGATCGGCGTCGGGTCCTTCCGCCGCTCCTCGCTCACCGGCGTCGCCGGCGGTTGCCAGTGCGGGTCGTACGGCAGCGACGGGTCGCAGCGCACCCCGTACACGTTCTGCACCCGGCGCTCGGTGGGCAGGCCGTTGTCGTCCCAGCCCATCGGGTAGAAGACCGTCCGGCCGCGCATCCGCTGGAAGCGGGCCACCATGTCGGTGTGCGTGTACGAGAAGACGTGCCCCATGTGCAGCTCGCCCGATACGGTCGGCGGCGGCGTGTCGATCGCGTACACGTCCGACCGCTCTTTTGAGCGGTCGAACGCGTACGTGCCCTCCTCCTGCCAGTGGCGCGCCCAGGTCTCCTCGAGCCCGTCCAGGGTCGGACGCTCGGGGACGCCGGCGCGGGCCGTCCTCGCCGTATCAGTCATCGGTCGATCGTAGGCAGCCCACGTCGACCTGCCCACGGCTTATCCGGGGTGTCGCCTAACGGTTCGAGGAGCCGATCGGGTTGAGCAGCGGGCCGCGGGTGGCGAGCTGGATGCCGAGGCCGGTGTTGGCGTTCACCCGGTCCAGGATGGTGGAGACCGGCATGTAGTAGTTCTGCTCGTTCGGGTTCGTGCAGGCGCCGCTGCCCGGGTCCCCGTCGTTCAGGATGCCGAGCGCCCGGCCGTCGGACTCGGTGAAGAGCGGGCCGCCGCTGTCACCGGGGCGGGCGCAGACCCGCACGTTGATACGGCCGTTGGTCTTGCTGGTGACCGTGCCGCAGCGGGTGCCCGGGACGTAACCGGCGCCCGCTCCCGAGTCGACGTACACCTCGCCCGCCTTCGGCGTGTACGCCGATCCGGTCGCGCAGACGACCCAACCGATCTGCACCGCGCTGTAGGCGGTGTACCCGGTGATCTTCACGTCGTGGCTGCCCTTGGTGGCGCAGGCCGGGGCCGGGTTGCCCGTCACGCACCAGTAGTTGACCAGGCTGGCCTGGTCACCGCCGCTCCGCCGCGGGTACGCCCACCGGTTGATCGCGCCGTCCTGGTACGGGATCACCGCGTAGTCGTAGGTGGGGGTGTTCTCGGCGAGCACCGGGCTGGTGGACTCCACGCCGACCGGCACCTTGGGCCCGAGGAACTGGTGCCAGGTCCGGTCGACCTCCTGGTGCCGCCCGCCGACCACGCAGTGCCCGGCGGTCAGCACGTAGTACCGCCCGGACCGCGCCCGCAGGTTGAAGCCGCTGGTGCAGCCGCCGACCGTGTCGTCGTCCCGGGGCACGTCCAGCCGGATGCCGCCACGCATCGGCGCCTGGGCGCAGTAGCGCGGGTCGCACGACTTCTGGATCGAGGGCGGAAGCTGCCGGGTCCGGGCCGGCACCCCGGCGGACTCAAGCGCGCCGGCCAGCCGGGCGTCGTCCGCCGCGACCGCGCCGCCGGTGAGGACCAGGACCTCGTTGGCCTGCTCGTCGACCACCACGTCGGTGCCGGCGGTCACGCCGAGCGCGCCGGCCACGCGGGCCGCCGCCTCGGTGAGCTCGCGCAGCGAGTGGCGCACCGGGACGACCTTTACGTGGGTGGCGTCCGGCACCCCGGCGACCGCCTTCGCGACCGGGGCCGGGTCGGTGGCCGCGATGGTCAGGACGCCGCCGCCGGCCTGGTCCAGCCACATGCCGGCGTACTCGGCGGGGTAGCTCGCGGCGAGCGTGGTCGCGAGCGGCGCGGAAAGCTCCTGGAGGGCGACCCGGCGGGCCGCCTCGTCCTGGCTGACCCGGTAGCGGTCGCTCAGGTAGGCCACCGAGGCCGGCGCGTCCTTCGCCACCTCAACGGCGGGCCGCCCGACCGCGGTGACCGGCCGGGCGTCCGACGTGGAGCGCGTCGCCCCGGCCCGGCTGCCGATGCCGCTGTCCGCGCTGGGCGGCGTGTCCGCCGGGGCGGCCCCGGTCGTCGCCGACAGGTCGCCGGCCGCCGAGACGGCGGTCGGTGTGGCACCGGCGTCGCCCTCCCTGGTCAGCGCGACAGTCCCCGCGCCCACCGTGCTGATCACCAATGCCGCCGCGACAACCACTCGTCGTCGGATCCGCACGCCGCAACCTCCCCGTGTGTCGGCTGTGCCTGACCGGTCCCACCGGACGTCGCCCTCGGGCGATCGCCGGGCCGATCGACGCCCGGCAGTCTAGCCGGGCGACGAGTACCCGGGTTGCCCGCGTCGTCGCGACAGCGCCCGGGGACCGGCGGTTCAGACCAGCGAGTCGCGCCACTGCCGGTGCAGGGCGGCGTACCGGCCACCGGCGGCGGCGAGCCGCGCGGGCGGTCCGTCCTCCACCACCCGACACCCGTCGAGGACCAGCACCCGGTCGGCGGTCTCGACCGTGGAGAGCCGGTGCGCGATCACCAGCGCGGTGCGGTCGCGCAGCACGGTGGCGAGCGCCCGCTGCACCAGCCGCTCGGTCGGCACGTCCAGCGACGAGGTCGCCTCGTCGAGGATCAGCACCCGCGGGTCGGCCAGGAACGCCCGGGCGAACGCGACGAGCTGCCGCTGCCCGGCGGAGAGCCGGCCGCCGCGCCGGTGCACCTCGGTGGCGTACCCGTCGGGGAGCGCGGCGATGAAGTCGTGCGCGCCGATCGCCCGCGCGGCGGCCTGCACCGCCGCGTCGTCGGCGCCGGGGCGGCCGAACCGGATGTTCTCCGCCACCGTGCCGTTGAACAAGTGGTTCTCCTGGGTCACCAGCACCACCGCGCGGCGCAGTTCCGGGTCGGCCAGGTCGCGCAGGTCGATCCCGTCCAGCTCCACGCTCCCGCTGTCCGGGTCGTGGAAGCGGGCCAGCAGCTTGGCGACGGTGGACTTGCCCGCCCCGGTCGGCCCGATCAGCGCGACCGTCTGCCCGGCCGGCACCCGCAGGTCCAGGCCGACCAGGATCGGCGTGCCCGGCCGGTAGCCGAAGGAGACCGACCGGAACGCCACCGCCCCGCGTCCCGACCCGGTGGGCAACGGCACCGGCTGCGCCGGTTCGGGTACGCCGGGCCGCTCGTCGAGCACCCCGGCCAGCTTCTCCAGCGCCGCCGTCGCCGACTGCAACGAGTTGTAGAACTGGCTCAGCTCCTGCATCGGCTCGAAGAAGCGGCGCAGGTAGAGCAGGAAGGCGGCGAGCACCCCCACCTCCGTCGCGCCGCCGAGCACTCGCCAGCCGCCGTACCCGAGCACCACCGCGACGCTGACGTTGCCGATCACCTTGATCCCCGGCGAGTACGTGGCGATCAGCCGGAACGCCCGCAGGTTGGCCCGCCGGTACCCGTCGTTGACCGCCCCGAAGATCTGCTGGTTGCGCGGTTCCCGGCGGTACGCCTGCACGGCGCGGATGCCCCGCAGCGACTCCACGAAGTGCACGATGACCAGCGCCACCGCCTCCCGGCTGCGCCGGTACGCGTCGGCCGACGCGCGGGCGAACCAGCGCGACAGCAGGTAGAGGAACGGGAAGGCGAGCAGGGTGACCGCGGCCAGCGGCAGGTCCAGCCAGAGCAGGATGGCGGCCACGGAGAGCACCGTCAGGGCGGCGGTCACCAGGCTGTCGACGCCGCCGTCGACCAACTCGGCGATGGACTCCAGGTCGCTGGTCAGCCGGGACACCACCCGGCCGGAGGTGTAGCGCTCGTGGAAGCCGACGGAGAGGCGCAGGAAGTGCCCGTACACCCGCCGGCGCAGCTCCAGCAGGACGGCCTGGCCGATCCGCGCGGAGAGGGTGAGGAAGCCGCGCCGGGCCGCGTACTCGGTCAGGGCCGCGACCACGAAGGCACCGGCGACGGCGGCCAGCGGGCGCGCGTCGCCGGCCCGCAGCGGCGTGATGGCCCGGTCGATGCCGAGCATGACCAGGTACGGCCCGGACATGGCGGCCGCGTTCTGCGCCAGCAGCAGGCCCACCGCCAGGCCCAGCCGGCCGCGGTGCGGGCGCAGCAGCTCGCCCAGCAGCACCCGGCTGCGGGCGCGCAGCCGGGCCACCGCCTCGGGTGCGGTGTCCTCGGCGCGGCTGCGGTCGGCGTCCGGGTCGGTGGCCAGCCCCCGCCAGCGGGACTCCTCGGGTGGCTCGGCCCGCTGCCGGGGCAGCCGGAGTGTCATGAGTGCACCAGACCGGGCGCGGAGTTCGGCTCCGCGGAGAGCACCGCCCGGTACGCCGGCACGGTGGCGAGCAGCTCGGAGTGCCGGCCCACCGCGGCGATCCGGCCCCCGTCGAGCAGCGCCACCCGGTCGGCCAGCGCGACGGTCGACGGGCGGTGCACCACCAGCAGCGCCGTGGTGTCCCGCAGCACCCGTCTCAGCGCCGCCTCGACCAGCGCCTCGGTGTGCACGTCCAGGGCGGAGAGCGGGTCGTCCAGCACGAGCAGCGCGGGCCGGCCGAGCACCGCCCGGGCCAGCGCGAGCCGTTGCCGCTGCCCGCCGGAGAGCGACAGTCCCTGCTCGCCGACCCGGGTCGCCAGCCCCCACGGCAGGTCGTACGCGAAGTCGGCCTGGGCCAGCGCCAGCGCGGCCCGGACCTCCTCCTCGTCGGCGTCCGGGCGGCCCAGGGTGAGGTTCTCCCAGACCGACATGGAGAAGAGCGTCGGCTCCTCGAAGGCCACCCCGACCAGCCGGCGCAGCGAGGCCAGCCGCAGGTCGCGCAGGTCGTGCCCGTCCAGCGTGATCCGCCCGCCGGTCACCTCGTGCAGCCGGGGCACCAGGGAGAGCAGGGTGCTCTTGCCGGTGCCGGTCGCGCCCACCAGCGCCAGCGTCTCGCCCGGCTCCACGGTCAGCTCGATCTCCCGCAACACCGGCTCGGGGGCGCCGGGATAGTGGAACGAGACGCCCTCGAAGCACAGCCGGCCCCGCACCGCCGCCGGGGCGAGCGTGACCGCGTGCGGCGCGTCCACGATGGACGGCGGGATGTCCAGCACCTCCTGGATCCGGTCGGCCGCGGTCGCCGCCTCCTGCGCGTTCGCGATGATCCAGCCCAGCGACTGCACCGGCCAGATCAGCATCAGTTGCAGGCTGACGAAGGCGACCAGCTCGCCGATGGTGAGGGTGCCCCGGGCGGCGAGCGCCGCCCCGCAGACCAGCACCACGCCGAGGGTCAGGTTGGGCACCAGGTCGAACAGCGCGGAGGTACGGGCCAGCAGCCGGGCCTTGTCGACGCCGGTGTCGTGCAGCGCGCGGGCCCGCTCGCCGAACCGGGCAGCCAGTTCCGGCCCCCGCCCGTACGCCTTCATGGTGCGCAGGCCCTGCGCGGTCTCCTCGACCAGGGTGGCCACGTCGCCCTGCTGGTCCTGCATCCGGCGGGACGCGGCGTGGTAGTGCCGGGCGAACCGGCGACTGATCAAAAACAGCGGCACCGCGCTGGCCGCCACCAGCAGGCCCAGCGGGCCGTGCAGCCGGATCAGCAGGGCCACCACCGCGAGGTAGGTGACCAGGTTGAGCACCAGGAAGAGCAGGCCGAAGGAGAGGAACCGGCGGATCACCGACAGGTCGCTGGTGATCCGGGAGAGCAGCTGGCCGGACTGCCACCGGTCGTGGAAGCTGGCCGGGAGCCGTTGCAGGTGGGCGTAGAGGTCGGCGCGGATGGCCGACTCCATGCCCACCGAGGAGGAGGACTGGGTCCACCGCCGGATGAAGATCAGCACCGCCTCGGCGAGCCCGAGCAGCAGGGCCAGGCCGCCGAGGCGGAGCAGCCCGTCGGCGTCGTGCCGGGCGATCGGGCCGTCGACCACCCGCTGCACCACCAGCGGCACCGCCAGGCTGGCCGCGGTGGCGGCCAGCGCCGCGAGCAGCAGCCAGCAGTACTCGCCCGCGTACGGGCGCAGGTAGGGGCTCAGTCGCCGGAGGTTGTGCAGCGGGCGCGGGTGGACCTGCACCGGTGTGGCGGGGTCGCCGTCACGCTGCGCAGGCACTACCCGACCGTAGCGTCAAATGGGAGCGGTGCCGGTGTCAGCTTGCCGTCAACCCCCGCTCATGCCCGAGAAGCCACTTCTTCACGTCCAGCCCCCAGCGGTAGCCGCCGAGGGTCCCGTCGGTGCGCAGCACCCGGTGGCAGGGGACGAAGAGGGCCGCGGCGTTGCGGGCGCAGGCGGCGGCCGCCGCCCGTACGGCGGCCGGCCGGCCGGCGAGCCCGGCGAACCCGGTGTACGTCACCGGTTCGCCCGGCTTCACCTCGCGCAGCACGTCCCAGGCGTGGGTCATGAACGCCCCGCCGCTGTGCTGCCGCACCGGCACCCCGTCGATGGCCGCCAGGTCGCCGTCCAGGTAGGACCGGACGGCGACGGTGACGGGGCCGAGGTCGGCGCGGTGCCGCAGCGCCCCGCGCAGGCTCGGGTGCACCAGCGGGAGCAGGTTCTCCGGGGCCGGGGTGAAGCCGGCCGCCCGGACGGCCCCGTCCGGGCCGGCCAGGATGCTCAGCGGGCCGGCCGGGGTGTCGATGACGGTGCTGTCGATGCTCATGCTGCTCTCCAGAGTCGGATCACCGCGTACGAGCGCCAGGGGCGCCAGCGTTCGGCGTGGGTGTCGAGGGTCTTCGGGTCGGTGGGCAGGCCGAGGGCGGCGGCGCCCCGGCGTACCGCCAGGTCGGTGGGGAGCAGGACGTCCGGGTCGCCGAGGGCGCGCATGGCCACGTAGCCGGCGGTCCACGGCCCGATCCCGGGCACGGCGGTCAGTCGCCGGACCACCTCCTCCCGGTCCCCGCCCGGGTCGAGGTCGATCTCGCCGGAGGCGACGGCCCGGGCCAGCGCCCGCACCGTCTCCCGCCGCCCCGCCGGCATCCCGAACGCCGAGTCCGGCAACCCCGCCACCTCCTCCGCCCGGAGGAACCCCCGCAGCCCCGGCCGATCATGAGGTGGACCGGGGTTCTGGAACTCCACATCACCGTCGACCTCGTGATCGACGGAGGGCTGCGGGACGGGGGCGGCGGTGAGGAGGCGGGTGAGGGTGGTGCGGGCGGAGCGGACGGAGACCTGCTGGCCGATCACGGCGCGCAGGGCCGCCTCGAAGCCGTCCACCGCGCGGGGCAGGCGGATGCCGGGCTCAGCCGCCACCGCGGCGGCCAGGGCCGGGTCGGCGGCCAGGGTCTCGTCGATGGCCTGCGGGTCCGCGTCGAGGTCGAGCAGCCGGCGGCAGCGGGCCACCGCGGGGGCCAGGTCGCGCATGTCGGCCAGGCGCAGGGTCGCCGAGACGTGACCGGCCGCCGGGGTCAGCGCCACCTCCGCGGCGCCGTGCGGCAGTCGCAACCCCCGGCGGTACGTCCCGTCGCGTACCTCCTCCACGCCCGGCAGCGCGCGGACCGCGAGGAAGTCCAGCAGCGCGGCGGCGTGCAGCGGTGGCCGGTACGCCAGCCGCAGCGTGATCGTCCCCGCGCCGCCCGCCACCGGCCGGCCGCCCCGCGCCACCCGCAGCTCCGACGGGGCGGTGCCGAAGACCTCGCGGACCGTGTCGTTGAACTGCCGGACGCTGCCGAACCCGGCCGCGAAGGCGATCTCCGCCATGCCCAGCCCGGTCGTCTCGATCAGGGTGCGGGCGGTCTGCGCCCGCTGGGCCCGGGCCAGCGCCAGCGGGCCGGCGCCCAACTCGGCGCGGAGCATCCGGTGCAGGTGCCGCTCGGTGTAGCCGAGCCGGGTGGCCAGCCCCGGTACGCCGTCCCGGTCGACCACCCCGTCGGCGATCAGCCGGACGGCGCGGCCCACCACGTCGGCCCGGACGTCCCACTGCGGCGAGCCGGGCGCCGCGTCCGGGCGGCAGCGGCGGCAGGCGCGCAGTCCGGCGCCCTGCGCGGCTGCGGCCGACGGGAAGAACCGGACGTTCTGCCGCTTCGGCGTCATCGCCGGGCAGGACGGCCGGCAGTAGATCCCGGTCGACGTGACGCCGGTGTAGAACCAGCCGTCGAAGCGCTGGTCACGGCTGTCCACGGCCCGGTAGCACCGTTCGAAGTCCAACTCCACGCCACCGATGATGCCCGCTGGTCAGGCCGATGGCTCGCGGGAATCGGACCTGGGCGTGGCGACGCCCGACACCCCGGCCGGGAGTCGGCCGGGGCGCATGGCGCATCCCGTTCGCGCCCCCGGCGCAGGTTCGACCGGGAGCGCACTCGCGGGGGGTCAGCGCGGGGACGGGGTGGGGCCCGGCGTCCGGGTGCCGATCGGGCTCGGCACCCCCGGCGGTTGGGGCGCGCCGGGGTGCGCCGGGCTGGCCGCCGGCGGTTCCGACGGCACGGCTCTGGCGGGGCTGGGGACGCCCGGCGGCGGGGGCGTCTGCGGAGCGGTCGGGCTGGGCAGCGGTGGCCGGGGCGCGGGTGTCGGGTCGGAGCTGGGGGAGGGGACCGGCTCGGCCGAGCGCGGTGACGGGGTCGGGGCGGTGGGAGCGGCCGGGCGCGGGGCGTCCGAGCCGGCCTGGGCGATGGCGAGCGGGGCGGCGATCAGGACGGCGGCGAGCGTGCCCACCGCGCCCATGGTCACCGTGGCGCGGCGTCGGGTCCGGGCTCGTCGTTCCGCCGGCGGCAACTGGTCCTGCACTGTCGGGGCCTCCTCGGCAAGGTCGGTCAGGGTGTCGCGGATCAGGTCTTCGAGGGGGGACGTCATCGCCGTACCTCCAGGAGTTCGACATCCGGCAGGAGCTCGCGCAGCCGGGAGACGGCGCGATGGGTACGGCTGCGGACGGTGCCGACCGAGCAGCCCAGCACCTGGGCCACCTGGGTCTCGGTGAGGTCCTCGTAGTAGCGCAGGACCACCACGGTCCGCTGCGCCGGCGGCAGGTGCCGCAGCGCCGCCCGCATCGCCAGCCGCAGGTCGGTGCCGCCGCTGGGATCGGCGGCGGGCACCTCGTGCGCGCCGGTGAGCAGCGACTCCCGGTACCGGCGCAGCCGCCGCCACCAGCTCACCTGCTCCCGGTACATGACCGCGCGCAGGTAGCCCTCGGGGTCGGCGTTGCGCAGCGTCCGCCAGCGCGGGATCGTCCGCGCCAGCGCCGACTGGACCAGATCCTCCGCCGCGTGCCGGTCGCCGGTGAGCAGGTACGCGACCCGCATCAGCGCCGGCGTACGGCTCGCCACGAACTCGGCCAGCCGGGCCCGTTCGTCCTCGTCCACGCATCCTCCCCGGTCCGCTCCTACCGATACAGACGCCGCAGCTCGGGCCAGCTATCCGTTGCGTGGCAAGGAATCGCACGCGAGAAATTGTCGGTAGTGGTCGGTAAGGTCCGGCCACCAACTCAAGAAGGGTGCGGGGGCGATGGCGAGCGTGGCCGGGCGGGGTGCCCGCTGATGCGGTCGGGGCGGGCACGGCTCGACCGCGCGGTGGTGCAGGGCTTCTACGACCGGATGCGGGCGGTGGCGCCGGCGGCGTACGGGGCGATCGAGCGGGACCGGGTCGGTGAGCCGGGGCGCCCCTTCTGGGAGACGGCGTGCGGCCGGCTCGCCGCGTCGCTGGATCCGGCCGGCGTGCGGGCGCTGGGCATGTGGGCGCACCACTGGTGCATGCGCTTCTACGACGACGACACCCGCCCGGGGCTGCGGCTGGTTCGCGAGATCGCCGGCCGGCGCGGGCTGGGCTGGACGGCCGACGAGGTGCGCTGGATGCTCGGCGAGTCGTACGCGGCCGGCCCGTCCGCCGCGCACCGGTTCACCCTGCCGCTGGCCGCGGCGGCCGAGCTGCCCACCGGGGCGCTGCCGGAGGCCGACGCCCTCGGGGCGGACTGGCGCCTGGCCGGCTGACCCGCCCCGCCGAGGCGGCCGACGGGTCCGGGCGCCGCGCCACCAGGGCGGGCGGGCAGTTGCGCCACCACCATCGCCGCCACCGCCAGCGCGAAGCCGGTGAGCTGGGTCGGGCTCAGCGCCTGGTCCAGCACGATCCAGCCCAAGGCGGCGGCGGTCAGCGGGCTCAGCGCGCCGAGCACGGAGACCTGCGTCAACGGCAGCCGCGCCGCGCCCCGGAACCACAGCACGTACGCCAGCGCGGTGCCGACCAGCCCGAGCCAGGCGTACCCGAGCAGGGCCGGGCCGTCCGGGGCCGGCGGCGCGCCCTCGACCGCGACGGCGACCGGCGTGACCAGCAGGCCGCCGGCGGTGAGCTGCCAGCTCGTCGCGGCGAGGGTGCTGATCCCGGCCGGGCGGCCCCAGCGGCGGGTGAGCACCAGCCCGGTGGCCATCGCGGCGGTGCCGGCCAGGCCGGCGGCCACGCCGAGCGGGTCGGTGCCGGCGTCCGGCCGGAGCACGACCAGCGCGACGCCCAGCGGGGCGGCCACGGCGGCCAGCAGGGCGAGCCGGTGCGGCCGGTCCCGCAGCACCAGCACGGTGAGGCCGGCGACGAGCAGCGGCTGGGCGGCGCCGAGCACGGCGGCGGTGCCGCCCGGCAGCCGGTACGCCGCGAGGAAGAGCAGCGGAAAGAACGCGCCGATGTTCAGCGCCCCGAGCAGGGCGGCCCGCCACCACCAGGAGCCGTGCGGCCGGCGGCGGGTCAACGCGAGCAGCAGCAGCCCGGCGGGCAGGGCCCGCAGCGCGCCGGACCAGAGCGGCCGGTCCGGCGGCAGCAGCTCGGACGTGACCAGGTAGGTGGTGCCCCAGACGGTGGGCGCGAGGGCGGTCAACGCGATGTCGGTGCGGCGACGGCTCATCGGGCACTCGATTCCCTTTGCAGTAAGTAGCTTAGTACTAAGCTAATCACCCGTGAGCGAAAAGCGGAAGGGCGACGTGGGGCACAATCCGGGGGTGACCGACCGGGACGACGTCGACCTCATCGTCGAGCAGTGGCGCCGCGAGCGCGCCGGGATGCGGCCCGAGCCGATGGCGGTCTTCGGCCGGATCTACCGGCTGGCCCGGATCGTCGGCGACGCGCAGGAGCGGGTCTACGCCGACTGGGGCATCGGCCGGGGCGAGTTCGACGTGCTGGCCGCGCTGCGCCGCAGCGGCGAGCCGTACACGCTGGCGCCGAAGGAGCTGGCCGCCGCGCTGATGCTCACCTCGGGCGGGATGACCGGCCGACTCGACCGGCTGGAACGGGCCGGGCTGCTGCGCCGCGCGCCCGACCCCGCCGACCGGCGGGGCCTGCGGGTGACCCTGACCGACAGCGGCCGGCGCGCGGTCGAGGAGGCCGCCGAGGCGGGCCTGGCGGTGCAGCGACGGATCCTCGACGCGCTGCCCCCGGCGGACCAGACCCGCCTGGGCGACCTGCTGCGCGCGCTGCTCGCCGCCGCCGAAGCGGGCTGACCGGGCCGACGGCCGGGCCGGCGATGACGCAGGATGGGGGCGTCACCCGCCCGACGGAAGGATCATCCGTGCCCGCCAGCGAACCCACCATCGTCGCGACCAGCATGGGCTTCAGCAGCCGGGACCGTGGCCCCTGGGACGCGAAGCCCGGGCCGGTCTTCGACCTGATGGCCGAGCTGGCCGGGGCCGACGAGCCGAAGATCTGCTACCTCAACCAGGCGGTCGGCGACCAGCCGACCGCGTTCACCGTCTTCTACGGCGCCTTCGCCGGCACCCGGTTCCGCCCCTCCCACCTGGCGCTGTTCCCGATGCCGACCGTCGACGACATCCGCGCCCACCTGCTCGCCCAGGACATCATCTGGGTCGGTGGCGGCAGCGTCGCCAACCTCTGCGCCGTCTGGCGGGTGCACGGCCTGCCGGAGATCCTGCGCGAGTGCTGGGAGGCCGGCATGGTGCTCGGCGGCGTCTCCGCCGGTTCGATCTGCTGGCACGTCGGCGGTGCCACCGACAGCTTCGGCCGCACGCTGCGCGCCTTCACCGACGGGCTCGGGTGGCTGCCGTACGGCAACGGGGTGCACTACGACAGCGAGGAGCAGCGCCGCCCGCTGATGCACCGGCTGGTCGGCGACGGCACCCTGCCGGTCAGCCACTGCACCGACGACGGGGTGGGGCTGGTCTACCGGGGTACCCGGCTGGCCGAGGCGGTCGCCGACCGCGAGGGCGTCGCCGCGTACGAGCTGACCCCGGACGGCGCGGGCGGCGCCCGGGAGACCCGGATCGAACCCCGGCTGCTC
Source organism: Micromonospora sp. A200 (assembly GCF_029893845.1). Classification (NCBI taxonomy): domain Bacteria; kingdom Bacillati; phylum Actinomycetota; class Actinomycetes; order Micromonosporales; family Micromonosporaceae; genus Micromonospora; species Micromonospora sp. A200. The sequence continues at coordinate 18,820 of NZ_JARXXY010000004.1, read as the reverse complement.
ACCGCCTGAGCGCCGGTCGCCGGCCCCTTCGGGTACGCGGACGGTGCGGCCCGGTTCAGCCCGCCTCGGCCCGCCCGGGGCGGTGCCGGAGCGCGGCGGCGAAGACCTGGGCCAGCTCGGCCGCGTCCTCCCCGGCGTGGTGGGTGTGCGGCACGTCGGTCAGGCCCAGCTCGTGCTTGATGATCCCCTTGCGGGTCCGCACCCACTCGCAGCCGGTCCGCCCCATCCACCAGCTACGCAGGTCCACGCCGGAGCCGGTCGCGCCGAACGGGCTGCGGCCGGTGAACCGGACGAAGTACCAGTGCACGAACATGCCGTCCCACACGGCGGGCGCGGCCAGGAAGACCGGCCGGCCGATCCGGCGCAGCCCGTTGACCCAGCTCGCGGCCGCGCCCATCGCCTCCTCGGCGGTGGGCGCCTCCCGGAGCAGCCGGTCCCGGTCGAGCCCGGAGACCGCGAGGGCGGCCGGCACGAACTCCTCGGAGATCGGCTTCAGCTCGGTGTAGAAGGTGAGGTCCGGTCGCCAGGCCACCGTCATGCCCAGCGAGATCATGCTGTACGGGCCGGGGATCGGGCCGTCCGCCTCGACGTCCACCGCCACGTAGAGCTCCGGCAGCCGCTCGTCCGCCCCGTTCGTCATCGGGGCAGGCTAGCAACGCTGTGGGCGTACCCGGGACGTCTTTTCGCCGGGCTGGTGGGCCTACCTGCCGGGTGTCGGCGGACACCGGCGTAAGCTGGCTCGTCGTGAGTCTCTCCATCGGCATCGTCGGCCTGCCCAACGTCGGCAAGAGCACCCTGTTCAACGCGCTCACCAAGAACGACGTGCTCGCCGCGAACTACCCGTTCGCCACGATCGAGCCCAACGTCGGCGTCGTCGGGCTGCCGGACGAGCGGCTGGCCACGCTCGCGGAGATCTTCTCCTCGCAGAAGGTGCTGCCGGCGCCGGTGTCGTTCGTCGACATCGCCGGCCTGGTGCGGGGCGCCTCCAAGGGGCAGGGCCGGGGCAACGCCTTCCTGGCCAACATCCGCGACGCCTCGGCGATCTGCCAGGTGGTGCGCGCGTTCTCCGACCCGAACGTGGTGCATGTCGACGGGAAGATCTCCCCGGCCGACGACATCGAGACGATCAACACCGAGCTGATCCTCGCCGACCTCCAGACCCTGGAGAAGGCGCTGCCGCGGCTGGAGAAGGAGGCCAAGCTCCGCAAGGACCGGGCCGCCGCGGTCGCCGCCGCCAAGGCCGCCGTCGACGTGCTCGACGGCGGTACCACCCTCTACGCCGGCGCCGCCGCCGCGAAGATCGAGCTGGAGCACCTGCGCGAGCTGCACCTGCTCACCACCAAGCCCTTCCTGTACGTCTTCAACGTCGACGAGGCCGAGCTGGCCAACGCCGAGTTCCTCGACGAGCTGCGCGCGCTGGTCGCGCCCGCCGAGGCGGTCTTCATGGACGCGAAGATCGAGTCCGAGCTGGTGGACCTGCCCGAGGAGGAGGCCCGCGAGCTGCTGGAGTCGATCGGGCAGAACGAGCCCGGCCTCAACCAGCTCGTCCGGGTCGGCTTCCGCACGCTCGGGCTGCAGACGTACCTGACGGCGGGCCCCAAGGAGGCGCGCGCCTGGACCGTCCCGGTCGGCGCGACCGCGCCGGAGGCCGCGGGCGTCATCCACAGCGACTTCCAGCGCGGCTTCATCAAGGCCGAGGTCGTCTCCTACGCCGACCTGGTCGAGGCCGGATCGATGGCGGCGGCCAAGGCCGCCGGCAAGGTCCGGATCGAGGGCAAGGAGTACGTCATGCAGGACGGCGACGTGGTGGAGTTCCGCTTCAACGTCTGACGAAACGCCGTGACCTGCGGTTACGGCTCTCTACGCGAGCGCTGGTCCGCGCAGAGTCCGCGCCTCCCTTCCGCCAAGCATTCTCGACAGCCTTCCGGGTCCGCTCTTCGGAGTCTGGCATGAGGTGTCCGTACGTCGACAGGACCAGCTTGGCGTTCTTGTGCCCGAGCCGTTCGGCGACCGCAACGACCGACTCGCCAGCGTGCAGCAGGATGCTCGCGTAGTGGTGGCGAAGGTCGTGCGGTGTCGTGCTGGACGGGAGCCCAGCCGCCGCCACTGCGGCCTGGAAGATCCGCGTGCCGTAGTAGTCGTGCCGGTACGGCTTGCCGAACCGCGTGGTGAACAGGGTGCCGTCCGCCGGCGGCGGAAAGCCCTCGATGTGCGCAGCGAGCGCTTCCGCCACCGGTGCCGGTAGCGGCACCGTACGCCGTGACCAGCTCGTTTTCGGCGCCGTCCGGGTCCGCTCACCCGGCGCTATCTGCGTCTCCACCCGGACGGTCCGGCGCAGGAAGTCGACGTCGACCAGGCGCAGCGCCAGCAGCTCCCCGATTCGGAGCCCGAGCCCCGCCTGAGTGAGCACCATCGCGCGGTTCCGCGTCGGCATCGCGTCGGCGAGCTGGTGCACCTGGTCGACGGTCAGCGGGATGATCCGCTCCTGATGCGCCTCCGGCATGGTCAGTCGGGCCGCGAACGGAGAGGACCCGACCAGACGGTCATGCTGCGCGCTGGCGTACACCGAGCGGACCAGCGACACCAGGAGCCGCAGCGTCGAGGGTGAGAGCACCTGGGCGCGTTCCGTCACCCACGCCTGAGCGTCGGACGGCAGCACCTGAACGAGTCGGCGAGACCCAATGCTGGTGCCCTCGATGTGCGTACGGATCAGCGAGTCGACCCGCTTGGCGGTGCGGGGGTTGTGGGGCCGGGCGGCAGCCCACCGGCGGGCGTACTGTGCCACGGTCGTGCGGTCGGTCGGGTCAACGTACTGACCGCGCAGCTTGTCGCCCTCCACGATGGCCAGCCAGGCGTCTGCGTCGCGTTTCTTGGTGAAGTGCTTGGCGTGCTCCTTGCCGGACAGGTCGCGCCACCTGGCCCGGTACTTCCCATCGGGCCGCTTGGCGACGTTACCCATCCCGGCGCTCTTCGTACGCCCGGATCATTGCTTCCAACGCCTGCCGCTGCTCGACGAGTGTCCGCCGTTCCTGCGTGAGGTCGCGCATCTCCGCCGTGAGTTGGTCTTGTACGCGCAGCAGGTCACGGGTCGCCTGTTCTTCCTGGGCGCGGGTCCGCTCAAGGGATTCCTTGGCGTGCTCGTACTCGTCATCGGTCAGGGTGGGCAGCTCGGCCGAGTAGGCCTGGAGGTCGAGCCCGAGCAGTTTGGCCAGCGCGGCTACCTCGTTGAACCGGATCGTCCGCTCGCCGCGCTCCAACCGCGCAACGGCGGTCTGGTGGAGCTCGATCCCTGCTGACTCCCGCAGGTGCCGCGCTAGAGCCTCCTGGCTCCAGCCTCGCACCTCGCGTGCCTCGCGGACCTGTGCGCCGAAGCGCTGCTCTGCTGATGAAGTGTCGGTATGCGTCACGCGCATGACTCTAGATGCGCCGTCAGCTTGACGGCAAGCGTTGGTCGTGCTTGAGTTCATGAGCAGAACGCATCGCCGCTCATGCGGCAGACGCATTGGAGTCGTCATGGAGAAGTACCTGACCACCGAAGAGGTCGCCGCCATCACCCGCAGCACGCCGAGCACCGTGCGGTACTGGCGGCACATCGGCAAGGGCCCGCGCGGAGTGAAGCGCGGGAAGCGGGTCCTGTACGCCGAGAGCGACGTCGCCGCCTGGCTCGCCGAGGACGACGAGACCAAGGTGGCCGCCTGAGATGACGCAGATACGACGAACCCCCGGCGCTGGGCAGGCATCCGGGGGGTCATCAAAGGTCACGGCGACCGAACTCACGGTAGCACCGGCGTCTGTCCTTCCGCCTGCTGGTCGACGGCGCCTCGCGGTCGCCATCGTTACCCGCTGCCCGTTCTGCCGTCGCCCCCACCTGCACCGCGGCCTGCGCCTCGACGGCGCCACCCGCACCGCCGGCTGCGGCCAGCGCGAATACATCCTGGCGGTGGCCGCGTGACGAACCTCGACGCGATCAGGGCTGCCGCGCTGGCCTGGCACGACGCCGGGTATTGCGTCCTGCCCACCGCGGCGGACGGCAGCAAGCGGCCCGGCGTCGGCTCCTGGACGCAGTACCAGCACGAGCAGTACCCCCGGACCAGCCTGGCCGGCGTCAACGTCCCCGGCATCGGGCTCGTGTGCGGCGCCGTCTCCGGCGGGCTGGAGATGCTGGAGCTTGAGGGTCGCGCCGTCGCCGAGGGCGCTCTCGCGCAACTCGACGACCTCGTGACCGCCGCCGGCCTCACCGGGCTGTGGCTCCGCCTCACCGCCGACCCGGGCGCGTACATCGAGCGGACCCCGTCCGGCGGGCTGCACATCCTGTACCGGATCACCGACGCGCCGGTCCCCGGGAATACAGCGCTGGCCCGGCGGCCCGCCACCGAGGCGGAACTCGCCACGGCGCCGCGTGAGCGAATCAAGGTGCTGGCCGAGACGCGCGGCGAGGGCGGCTACGTGGTGGTGGCCCCGTCCCACGGCCCGACCCACCCGACCGGGTTGCCGTGGGAGGTCACCATCGGCCGCGCTGGCCAGGTGCCGACCGTCACCGCTGCCGAGCGGGAGCAACTGCACCGGGTGTTCCGGTGTCTCGACCGGATGCCGGAGCCTGAGCGCCAGGTCGACGCTCCGCGCGTGCCCCGGCCCCGGGTTGACGGGTCGACCAGCCCCGGCGACGCGTTCGCCGCCCAGGTCGACTGGCCCGAGGTGCTGGAGCCCCACGGCTGGACCGAGGTTCACCGGCCCGGCGGCGGCCAGGTCCGCTACTGGCGGCGGCCGGACAAGGCGGTCGGAATCTCGGCCACCACCAACGCCCGCGGCACCGACCGGTTCCACAACTTCTCCACCTCGGCGCACCCGTTCGACGCCGAGCAGTCCTACTCCAAGTTCGGCGCGTACGCCCTGCTCAACCACGGCGGCGACCACTCGGCCGCCGCCCGGGATCTCGCCCGGCAGGGCTACGGCACGCCGACCAGCAACCACGCCGCCGACCAGCGTGCCGCCATCGCGGAGCTCACCGGCGGGCGAGACAGGAGCGCCACCATGGCCACCACCGACGGTGGGCCGGAAGAGAAGGCCAGCCGCCGGCGGCTGGTGCTCACCCCGGCGTCCGACATCGAGCCCGAGCCGGTGGTCTGGGCGTGGGAGGACGACCCGGACGGGCTGACGCCCAACAGCGGCCGCATCCCGCTCGGCTCCCTGTCCGTGTCCGCGGGCCGGGAGGGGACCGGCAAGAGCAGCTTCGGCATCTGGCTCGCCGCGAAGATCACGCGGGGGGAACTGCCCGGCGCCCTGTACGGCCGACCCATGGCGGTCATCTACGCCGCCGTCGAGGACTCCTGGAAGCACACACTGGTGCCCCGCCTCATGGCGGCCGGCGCGGACCTCAACAAGGTGTTCCGGGTCGAGGTCGTCGAGGACGAAGCCGACGGCGTCACCCTGTCCCTGCCGACCGACAACTCGCTGCTCGAGCGCGAGATCAAGCGGGTCGGGGCGGCGCTGCTGGTGCTCGACCCGCTCATGTCGACCATCGGCGCGGGGATCGACACCCACCGGGAGCGGGACGTCCGGGTCGCCCTCGACCCGCTGGCCCGACTCGCCGACCGGTCCCGGTGCGTGGTGCTCGGCATCGCGCACTTCAACAAGGGCTCCGGCACCGACCCGTCGTCGCTCATCACCGGGTCGGGTGCCTTCAAGAACGTGCCCCGGTCGGTGTTCGGCTTCGCCAAGGACGGTGACGGCGACCGGGTCATGACCCAGACCAAGAACAGCCTCGGCCGCCTCGACCTGCCGTCGCTCAGCTACCAGATCGAGGGCACCGACGTGCCGACCCGGCATGGTCCCGCGCACGTCGGCCGCCTGGTCTGGCTCGGCCACTCCGACAGGTCGGTCACCGACATCCTCAACGAGCGCGGCGACGCCGAGGACCAGGAGGAGCGCAAGGACGCCGCCGAGTGGCTCAAGGGCTACCTCACCGACAACGGCGGTGAGGCCGCCGCCGTCGACGTCTTCAAGGCCGGCGAGAAGGTCGGCTTCAGCAAGGACGCGCTCAAGCGGGCCAAGAAGCCGGCCGGGGTGAAGTCCGAGAAGACCGGCATGGACGCCGGGTGGATGTGGCGCTTCAAGGACGCCCCCGAAGAGCGCGAAGGGAGCGAAGGGAGCAAGGGAGCAGACGCCCTAGGAACCGCACCCTTCGCGCTCCCTTCGGACCCCGGCACGACGAAGGGAGCAGAGAAGGGAGCGGATTCCCAGGAGCCGCACTCTTCGCTCCCTTCGCTCCCTTCGGACGCTGAGGAGGTCTGGTCATGACCATCGGTCAACTCATCGGGCGTGGGCGCGCCGCCGGTCTCCGGCTGGAGATGCAGGGCGGTCAGCTCACCATTCGCGGCCCGCGCGAAGCCGGCGATCTCGCCCGCGCACTGCTGGCCCGCCGTCCCGAGGTGATCAGCCACCTCACCGGCGCCACCTGCTGCGGCCAGCGGGCGACCGGCACCGCCGGCGCCCCACTGGTCAACGCCTGCCAGCTCTGCCCCACCTCGCCGACGTACTGGCGTGACCAGCCGCCCAGCCCGGCACCGCCCCAGCAGACAGCCGCACCGGCCACCGCCCAGCCTGAGCGCACGGGCAGCGGGCTCGTGTGGTCGAGCCACGCCACCGGCGACCCGGCGCCGTGCCGCATCTGTCGCCGCCCAGCCCTCATGCGCGACGGCGAGGGCCGACCTTGTCACAAGGTCTGCGCCGAGCAGGCCGACCAGACCACAGAAGGAGCGCGACCGTGACCGACAAGCGCACCGACCAGACCCGCGCCGGCGTAGCGGAAGCGTTCGACTTCTGGCTCAGCCAGCACAACGTGACCGTGCCCCAGGTCATCGAGGACGCCGCCGAGCGGGCCATCACCGCCTGGCTCAACGCGCACACCGACGAGCTTGTCGAGGCCATCACCGCGAAGCTTCGGCCCATCGACCCGGAGGCCAACCGATGACCCCCGCCCTGGCGCTGGAGCGGCTGATGCTCCACCCGGCCTATGACCGGTTCGTCGAGTACGCCCGCACCGTCATGCCGGTCGGGCTCGTCGACCAGGCCGACGCCGCCGCCACCGAGGCCCACGCGATCCTCGCCGATGCCGCCGTGCGTCTCGCGGACGGCAAGGGCAAGGGCATGTCCGCCGGCGACCTGCCCGGGTGGCTGCGCCTCGGCTTGCTGGACACCCTCAGCGCGTTCGCCGCCGGCCGGGCCACCACCTGCCGGCACAACCCCGACGCGACCCGGCCCCGGCCGGTGCTCGCCGCCGCGTGGCGACCCGGCATGGTCGTCTGCCCTGGCTGCGCGCACCTGCTCAGCCTCAAGCACGACCCGGTCGCCGACGCGGTCTGCGACAGCTGCGGCCGGCAGTGCGCCGGAGTCGAGCACGACGACGGCATCTACCCCGGCATGGTCCAGCTCGGACCGCTGATCTACCAGTACGGAACCTGCGGCGACTGCCGACCCACCATCGCCAGCGGAAACCCGCTGAGCGGCCCGCTGCCGGCCGAACAGGGCACGCCGAGGGGTACGGGCAGGGTCCAACCGCGCACCAGGCGAGGCCGCAGCCGCGGGAAGGGCGGCCAGCGGTGACCGCCACCGCCGGCGACGAGCTGCTGTACCGCGTGGCCGAACAGTCCGCCTGGCTGCGCCGCGTGCTCCGCACCGTGGGCAACCCCGACCTGACCGCAGTCGTCGAGCCGATCCTCGACCGGATCGACACGGCCATCACCGACGGCCAACTCAACCCGACCGCAATTGCCCAGGTGTACGCCGACCTGGCGTACGTGCACGCCCTGCTCGCCGGCGGCGTGATCGAGTGACCGGCCGGGAGTGGCGCCCACCCGCCGCCTACGTCCACGGGCTCGACGGGCCCACCGTCGTCGTACCCGCCCGCGTCGCCGCCTGGCTGGAGCGCACCGGCAACCTGTGGGAACTGCGCACCCGCCACCGCGGCGCCGACCCCGAGGTCGACTCCGTCCTAGTCGCCCTCGCCACCGCCGCCGCCATCTGGCGCCAACAGGCCGGCATCAGTTCCGATCACGGCACTGACCAGCGGAAACAGCCGGAAACCGAGACAGGATCACCCCTGACAACAACACAAGCGGCCCACCGACTCGGCATCACCGACCGGGGCGTGCGCGCGGCAATCGCGGCACAACGCCTGAACGCGCAACGCGTAGGCGACCAGTGGTTGATCGACCGGGAAGACCTGGAGCACTTCCGGGCAGGACGGGCCGCCTGACACGTCAGGGAGCACCTATGGCCACCGCGCAGGAACAGGCACAGAAGCTGTTCACCGAGTACAGCGAGACCGTCGAGCGGATCCGCGGGAACAAGGCCGCCAGCCGTGAGGGCAAGCGCGCCGACCTCGCCCGCACCTACCTCAACACCCGGCAGCGCATGGACGCCATCTTCGCCAGCGAGGACACCCAGCGCGCCGACCGGCGCCGCGAGCTGGAGCGCCGACTGTTCGGCATGCCGAAGCTCACCGGCCTGGCCAGCGACCCGGCCACCATGATGATCGGCCACCGCGACGCCATGGACCGCGCCGCCCGCATCACCAGCACCGACGACGCCCTGGCCCTGCTGCGCCGCGCCCTCACCTCCGGCGACGAGCAGCTCGCCCGCGCGATCGTCCAGTGGGGATACGAGAAGCGCGACACCGCAGTGGTCGACGCCTACAGCGACGCCCGCCCCCACCTCGACCCCGACCTGGCCGAGCTGTGGCAGATGCCCACCGACAAGAACCCCACGCAGGCCGGCGTTGAGCGGATGCGCCGCGAGATGAACTACCCCGTCACCAAGCCGGCCGAGCTGGCCGACGTCGACGACATGCACCTGCTGGCCGTCGCCGACGGCCGCGAACTCACCCAGGCCGCCTGACCAGTAGGGAGACACACCATGACCGCAGACATCTTCTACAGCGCCGCCAAGCGGCACATCAACGAACTGTCCGAGGCCACCGAGGCCCACCGGCAGACCGTCGAGCAGATCAACGCGTCGCAGATCTACACCGCCGAGGCCAAGCGCGACCGAGCCCGGGCCGCCGCCGACCAGTTCCACGCCCAGGTACGCGACCTGTCAGCCAAGGTCAACGACAAGCTCGACCAGGCCGACCAGCGCGCCGCCCGGATCCTCGCCGGCGACCGCAGCGACACCGAGCAGGAGAACCGCAAGCACCGCGCCGCCGGCCGCGTCACCCGCCTGCTCGACGCCGGGAAGAACCCCGCCGAAGCCGCCGAGGTGTTCGCCGCCAGCGGCGACGTGGACGCCTACCAGGCGCTGCGCGACGAGGTACCCGCGTGGATCGCCGCCACCCTGCCCGTTGGTGAGCAGGCCCTGGCCGCTGAGCACACCCGCCGGATGCTGCTCACCGTCGACACCACGATGGCGCCCGCCCTGCCCGACCAGCTCGGCGAGGCCGCACGCATCCGCGCCGACATCGACGCCCAGCGGGCCAGGCTCACCGCCGCGCAGGAGTACGCGGTACGACCGAGCCCGCAGGCCCGGCTCAGGCTCGCTTTCGCTGATGACGCAGCGTGACCGTCCGTCGAGGTGACGAAGCGTGACGGGGTGGGGGGTGACCCCCATGGAGGCACTGAGCAGGACCGCCGGTGAGGTGGCTCGCTGGTCGGCCGCCCTGGAACAAGTCGACCTATCGACCGTCCGTAACGGAGAGTGAGCGATGTCGGAGACGGTGACACCACCGATCGACCTGCGCGACCCGGGTCGCCGGCTGTGGCACGCGATCACGGCTGACTACGACCTCGACGAGCACGAGCTGGCGCTGCTGGTCGAGGCGACCCGCACCGTTGACCTGCTCGACGAGCTGGAGCGGCGCATCCGGCAGGACGGCGCGGTCATCAACAGCCCGCAGGGCATGAAGGCGCACCCGGCGGCGGTGGAGGCCCGGCAGCAGCGGATAGCGCTGGCGCGGATCCTGGCCGCGCTGCGGATGCCGTCGGGTGACGAGGGCGACCAGGTGCAGGGCCGCCGGCCGCAGCGGCGTACCGGGGTGCGCGGTGTGCACGGCATCCGCGGCGTGGTGGCTTCGTGAGGCGCCGGGAAGCGCCGCGGCCGGCGAGGGTGGCCGGTGCGACGCCGCTGTGGGTGCAGAACCTGACCGCTGGCCTGCGGCACGCCCAGGAGATGACGGGGAAGCGTGGCCTGGAGGACCTGTGGCCCTACCTAAGGCGGGAGAGGGCCCGCTGGTGCGCCGAGAACGGCTGCCACCGGCAAGGGACGAAGACATGCCGCGAGGTGTTCGGCACGGTGCCGGAGGCCTGCCAGAAGGCGGGCGGCCCGGCGGAACAGGGAGAGGGGTAGGGCATGAGACGAGCGGTGACGGTGGGGCTGGATAGGGCGGGAGGCGGCGCCTGATGGCGATCCTGAGAAAGGCATTCGTCAAGGTCGCTCCCGACACCTCGACGTTCGACAAGGAACTGAAGGACAAGCTCAAGAAGACCGACACCAAGCCCGAGGGTGACAAGGTCGGCAAAGAGTTCTCGTCGAGTCTGACCCGGCGCATCGACCGGGAGCTGAAGGCGTTCGACCTGCCGAAGCTGGAACTCAAGGGCGACCCGAAGGACGCCATCAAGGCCATCGAGTCGACCAGCCGCAAGCTGGAGGAGCTCCGCGACGACGCGGACAACATTGAGCTGCGCCTGCAGGCGAACAAGGCGCTGGGCGACCTGGGCCGGTTCCGGAAGACGCTCGGCGACTTCGGCCCTGACCTCGGCACCACCCTCGGCGTTTCCACCTCCCAGGGGTTCTTCGCGTCGCTGAGCACGTCGTTCAAGGCGCCGCCCGCGGCGGTGGGGGTCGGCGCTGGCGTGCTGGCGGCGGCCCTCGCGCCCACCCTCGCCGCTGGGATCTCCGGCGCGGTGGTCGGCGGCGTCGGTGTTGGCGGTGTCATCGGCGGCGTGCTCCTGGCGGCCCGCGACGACCGGGTCAAGGCCGCCGGCGCGGACCTGGGCGCGTTCATCGTCGGCGACCTGGAGGGCCGGGCCGCGGACTTCGTCCCGGCCGTGCTGGGCGGTATCGACGACATCCGCGCCGGGTGGCGTGACCTTGGTCCTGACCTGGATCGGATCTTCGGGTCGTCGCGGTTCGTGGATCCGCTGGTCGCTGGGGCGGTGTCGGGCGGTCGGAAGCTGATCGCCGGTCTCGCTGACGCGGTGGACAAGGCCGACCCGGTGATCGGGGCGTTCGCTGCCGCCATGGACCGGGTGGGTGACGCCGCCGGTGACGTGTTCTCGACGTTGGCGGAGGACGCCGACGAGGGCGCATCGGCGATCGACGACATGTCCCTGGCGGTGTCGAACTTCATCCGGGTGAGTGGCGGGATCATCCACGCCGGGGCTGCGGTGAAGGGGTACTCCGACAGCCTCGACGTGGCGCTCGACAAGGGCCGGTACTGGCTTGAAGACCTGAGGCAAATTGGACCGGCGCTGGACCTTACGGCGGATGGGTTCGCCTACGGCAGCAAGGAAGCCGAGGCGTTCCGCAAGGCCACCATCGGCACCGCGGAGGCGGCTGACTTCGCGACGTTGAAGGCCGCTGGCCTGACCGACGCGGAGATCGCCGGCGCGGACGCCTCGGGCACCTACATGTCGCGCCTCGACGAGGTCAACGGGGTGCTGGGTGACGCGGCGACGTACTACACCGACACGACCACCGCGGCCGACAAACTCAACGAGCGCACGGCGCTGCTGGGCGAGGTGCAGTCGGTTGCCGGGCAGCAGATGGACGCGTTGCTGACCCGCACCGGGGCTGTGACGGGTGCAATGGACGCCCAGCGGGCCATGGCGGACCTGCTGCGGGATGCGCACGAGAAGATGTACGGCGCCGCCATCAACGCCTCAGAGGCCAACGAGGGCTACGAGGCGTCGTGGGACAACCTGTCCGGGGCGGTCGAGAAGAACGGCCGCAGCCTGAGCGACCAGAACGCCAAGGGACGCAACAACCGAGACATGCTGCAAGCCCTGCTCAAGAGCACGGGTGAGCTGTTCTACGCCGAGATCGAGACCGGCACCTCGATCGAGGGCGCCACCAAGAAGCACGAGGACCGGATCAAGGCGGTCAAGGAGGAAGCGCGGCGGCTCGGCCTGAACAAGGTTGAGACGCAGAAGCTGATCGACACGTACGGGCAGATTCCGCCCAAGAAGGGCACGGATCTGTTCCTGGACGGGTTCAAGGAGATCGGCAAGGCCCTCACCGACCTGTACATCTTCCAGCGCAGCTTGGCGACGGGCCGCACGCTGGCGCAGGTCCGCAGCGACCTGTTCGGCGGGTATGCGGGTTCCCCTAGGGCGTTCAAGGCGACCGGTGGTGAGATCACCGGCCCGGGGACGGGCACGTCGGACTCGGTGCCGATCTGGGCGTCGTCCGGCGAGCACATGTGGACCGCCCGCGAGGTGCAGGCCGCCGGCGGCCACGGCGCGATGATGGAGCTACGCCGCGCCGCCCTCGACGGGGCGTTCGCCGGTGCGGCGAAGCACGCCACGGGCGGCGCGATCGGCCAGCTGGCCGGGAAGAACTGGGGCGACCGGATGCGGTACCCCATCGACCTCACCGAGACGCACGTCATGTCCAAGTCCGACGCGGCGAAGCGAGTGGTTGCGGCGCCGCCGGCGGGCGGTGCGACCGCGCCGTGGATGGTGGCCCTCATCAAGCAGGCGTTCCCCGCGCTGAGCCTGATCTCGGGATACCGGCCGGGCGCCACGACGCTCAGCGGCGGCCAGTCGTATCACGCCCTGAACCGGGCGGTGGACTACGCGCCGAGCCGGGAGCTGGCGCGGTACATGTACCAGAACTACAAGGGTCGGTTGAAGGAAGCGATCACCCCGTTCCCGCAGTACAACGTGCTGAACGGGCGTGACCACACCTTCACCGGCGCCGTGTGGCGGCAGCACAACTGGAGCGGCGGCAACGCCCACGACCACTTCGCCATGGCCAACGGCGGGGTGATCCCGGAGCCGGTGTTCGGTGTCGGGGCGAGTGGCCGCACCTACTCCTTCGCCGAGCGGGGCCCGGAGACGGTGGTGCCGAACGGCGGGGCGATGCGCATTCACCCGGCGGACATCGCGGCGCTGGCCGCGGCCCAGAGCTCGCCCACGGTCAACCTCTACGACACCCGGGCGACGGTCGCCGAGGTTGAGGCGGCACTGCACCGGCAGGCGCTGCGGGCCAGGTTCGGGAGGAGCCGGTAGCTGAACCGCGTCCGAGCTTGTGCCGCGCGTCCCGGGCGGCCAGCTCGTCGAGGCAGGCACCGCGACGGGCGGCCAGGCCGACCCAACGCGCAGAGGGCGTCACCACGACCGGTGACGCCCTCTGTCAGCGGGTGCATGGGTGGAGGCTACCGGTCGGCGAGCCACAGGCCGATCAGGACGAGGAGGGCGATGGCGAGCACGATTCGACGCGTGCGGCCGGGCTTCCGGGGAGGCGGGTAGCCCGGGTATCCGTAGAGGCTTCTCACCGGGCGATCTTCGCACCGGCCGCGGCATCTCGGTGTACCCGCCGGGCTCGGTTCCACAGTCGCCGGCCGATCCGCAGCCGCTTCCCGGTGTGGTTGCACCAGCGGCACGGGCGGGACAACTTCGACTTCCGCTTGCTGCGGTGGTGGCCCTTCCCGTCGCACAACCAGCAGTCGCGGAACGGCCGGATGATGCACGAGCTGGCGTAGACCAGGGCGACGACCAGGACGATGCCGGTCGCGGTGAGGGTGCCTCTCATCAGGTGCCTCCTGGGGCGGTTTCGGGGGCTGGTCGCGGGTGCCGCGACCATGCGACCAACGGGCGTCTGTGCTGGTGGGGGCTGGTCGCACCCCTGGTCGCACTTCCGCGACCAGGGGCACACCCGCGACCAGCCGCGCGACCTACTCGGCTTCGATCTCGCGGCGCTGCTGGGCGGCGTCGAGCGCCGTGCTCCGGGCGCCCTTGATGTTCTTCCGGCCGACCTTCACGTCCTGGCTGTCGACGCCGTACCGGGCCAGGGACTCCCGCACCATGTCGGCCGTCACGCCGGCGTACATCTCCGGCCACTGCTCGGCCAGCCGGGCGGCGAGCACCGCCCACGGCAGACCCGACTCACCGGGCCGGAGCACCGCGCGGGCGTCGGCGAGCATGTCGCGTGCCTCGACCCGCTCGACGTCCTCGCCGATGACCTGGCCGCGCAGCTGGGCGGCGCGGGCCACGATCGCCGCAGCCGTCTTCGGGTCCGGGAAGAACGACCGCACCGACCCGGGCCGCCCGTTGCCGGTGATGACGCCCCACCCGGCGTCGGTGCCGGGCTGGTAGACGGTGGCAGTCAGGCCCTTCTTGTACGCCCCGGTGCCGAGGATCATGTCGTTCTCGACCTGGCCACCGACCGACAGGCACCAGCGGGTGACCACGCAGCGGGTGATGTTCGGCGGGACGCTGTCCCGGTCGGCGATCTGCGTCGCCAGCGCGAGGATGATGCCCAGCGCCCGGCCCCGCTTGGCGACCCGCTCGGCCATGTCGGCGGCGTCCGGGTAGGCCAGGAACAGCTCGTGCACCTCGTCGAGCAGGACGAACACCGGGTGCAGGCCGCTGCCGCGCTTCGCGGCCAGCTCCGGCGTCACCTTCCCTAGCGGTGCCTCGCCGCGCTCCCGTGCCCGCTTGATCCGCTCGCCGCGCCGCTCGCACTCGGCCAGTGCCCACGCGATGATGTCCCGCCCGGTCGACAGCGCCTCGTCGTCGACGCCGCAGGCGTAGGTGCTGCACAGGTCGGCCATGTCGAGGAAGTCGCCGGTGCCCTTGAATTCGGCGATCTTCAGCTCGCACGTCGGGTCGAGGGCGGCGATGGTCGCAAGGGTGCGCGCGGCGTAGGACTTGCCGGAGCCCGGCTGCCCACCGATGAGCACGTTCCGCTCAAACAGCACCGTGGACACCGGCCGCTGCCGGGCGTCGGTGCCGAACGGCTGCGGCTCGAAGATGCTGGTCCGCGCCGTGTCGCTGGCCAGCGTCCACCGCGGCTGGCCCATCTTGGACGACGGCTGGTAGCCCACCCACAGGTCGACCTGCCCCGGGTGGTCGGGGCCAACCTCCGGCCACACCTGGTCGACGGGCAGCCGCAGCGCCGCCGCGAGGCCGTCGCGGTTCTCGAGAACCTTCGTCGCGACGATCGCGCCGGGCAGGTTGAAGCGGGCCAGCCAGCCCGGCCCGTCCTTGTGGATACCGGGCGGTGGGAACGTGATCTGCCCCGGCTCCTTGACGCCGATGCCCAGCGCGACGACCGCGGCGCGGACCATCTCGCCGGTGAGCTTGGTGAACGCCGCCCGGGTGGTCACCCGGTCGACGATCGGCCGATCGGCGGGCCGTCCGTGCCGGGCGGCGACCAGCACCAGCGCGGCCACCAGCGCATACCAGCCGACCGGCGGCATGTCCGACACCACCGCGGCGGCGACCAGCAGCAGCACCAGGGCGACGCCGGCACCGACCGCCCACCAGCGGGCGCCGGACGCCTTCTCCCGCCGGCGGTCGAGCTGCTGCCACGTGTGCGGGTCGTTCTTGCTGGCCGCTTCCTGCCGCAGGTGGAAGTTCTCCCGCCCGCCGACCGCCCACCACACCACCGCCGCCGAGGCCCGCCACGCCCCGCGGGGCGCGTACAGGCTGACCTTCGCGGCGTACTTCGGCGTGCGGGTCAGGTGGTAGAGGGCGGTGTGTCCGCCGTAGCCGGCGGACCAGCGGACCAGCGCCCGGCGGGCGTCGGGGGAGCGGAGCACGGCCGGCACGATCGGGCGCCGCTGGTCGGTGCGCGACACGACGTCGGCGAACGTGGCCCGCCGGTCGGCCGGGTCGACAGCGCCGCCCACCTTGTCAGCCTCGATGATGTGCCGCTCGTCGTCGTACTCGATCGGAAGCGTGGTCATGGTCAGTACCCCCCTTGCGCCTGGTCGGCGAGGTTGGACACCCGCACAGCGGCCACGTCGAGCAGCTCCCGGCGGGACATGGTGGTTTCTTCGGTCAGCTCGCGCTCGATGAGCGCGGCCAGGGCGCGCAGCCCGCCGGCAACACCGGCTAGCCGCGCCTGCAACGTCGGGCAGTACGTGCAATCGGCGTCAGCCACGGGTCTGCTCCCGGCGGCGACGTACGTGGTAGGCGACACCGGCCGCCGCGGCGGCGAAGCCGGTGACGATGGCGACGGCCGGGTGTCCGGTCAGGTTGGCGGCCACGGACACGGCCGCGAGGATCGCTGCGATGGCGCTCACTTGGTCACGTCCTCTCGTACGAGGTGGGCGAGGGCGGCGCCCATGCCGAGCACGGCGACGGGCAGGCAGGAAACGAGCGTGGTGATCCACCACGGGGCCGACTCGACGCCGGCAGCGACGAGCAGGTGGTAGGCGACCTGGCCCAGCGCGCCGACGACCAGCGACCCGATGGCGGACCACTTGGCGAACCGCTTGGCGCGGGCCGGCACCCGACCGGACAGCCACACGTAGAGGGCGTACGCGCCGTACGTCTCGACGCCGACCGGCAGCGTGATGGCGGTGTTCAGGCTCACCGAGTCGGCGATGCCCGGCAGGGGGTGCACCACCCCGAACCCGGTGAGTCCGCCGAGCCCGACCCAACCGGACCAGATGGCCACGAACGCCGGCAGCGCCAGCAGGATCACCGGCCAGGCGACCGCCCGGCGGCCCGGCTCGGCCGGGGTGGACGTACCCAGGTGACCGGCCGGCGTGACCTCGGTGGACGGCTCAGCGGGCCGCTCGACCGGGGCCGGCTGCACCAGCGGCACAGACTCGGGTACGACCGGGGCCGGCAGCGGATCCGGGCCGATCGCCTCGGCGTACTGCCACGGGTCCGCCGGCGGCTCGTCGACGAGCCGGGCGCGCAGCTCGTCAGCCTTCGGCGCACCGATGCGGAACTCCCGCATGAGCCGGTTACGGGACGGGACCTCGCCGAGCTGGTCGGCGAGCGTCCGCGCGGCCGGCAGCAGCTCGTCGACGGGCTGCGGGTAGCGGGTGCCGTTGATGGTCGGGGCGGTCATCGGGGGTTACCTCCGGTCTGCTCGGCGGCGGACGGCCGCACCTGGTAGCTCGGGCACCGCTCGCTCTCGTGACGCGGGCCGCCGCAGAACGCGCACGGGCCGCTCTGGCCGCCGACCGGCAGCCCGCAGTAGCCGGTGTCGCCCCACGGGCCGCCGGTGAACACCTTCACCGCGGGTCGCCCGCAGGTGCACACCTCGCCCGGCTCGGCCGGACGCTCCCCGTGGGTGGTCATCGGGTCAGCTCCTTACGGCGGTTGATGGCGGCCAGCTCGCGGCGGGCAGCGAGGGCGTACTCGTCGGCGTGCCGGTAGACCAGGGCGCGGGCGACCAGGAAGACGACCAGGACGACGACGGGCAGGCCGAACATGGCCAGCAGCAGGTTGAACAGGGCGGCGTCGTTCATCGGGCACCACCCTTCGCGCCGTCGAGCAGCTGGCGCACCTTGTACGTCAGCACCCGGGCCTGGCTGGTGCTCATGACGATGTGCTCGGCCGCCGGTCCCCCGATCGAGGTCAGCGACACCATCGGCTCGGCGAGCGGGTGCAGCCCCTGGATCAGCGCCACGTCCACCACCGACGCCTCGGGCCGGTTGGTGTCGACGTGCACCGCCGGCGAACGGTGCTCAGCGCGACGCTCGCAGTCCCTCCGGTCGCACCAGCGCGGGTGCTCGGTCGGGGCGGTCACCGGGTGCCGCCGGCGGTGCGGGTGATGCTGACGGCGGCGAGCAGGGCCTGGGCGAGCTGCTCGGCCTGCTCGACGGTGCCAGTCCACGCCTGCGTGTCCTCGCCGTCGTACGCGCCCTCGTCGCCCTCGGAGACGGACAGGACCACACGGGTCGGGGTGGTGACCACGCTGGCCTCGCTGGTGCTCTCGACCCGCACCACGGCCGTGGCCGGGTGGTCGCGGTGCCAGCCGGGGTCCTGCCCGGTCAGCTCGGCCAGGATCCGCTCGTGGACCAGGCCGATGGTGAACCCGTCGACCTCGGTCACCTCGCCGCGGTGGTCCTCCGAGCAGTACGGCGGGCAGCCGGCCGGGCGGAAGGCCTGGCGGTACTTGTCGAACGCCTCGTAGGCGTCGAACGCCGCGTCGGCGGTCACGCCCAACCGGGCGGCCACCTCGTCGTCGGTGAGGTCGGTTCCGACGACCAGCCGGTCGACCTTGCGGGCCAGCTCCATCACCGCGGCCGGCGGCTCGACCAGCACGGCGGCGCGGCCGGTGTACGGCTGATTGGTCGGGAAGCGGCCGACGTTGTCCGCCCTGCGGATAGCGGCCAGGTCGGCGGTGTCGGCGTCGATGAGCCGGTTACCGGCGGGGACGGGGACGGATGCGATGATTCCCACGGGTCGCCTCCTACTAGGCGATCAAGGGCCGGGGTAACAGGAGTTGGCGCTCCTGCCCGGCCCGTCTTTGTTGAATACGTTGACTCTATGCGACAGGCGCATAAGTTGCAATGCTTTCCGGGCATCGGTCCGCAGAAAGTCCGCAAGTTCTCCGCAGATGACCAACGCGAGCCAACTCGACCAAGCAGAACAAGCACAGGTCAGAGCGGGTGCAGAACCATCACAGCAGCTCACAAATCCGACGTACGGAGTTCCGCTTCAACGTCTGATTGCGGCCCGTTCTGGCAGGTCAGGCGGTTGGGCCGTCGCTCTGGGTCACACTGGCCCGCACACTGGCACCTCGGACGATCAGGTGGCTGGGCAGGGCGAACGGCTATTTCCATGTGCGACCGGCACCCCGACCTGCGTAGGAAGGGGGGCATGGCCAACGAGGTGACCGTTCCGCTGCTGCCCTGCGC